>CAJTZL010000016.1 GCA_910583695.1 uncultured Oscillibacter sp.
CGGCACAGGCGCTTTTGCTTTGCGGGAGGCCGCGCCGGGACAGGCTGAAAAGGAGGTCTGCGTCTACTGCGGCCAGCGCCCCGGCATGGAGTATGTGGTCACGCCGAAAGGAGGGGCGGGGGTATGAGTTATCCTGACGTGCCCATTTGGGAGAAGTACACCCTGACCATCGAGGAAGCGGCCAAGTATTTCCGCATCGGGGAAAAGAAGCTGCGGAAACTGGCGGAGGAAAACCCGGACGCCAACTGGCTGATAATGAACGGGAACCGCATCCAGATCAAGCGCAGGCAGTTTGAAAAGGTCATTGACTCTCTGGATGTGATCTGATCGCAGATTTGTATTGAGCCGGAAATATGATAGAATATAGTCAAGTCGTATCAAGGCTCGTTCCAGTTTTGGAAAGGAGTTTTACCAATGGCGGAAAAACGACGTGACAGCAAAGGCCGCATTTTAAGAACTGGAGAGAGCCAGCGAAAAGACGGGAGATACGCATATAAATACACGGACAGCACCGGCAAACCTCAATTCGTCTATGCCTGGAAGCTGGTAGCCACGGACAAGACCCCGGCAGGCAAGCGGGACGATGTTTCCCTCCGGGAAAAGGAAAAGGAGATCAACCGGGATATTGCGGATGGCATCGACACCGTGGGCAAAAAAATGACCGTCTGCCAGCTCTACGCCAAGCAGAACAGCCAGCGGGCGGATGTGAAGCGGGGCACCAAGAAACAGCGGGAGTACCTGATGGGCCTTCTGCGGGACGACCCTCTCGGCGGGAAAAGCATCGACGCGGTGAAGCCCTCCGACGCAAAGGAGTGGGCCATCCGCATGAGGGAAAAGGGCTTTAGCTTCCAGTCCATCAGCAACTACAAGCGTTCCCTCCGGGCGGCGTTTTTCATCGCCATTGAGGACGATTGTGTTCGCAAAAATCCGTTCAGCTTTGCCCTGAACAAAGTTCTGGAGGACGACAGGGGCGAGAAAACCGTGCTGACGCCGGAGCAGGAGGTAAGCCTGATCGACTTTGCGCAGAATGACCCTGTGTATCAGAAGTACGCCGATGAGCTTATCATTCTGCTGGGAACCGGGCTGCGCATTTCCGAGTTCTGCGGGCTGACCACGAATCTTGACTTGAAGAACCGGCTGATCCGGGTAGACCACCAGCTTTTGCGGGACAGCGAGAACGGCTACTACATTGAAACGCCCAAGACCAAGAACGGCTACCGGGAAATCCCCATGAGTGAGCCGGTCTATCGGGCGTTGAAGCGTGTAGTGAAGAATCGGGGGAAGAAAGCCACCATCACGGTGGACGGGTACACCAACTTCCTGTTTCTCAAGAAGGACGGGACTCCGAGAGTGGGGGCCAATTACAATGCCATGATTAAGGGCCTTGTGAAAAAGTACAACAAGCAGCACAAGGAGCAGTTGCCCAACATCACCCCGCACTCCCTCCGGCACACGTTCTGTACCCGCATGGCAAATGCCGGTATGAACCCCAAGGCGTTGCAGTACATCATGGGCCACGCCAACATCACCATGACGCTGGACTATTACACCCATGTTGACGCCTGTTCCGTAAAGGCGGAGATGGAGCGGCTGGCCGCGTAGTAAGAAGGAAGCAAAAGGCCGAGTTTACTACTTCCGTACTACGTTTCAGCGCAAAGTCACGCCTGGATACGCCGAGATATGCGAACAACTCTCCCAAACGGCAAATGGCGGAAACGCCTGAAAATCAAGGCTTTGCCACCATTTGCCGAGTTACATAAGGTTAGGGCTGGAAATTGCAAAATCTTTCGCCATAATTCTTTATTCATATAAAATACTCTACCGATAAAGCAATGATAATATCTTCCTGCTCTGCCCTTAATATTTTTTATATCAAACGGTGTTAGTTTTTTTCGCCCTTTGGAAGGATTAAGTATAATCATATTTTGGGCATCTGTATTTACTCCTTCAACTATTGTTGAAGTGCAAAATAGAATATTGAATACCCCATTATTAAACTGCTCTAATATTTCCTGTTGTATATATTTAGGAAGCTTACCATGATGCATTCCGAAACCATTCTGAAGAACTTTAATCAAACTCCACTCTTCGACGTAATTATCAACATCGTATTCTTTTTTGATATGGGAAATAAAATTCTTGAATTCATTTGGATAGCGTTCATATATTTCATCGCAGCCAATACTCTCAACCAGTTTATTGGAATACTCAATGGCTTTTGCAGGAGTTGTGCAATATAGCAGCGTTTTTCCGTAATTCTTCTTGCCTATGTATGTGACAACATCTCTAATTTTATCGTTAATCTTTGATTTTACAGGAACAAGAGATTTCGTTTTTGGTTCGGGCAATGAAGCCGGAAGATGCTCTTCTATTACTTTACTATAGGCATTTACTGCAATTCGAAGTGTCGGCTCAAAAAGAATTTCTTTTATTTTTATCTGATTTCTCTCTAAAAAGCGTTTCATTCCTAAGCCGAACTGTTCTTTATTTAGATTTGGTCCCGCTAAGTAGTACTCTTCAACGGTTTTCGCTAAAAGATACAGTGCAATCCTAAAGGTCTTACCCCGATCCTCTTCTAAAAAGCCATCATTCTCTGATAAACTATTTTGACGCTGTGACTGTGCGCTTTCCTTGTCACCGTTTTCGTCTATTACATCACCACAGTAGTCTTCATCAATTTTATAGACTTCATCAAAGAAAAAGAAGTCAGTTTTGATATCTGGAAACGATGCAATTAACTGCAATGCGCGTTCAGGAGTAAAGACAAATATCTGTGGAGAATCATCATCACATACCGCATCTACTGTTTTTACAATATGATAGCTTAGTTCATTTTCTAAGACAAATTTTGACATCATGCGCGCATTTTCCAAAAGAAGGGCAACTGTAGGAAATATCAGGAGGATATTCCTATATCGTTCCTTGTTCAAAAATACAATCTCTCTCATCAAAAAAGTCTTTCCATAAGATGTTGGCGCACTAACTAACAAACGTCGAGGAGATATACTCTGAAATGTATCTATTACTTCTTTTTGAGATTGATCTAATATATTAACGCGGTTAACTTGAGAACGATATAAATTGACAATTGCAGCATTTCCAAAATCATCAAGAACGCTGCTTGATGGAACTGGTTCCTCTAAAAATCCATTCAGCATATTATAACCAAATACACGCATTTTCTGAGAAGCAATATAAAGTAAATTCGCGATAATCGAATCCTTTTTTAAAGAATCATTGTCGGAAATCCAGCAAACTAAGTCTCTAAGATGGTTAACAGTCTGAACGTCATTAGGATCATATCGGTTAATTGCTAAGAGCAGTCGATTAACATAGTCCTGCATAGAATCCCGTCTCCTTGTTTCTTAGACGCTCAATACTTTCAATGGGGAATACATAAAATACAATTTCTGGGGCAAACCCCTTGAAGGAGTACACATGTTTATCAAAATAATTTCTAATTTCCTGAACCTCTGTTTCAATTTGTTCATATAGTTTGGATGCATTTTGGTAAGGTTCTATTTTTCCATAGGCCAATAAACAAGGAATTTTAACAGCTATTTTATGATCTTGCAGGTGGGCAATCAACTTCTCAGCTCGGGTACTGTTACCCTCATCCGTTGTACAAATGTTGATTTTTTCAATGGTCTTAAGAATATCTTTCGCATCGTCAGTAAGAGCGACACGTTTTGTGCAAACGAAAAATAGTTGTTTAGACAGATAAGTCGGTTCAAACTTCTCGAGTAAATCCCGATTGATTCCGGATTTGCAATAAGCGATTTCACCGAGCTTTGCCTGTCCAAGCCATAACGAAATCCCAGATTCATCTTTCGTGAAATAGGTTAGGTCGTATCCTTTAATCTCATTATTATCATCTTGGCGAAAAATTGTCCTAACTGCCAATTTATAGGCATTGGGGTTATACAATTGAACGAGTAAATCTAATAGTGTTTCACTTGGAAGGCCATCAGTAATGTCTGCTCTTTTGGGGAGTCTATTCTTATATGCGTATCTGGCCGCTCTTTCCATGGTATCAAAGCAACCACTTTCATAGTATTCGATAACTTCTGTCTCACCAAAGCTATAGAAAAATAAATTTCGCCGCATTAGCGCACCGAGTTGCTCAACAGCATCTTCCGAAATTGCATGACTATAGGGACAATATACATATTTATCATTTTTATCATTCAATTGAGAAAAGGAGAATATTATGCCCTTGCTTTTTTGAAAAATTTCTTTGTTAAATATATCATTGTATTTCTGATAATCTGACATATATACTCCTCAGGACATTGATCTATTGTATTGAAAAATCGATAAAAATACAACTTACTGACAAAACTACTTTATGAACTCCATTATACAACAAAGACATGCAATGATAAAGGGAAAATTTTGAAAAGTGCACCCAATATCGACAAACTCCAGAGAAGTAGCGGACTAAGATGCTCCCTTTTTGTATTCCAAACTTATACATAATACGGAACTTTCGAGATTTTTGCGCCGTAAAGGTTGGAAATCGAGAAATTGTTGTAACATAACGGTTGTACATCTGCATCTTTTTTGTCAACACAAGACATTGTAGACAAAACCTGCGTTTAACGACAGTTATACGCAGGTTTTGGTGTTTTTGGTTAGATTAGATCAAATTAGAAGTTAAAAATTGGCTATAATTACATATCACAGGTACCAGAAAACAGATTTGAGGAGACGAGTTCTCTCTTAGATCTGCTTTTATTTATGTTTTAGAAAGTTAGGCAGCTATGAAACTTCCATATGGCTATGTTATGAATGGGGAGGAAATCGCGATTCATGAGAAAAAGGCAGATGTTGTTCGCAGTATATTTGAGTGTTATCTTTGGTTTACACTCCTATCCCGTGGTGTATTTTATAATATGATCTGAAAGCCGTCCGGCTGCCTCTCATTTGTGGGAGAGCACCATATCCTGTACGATCAGCCGCAGGAATTCAGCAGAGTGTCCCGGTACGACATGATTCCCTTTTGGATACTGGCCAGCTCAAAGCAGTTTCTTACCATGGCAGCCATTTGAGTCAGTTTTCCCCGTTTGGCCTGCACCTCCGGGCGCTTAAGGCCTTCCTCCAACGCGTCCCTGCATTCTTCCAAGTAGCGCGACAGATTGGAATACTCCCCTACATACATGATGATACCGGTTGAATTTCTGACGGAGACGTCTTTTCCGGTCCGAAATGCTTCCCGATAATAATTGACGTCTTTCTCCCAGTTCTCCAACCACGCTAACTGCTCTTTCGAGAGGGGCAGGGCAGCATCCAACGGAGACGCAAAGTCTTTGTTCAGCGTCTGGAGCACCAGGGCCGCCTGGATTTGAAGCACTTGCAGCCGCATCCTTGCCCGAATGGAGGATGTTTCCTCAATGTACTTTGCCTCACGGTAGAATATATTCAGCATGTACTCTTCCGCACTCAATTCCAAAGCCATGACCGCCGTCAGATCCGCGTAACATTCCCGGTACAGTGTGAGGAGCTTTCCTGTCCTTTCCCAGATTTCGTGCAAGGCTCGGTTCTGTTGGTGCTCATCAAAGGCCTTCGCATAGTGGAGCATAACGGAAAGCGCAAGGTCCGTATTCTCCAGATTGTGCTGCAGCAAATTGGAGCGGAGACTCCGGTCGTAGAAGGTTTCGATAACGGCCTCATTGAGATACATTTTGAGGTCGGCAATGTAGTATTGTGCGTGGGAGGGGTAAAGTCCTTTCAGTTTTTTAAACAGTGCCTTTTGGACTTTTACAGAGCCGTCCCTGCATAGGGGGTATGTATTGCGGCCATCTAATTTCCACTGTATGGCAATCAGCTCTGCGAGGCTTGTCAAAACCAGCTCAAAACGTCTTTCCCGGAGCCTGGTGGAAGCCCCCACGTAATGCGACAGCTCGTGACAAAGCACGATAACGGCTTCCATGGGGCAATACAACATGGAAATCGGCATGGAGACCAGCAGAGGGGTTGCCTTGTTGTAGGCGTCACGAAGCCCATCCATGCTGGGGTCCAAAACGCAAAGGGTGCGGGCGCGGGGTTCGACGTTGTAGGTCAGCAGAGGTATATAGCCTTGATCTTCATCCCGGTTGATTGTCAGCAGGTATTCATTGTATTCGTGAAGCAGCGCCATGTAAAATGCCAACAGCGTTGCCGGGATGTAATACCGGGAAGGCAGCAGCTCCGGCTTTTGCGACAGCTGCCCTTCCAGACGGGAAATATCGTTCTCCACGATGTTCCAGCTGTCCAGAAACTTCCCTACCTCCGCTTCCTGGGTCCGTTTTAAAGCAGGCCTGCTGCGCAAAAGGTAGGTAAGGCGGTCTATCAGAGCTTGTACGCTCGGCCAGATCAGAATGGACAGGTCGTCCGTAATGCAGTTTCCCATCATGGTAATCAACGAATCGGTCTGGGAAGCCAGGATATCAAACCAGCGGGTATCCTTTTGCGGAAGGCGGCTTACCGCACCCCTTATGCTTTCCTGCGCTTTCTTCAGCCCATAGATGGGTTCTTTGGGGCCTGGGGCCAGCGCTTTTATATAGGTGCTGCCATATTGACAGCCAATCCGAGTGATGATATCTCCGAAAGCATCGTAGGCGCTGATGCGACTGCCCCGGCCAATGTCGACCGTTCGAATGGCAAGGTAAGAAATATAGTTTACCAGTTCCTTGACAGACGCGCCGTTGAAATTGATGATTGCATCTGCGGTCCCGGAGATGAAGTGGGGAGAACGGCTGGTGTTTTCCCAAAATTTCTTCGCGTTATGGGTGGAAGTCACGGAAAAACGCATACTGGCATAAGGAATCTTCTGGGCCATTGCGTCCTTTGCGCTGAGATCAAAGCAACGTTGAGGGCGGGCCGCCTCCTCTTTGTCCCATGCCTGAATTGCCGCATCGGTTTCCGGGCGGCAGAGGTTGCCGTGGACTCCGCAAAAAGAGTAGACGTCGCCCACTTGCGCGACCTCCATCAGCCGGCGAATGGATTCCAGACAGGAAAGGATCGAATTGGTCTTGAGGATCACCACCAGGTCACTGAGCTCCAGCGTGTGATAGAAGACCGCGTGGACCCGTTCGCCCAAAACGCGGATACTGAGTTCACCCGGCTGTCCGTCTGCCAGCGGGGCGCCTTCGTGCAGGTCCTGCAGTGCGGACCGGAGCTGAGTCACCCGGTGCTTTGCGGTAGGGCAGAAATGGACGCGGGAAATGCTCATAAAGCATGACCGGGTCTTCCAGAAGCTGGCCAGCGGGGTGGAATCGTCCATAGGGTTGTGGAGAATGTACAGCGGGTAATTATAGTTGTCCCGCTTTTTAAAATCGGATTCAATCGCCTGAAGGGGATCTTCTCCGTTCGGGGGAGAGACGCGGAAATAGTCGAAATGTCCCAGACACAGATAACCGTCATCTGAGGATTCCAGCTTGTCCTTCAAGCTGGCGTCCTGGGATGATTTGGACAGTTCGATTACCATAAGATTTAAGGATTTGTTTCTATCTGCCATTAAGGTTTCCCCTTTCCAGCGGAAAACGCATCGCGGTCATGCTTTCTCGTCTTCCGCGTCATAAGCGCCGCCGTCTTGCCGGAGCATATGGAATAGCTGCTGATAAATCAGATAGGCGGACAGCATCCCCTCGTGAGAGCGGAACCAGTCGATTTTATAGGAACATACAATGCCAAGAGCCCAGTCTGAAAACCAGGAACAGTCCCTGGCCGTAAGCTGAAACCCGCGCTCCCGTTTCTTCAACCGTATCCAAAAGGCTTGGTAATCAGGGGAAGGTGTATAGTAATCCTTTTCCAGGGAAGAGGCCTCAATCAGCAGCGTGGCCTCCAAGAGAAGAAACAGGATTTGAGGAATCGCATCGAGTGCATATGTATAGCCCATTTGAACAGCCGTGCGGGAATAGACCAGCCGGATCCGATAGACAGACTGAAAGCACTTTTCAAAGTCATTCCAATACTGCCCAGGCGCATCAATGGACAGATTGTTCTTGCTGCGCAGATAAGAAATCAGCCCGCATAGCGGCAGGGCGTCACGCAGAGGAGTTTCCATGTCCTTGCGGAAATGGCTGTCCTCAGCCGATATAAAGGATTCGCATGCCTGCAGAAAGTCCGGCTTGTCCCGAAGACCCGCCTGAAGCACATAGCAGATCGTTTCGCTCTGCTGGTCAGGAGGCAGGTCCTGCAGTATATGCCGCCAAGCCGCCGCGGCGCATATGACCAGCCGGGTGTATATCGCGAGGTTTTCCAGCTGATCCCCTGGTTGAAGGGGATATGGATGTTCGGCTGAGGAAACCGGAGGGGAGCCGGCTGGTTCCGCTTGCGCCTGCGGCAGCCCTGGGTTGCTCCCGTTGGGGGAGGAGAGAGCCAGTAAATACTGCTGGCAGTCGAAAAGGCGTTTCCACAGATTGGCGGACACCTCCTGCGGGACGGAGCCGTTTGCCTTATAGTATGCGTTGATGTAATCCGAAGCAGCCAAAAGGCGGTTGAAGGATGTATACGCTTCGATTTTCTGACCGTTCGACGGAGGGGGAACCGGGGAATGGACAAGGTAGTACTCCACCATGGCTTGCTTAGACAACTGGCTGAAGGTGAACAGCATGGACATATAGCTGGTATATACCAGGGAAAGAATTGCGCCGGACAGACAGGTGAGGGCCACAATGTGGTAATTCATGCCGCTGGAATACAGCCCGATCAAAATAAGGCAGGTGTAAAAAACAAACATCTGCCCATGCTCTGGAAATTGTTCCTGCAGCACACTTCCCAGGGAAACTCCATAGAATGGCTTGTCCCGGACCGAGAGCATGTAGCTGAGAGAAAAATTGATGAAGCCCATGGATAAAAAGATTTGAACCAGCACCGTGGGCTGGGCGTAGCGCGTACAGATATCGCAGATGCATTGATACCCGGCAAGAAAGAGGTCCATGTTCCACTGTGGTATCTGAGACAAGACCTGGAATATCACCCAGACAACGCTCCCCAGTGTTATAATCAGAAGACTCAGCCTAGGATACCTTGAAATCCAAAGGATAATGGCAACGATCGCTACAACGCCCAAAAAAAGGTTGTTCGGCGGAATGGCGTGGATTTCAAAGACAATATGCAGCACCAGCCGGACAACGCTGACGGCCAGAAAAAGCAGGGTGAAGAAATACAGTGCGTGGTTGATTTTGATGACATATTTGGGCGGCATCCTGCGCGTCTGCCGGTAGATGGATACATCCTGCCTGACTTGATCCCACAATTTACGTCCCCGAGTCGCTTTTTCTCCCATAAAATCCCACATCCAATGTGCTTATATTTCGCCCAAAAAGCAGGCCCTGATTTTTAGGAATACAGGGCCTGCTTTTTGGGGGCTGTTTGGGGAATTTGAATAGCTGCATAATCCCTCCGGCGACTATCAGGAGAAATCATTTGTACGAAAAAAATCAACCTGCAATTTATAGACCTCGTCAGGCAGATCCCGCGGCGTACCAAGGAGATTGTGTGTAAACAGGTCGCTGTTTGCACAGTAGGACCACCGTAGGTTGACTTCGGCGGAATCCTCTCCATCGAGCAGGTCCTCATACTCGATGTCTTCATTCGCGCTTCTTTGAATCTGCTGACTGGTCATCTCTGCCATGGTTATGGCCTCCGTTTCATGTTTGATGGTAATTGGAAAGGAATCTTTTCCGGCACAAGATGGAGGGTCACATTTCGTACAATCGTACAAAATGGGCGCAAAAAAATCAATATACTTTAGTATACCACGGCCGGGCAATTGACACAATGGGAACGAACAAATTAATCAACTTTGAACGTTTTATCAAAATATGGGGAGGTTATTTTGTTGGACATGACGCAGAAAAAATACTAAAAGTATTTAGATGATCTTTCTTGCCATGTTGTACTGCGCCTGGGATCAATCCTACCCTATGAAGGAACCACGCCTTTGGTTCCTTCCGGGGAAGAACGGGCAGACCGGTATTCGCGACACTGCTCACCCTGACAGTCGGGGAAAAAGCCTGAGGCAGAGCCATGGCGTGCGGAACTGAAGGAGGTCGTCTTGCCAATGACCGTGGTTTGCCTGTCTTCAGTGTGCACATGAAGCAAGGGTTCATATACCTTTTTCAGGAACTAAATCCTATTTCCAAGACACTGTCCGCTGAAATTACTCCTACTCGTTGCTGGACATCATATTTTAACAGATTTTGTTTTAGAAATATGATGCACTGTTCTCTTAGCAATTTATTTTATTATTTTCAGCATACAAAACAAAGTCTACTTTAATCTTGGAGCCTTATTATTTCTTATGTTTAACATTAAAAAATAACCAACTAATATTTGCGAAAATATATCATTGCGTACTTGGCATTCCCATATAACCAAAGTATTCCAACCGGAGGCTTCTAATTTCTCCATACAAGCTTTATCTCTGGCGACATTCTGCGCAAACTTCTTCCGCCAGAATTCTATAGTGGAGTCCGCCGCCGCAGCCTTCAGCGGCACAACATGTTTATGGACATACTCCAACTGCGCCAAGTAGGGCCGTGAGTCATGAACATCCCCAGTCGTCACGATTACAGCGGTGATGATACCGTGGTCTGGGTCAGCAGTCTGGTGAGACAGGTAATAAAATCCGTTGGGTTTTCCAGGCCGCTTCATGCAGCCCGACTCCGGATCGGTCCTGCGCACCTTCTTTCGGGAACGGCACTTATCCTTTTTGACCTGCTTTGTCCGCTTCGCCCGGCGCTTCCTCGTCCGCTGTTTCAACTCTTCCAGACCTTCCTCCTCATAGGCGTCCAGCGGCTTCCAGTAGTTCCCCGCCTCCTCCGGCACGTCAATTTCCTGCTCTGACGCTCTGGATGCATTGGCTTTTATATGGGTGGAGTCCGTCACCGCCAGCCGCCCGCTCACCAAACCCTTTTCCACGCACTGACGCACCACTTCTTCAAACAGACGGCGGAATACCTTCCGAAACGCGGGCTTCCGACGCCGCAGCTGGCTGATCGTGCTGTGATCCGGCACTCGTTCACCCAGGTCTATCCCTAGATACCAACAAAATGCGTTGCTGTCCGCGCACCGCACCTCGATCTGCCGCTCCAAGGGGATACCGTACAAAAAGCCCAACAACAGGTACTTTACCATCATTACCGGGTCTATGGGCGGCTGGCCGTACCTCCGGCTGTACAGGTGGGCCGTCTCTTCATGCACAAAGGATAAGTCCAACGCTGCTTCCAATTTCCGCAGAAAATGTTCCGCTGGCACCAGGTCCTCTATTGTTACCATGTGATATTTTAACTGCATATCCCCGCCCCCTCTTGTTCTTATTATACCATAGTTCAGGTGCTTTGGGGGGATTTTTCAACAGATCCACGATGTCTATAGCTTTGGGGCGGTGACGAGAAACGGGGATTTCACATACGCCCTGTCTACTGCTGAAACCAGCCCTTTGTTTCTGTTTTCTCAGCCCTAAACAAGGCCCTGTTTTCCCGCCGCTTCAAATGCCCTTGCCCTCCCAGGTGGCAACGGCATTTTCACGGCAACGCCGACAGAACGTATAATACACTACACTTTGCTTCGCAAAGTCGTGTGCCAAATGGGGCCACCACCGTTGGATACCCCCACAACAAACAAGCGCTATGCCCCTCTGCTGGGAACATAGAGCCGTTTGTTGTCAGTAGCCCGTTTCACGGTCTGCGTGTAGTTCCTTGTAAACTGACCTAAGGGTGATGAAAAATGTAAAGTAATTTTGCATTATATTTAAACAAGCTGGCTCCTCGTTTATTAACGACACTACTGAACGGTATCTGCGGGAAAGAGACCGGTTTCCCGCCATCCTGGGACCCGCTCACATAAGGCGAAAGCAACGGCCCGTTCCAAAACCGGAGCGGACCGTTGCCTCCGACTCACTCCACCTTTTCGTAGGACTGCTCAAAAGCCGACTTGGGGATGATGTATGCATTCTGGGGGTCATCCTCCTGGCAGACCAGCCAGTCCCCGATCTCGCCCAAACGCCAGTCTCCCCACACAAGGACCTCCAGCCGGCAGTTCAGCTGAGCGGCCCAGATTCGGGGGGCATCCTTGGCAATGCACTTTTTGGCGCAGGGCCCCAGCAGTATCGCCTCTTTTTTGCCGGCGTGGTACGCCTTCGGCTGCCACAGCCACTCGCCGTCCATGGGAAATTCCTCGTCTGTCAGCTCATAATCTCTCCGCAGTTCCTCTTCCGTGATATAAGAGACCTCGTGCTCCGCGTCGATCAGAACGTAGAGGTCGGGGGCAGCTTTCTTGATGAAATCTCCCTCCGGCGTGCGGAGAAGAATCTCCGTCCCCTCCGGGAACAGATCCATGGCCCGCGCAAAGCCCGCAAGGGCCTTCTTCTTGTGGTAAAGTTCCGCCTTCCCTTTGCAGAACTCCTCGGCCCGGGCGGGCTCATATTCCTCCGCCCGGGGGGCAAGACGCTTGAGCGGAGTGCGGAAATAATCGGTCAGCCGCTGGAAAATCAGTTCCCCGGCGGTATAGAGCAGATTGCCGTCCGGGCAGTTCTTTTCCAGCAGAGCCAGCGGCAGCCGTCCCGCGGCCTTGGTCCGGTCGCCGCCGCCGTCGTCCCCCATGTCCCGGACAAGCCAGTGCACCAGCTCATCCGCCCGGTCTCTGCGCCTGCAGCAGCGCACGGAAACCTTGACGCACCGCTCTCTTTCCAGCAGGCAATAGGCGACGCACACGGACAGCTCATGGACGTCCATCATCATATCGCTGACGATGCCCAGCATATACGGCTCGGAGGTGTTCACCGGGGCCAGGGCGAAATGATAGTCCGGATGGTAGCGCAGATTCATAAAAGCGCTGCCTGCGGTCCGGAAATCATCCAGGGCCAGGTCCGCGCTCTGGAGCAGGAGAACGATATCCCAATCAAACCGCAGGGCGTCCAGCATTTCCCGGTCCAGCTTCTCGGTGCCCTTGAATTTTTGAGTATCCATGTACAGGCCGTAGTACAACGCGGTGGACAGCAAGCGGTCTTCAATGGGGAATCCGGCCTTTTTCAGCATGGCCCATATCACGGTGACGCAGGCGCTGCAGTCCATTCGCACCTCACAGAGTTCCGGCAGGACCTCCCCCATGTCAAGTTCATGGTGATCAATAACCACGAGCGTCTGGTGAGGCAGCGCCGATACATTGCGCTGTCCGGCCCGGCAGTCCACCGTAATCAAAAGCTCCGCCTCGCTGTCCATTCCCCGCACATGTTCCAGAGGGATGCTCAGCTTTTCAATCATCAAAAGCAGATTGTTTTTCGTGACCTTCCGCCCGCCGCTGTATACCAGCCGGGGGGACTTCCCCTTGCTCTCCAGATATTTCAGCAGCACGTAGCCGCTGGCGATAGCGTCCGCGTCCGGGTCATCATGGCATTGGATTACAATATCTTTATAGCGCAGTAAATCCTCTAATGTCATCAAACCGTACCTCCTCATCAACTTTTGGCGCCGTCTCAAACAACACCGTATCCCTTTATTTACAGCCGCTGAAGGGGCGTACCCTCTATACTATGGCAGCTGATCTTTTTCATTATATCCGCTGGTTTCCCTTTTTTCAATACACACTTTTCAAGTTTGAAAAATCGTGAGTCTTATGCGGCAAATGAATAACCGGGCAAACCGGTCCCCGTAAAAAGAAAAGCGGTTCTCAAATGCTTTGGGACGCGTCTTTCTTGCCAGGAATAGACCGCTCCAAAATTCCCGCCGCAGCGCAGTTTCCAGCTTTGCCGAAAACTGCGCTGCGGCGGGAATTTCACGGCTTTCAGCCGTGATCCGATTCGCTGATGATGCTTAGGAAAACAACAAAAAGCACGGACAGGAGACCTTCCTGTCCGTGCTTCATCGTTCCTTGCTGAGCCCCAGCAGGTAATCCGTGCTGACGCCGTAATACTTACTCAATGTGATCAGGTGATGGATGGGCAGCTCATTGGCGCCCCGCTCATAGCGTGCGTACATGGTCTGGGATGTTCCCAGGACCTCGGCGATCTGTGACTGTGTCTTGTCGGCGTCTTCGCGCAAATCACGAAGAATACGTACATACTCCATCTCATCCACGTTCGACACCCCCCTATTGACTTTTACCCTGTTCATCTTCCAGCTTTACTTTAGCATAAAAAAACGGACTAGTTGGGTTCACAATACACAATTTTACTTAAATTTCTTCGGGTTTCCTTGTATAATTTGGTGGATTCCGTAGATTTTAATTGATTAAAGTTTTAAATTCTCCAAAAAGAGAGGACTTGTAAGGCCGGACCGCTTTACAAGCGGCTTCTTTTTCGGTATAATACACTTGAAAATCTGCACTTATTTTATCATACGCCCCATTACGTGAAAAGAGGAAATTTTATATGGAATATACCGAAGGCGTCCGGTTCGACAGTTTGGGGCTGTCGCCGGAGATTCTGCGGGCCATCCGGCGGCGGGAGCTGGAGCTCACCACCCCCGTCCAGGCGGGCTGCATTCCCCCCATGATGGACTGGCAGGACGTCATTGCCAAGGCCCCCACCGGCACCGGCAAAACCTTTGCCTACGGCATCCCCATCATTGAACACATCGACCCGGAGGACGACGCCGTCCAGGCCGTCATCCTGGCGCCCACCCGGGAGCTGGCCATTCAGATCACCGACGAGCTGCGGGACATTGCCGCTTTCCGCCCCGGGGTGCGCTGTGTCTGTCTCTACGGCGGCCAGCCCATTGGGAAGCAGATCGACGCGCTGAAAAAGCGGCCCCAGATTGTGGTAGCCACGCCGGGGCGGCTCAGCGACCATATGAAGCGCCGGACCGTCCGGGTGGACAGCGCCCGGACCGTGGTGCTGGACGAGGCGGACCGGATGCTGGACATGGGCTTTATCCATGACGTGACCCGGCTTCTGGACAAGATGAACAAGCGGAAGAATCTGGGGCTCTTTTCCGCCACCATCTCCCGGGAGGTTATGGACATCGCCTGGGTCTACCAGCGGGACGCGGCGGAGATCACCGTCCGGGAGGACGAGCAGAACAAGCCCGATATCAAGCAGTTCCGCATGGACGTCGGGCAGAATGAAAAGGCGGACGTCATTGCCAGGATTCTGGAGGAGACGGGCTTTGACCGCTGTATGGCCTTCTGCAACACCAAGGGCTCCACGGAGCGCATCTGCAAGTTCCTGCAAATGCGGGGCATCAACGCGGAGTGCATCCACGGCGACATTCCCCAGCGGCGGCGGGAGCAGGTGATGAACCTCTTCCGGGAGGGGAAGCTCCGGGTGTTCGTCTCCACCGACGTGGCGGCCCGGGGGATTGATGTGGACGACGTGGACATCGTGTTTAACTGCGACGTGCCCGACGAAAATCAGGACTATGTCCACCGCATCGGCCGCACCGGCCGGGCGAAGCGCCAGGGTGTGGCCGTGTCCCTGATTGCCGACTACCCGTCCAAAATGCGGATCGACGACATTGCCCAGAAGACCCGGAACGAGATTGTCCCCGTGAAGTTCGGGGAGAACGGAACGCTGGAAGTCATAGAGTGACTCCGGCCGGAGGAAGACAAGAGCGCCAGGGCGATGCCCCGGCGCTCATTTCGTTTTCATGCAGGACTCAGCCCAGGGAGGCCGATTCCTCCGCCACCCGGGACTCGCTCTCCCGCATGGCCTGGAGGGTCTTGTCCATCAGGACCTCCAGCTCCCAGCCCAGGCGCTCCGCGCCGTCCCGGATGACGTCCCGGGAACAGCCGGCGGCGAACTTCTTGTCCTTGAACTTCTTCTTGAGGGAGGATACCTCCATGTCGGAGCAGGACTTGCTGGGCCGCATCCGGGCCGCCGCGCCGATGAGGCCCGTGAGCTCGTCGGCGGCGAAGAGGACCTTCTCCATCTCATGGGCGGGCTCCACGTCGGAGCAGAGGCCGTAGCCGTGGCTGCAGACGGCGTGGACGAGCTCCTGGGAGCAGCCGATTTCCGCCAGCAGCTCCGGGGCCTTTTTGCAGTGCTCCTCCGGCCATTTTTCAAAGTCCACGTCGTGGAGCAGGCCCACGGCGGACCAGAAGTCCGCCTCGTCCCCATAGCCCAGATCCCGGGCGTACCAGCCCATGACGGCCTCGACGGTCAGGGCGTGCTGGAGGTGGAAGGGCTCCGTGTTGTACTTGCGCAGCAGCGCCAGGGCCGCCGCTCGGTCGGGACAGGCTTTCATGGAATTGTTCTCCTTTGTTTGTTGTTGAGGGTGGCATGCGGATTGAAAGAGACGATTGCAGGGGGCGGGTGAGGCGCTGACAAAACCGTGCGGTCAAGATGCGGTTCTCAGTAAGGCGCGGCTGGAAGGCGGCCGGCAACATTATGGGTATCTTATCATGCCGGCCGGCAAAAATCAACGGTTTTTCGCACCTTCACGCTCCCGGGGGTCCGGGTCGGCGTCCAGCGTCAGGAAATAATCGTAGTAGGGGAGCAGAAATGCATACCCCTGTTTCAGCCGGTCCACGATGCGGCGGGAGAACAGGTCCTCCGTCAGCTTCTCCTCGTGGCAGATCACAAAGGATTTCGCCTGATACCAGGGCTCCAGCAGGGGGGAGGGAGCGGGGCCCTTGGACCGCTTGTAGGCCTCTGTTTCCAGCCGAAATTCCTCCTGCCGTTCCAGGGCTTGGGTCAGGGTCTCCATGGGCTTGGGGTCCCGGTCCAGCCGGGCCCGGAGCTTCGCCATGGTCAGGGCCTTGGGCATGTAGTAGCCCATGCCGTAGGTCCAGCTCTCCGGCATCAGCTCAAACCAGAAGGTGGGCTTGGCCGTCCACTGCTCCGCGGGCTCCTCCACGGAGAACCAGAGGCTCTCCTTATAGGGCCCCCGGCCATGGAGGCGGCGGGCATCCCGGTAGATGCGTGTTACCTTGTGAATCAGGTCGTAGTCCGGGCGCTTGTCCCGGATAAAGTCGTAAATTTCCGCCCCCAGGGCCTGCATGGGGCGGTAAAAGTGATTCAAGTAGATTTCCTTGTGGGCCTCAAACCAGGTCCGCTCGTTGTTGAAGCGGATGCCCCACATGAAATCCACCGTCTCGTCGGTGAAGCCGGTAAACATGGACTGCCTCCTTTGCCGCGGTGAAAAATTGAGGGCAGTATACCACAAAATCCGTCCCCTGGCAAGGTCCGAAATATGCCGTCGGACCCTCCCATGGGACATTCCCATATGGACTTTCCCGCCGGAATGTGCTACCATGGGAGCAATTATTCCCATGGATAATGGATAAAGGAGGGCCCGGCAATGGACAACATGCTGGAGCAGATGAAGAGCAGGAGAAGCATTCGAAGATTCAAGGCGGACATGGTGCCCCAGGAGGTCCTGGACCGGATCATTGAGGCGGGCCTTTACGCCCCCAGCGGGAAGGGCCAGCAGAACACCATCCTTGTCCAGGTGACGGACAAGGCCCTCCGGGATGAAATCGCCCGGCGGAACTGCGAGATCGGCGGCTGGGAGGAGGGCTTCGACCCCTTCTACGGCGCGCCCGCCATGGTGATTGTGCTGGCCAGGAAGGACTGGCCCAACCGGGTTTACGACGGCAGTGTGGTGATGGAAAACCTCATGCTGGCCGCCCACGCCCTGGGGGTGGGCAGCTGCTGGATTCACCGGGCGCGGGAGGAGTTTGAAACGCCCTGGGGAAAAGAGCTGCTGAACTCCCTGGGCATTGAGAAGGAATACGAGGGAATCGGCCACTGCGCCCTGGGCTACGCCGAAGGGGAGCCGCCCGAGGCGGCGGCGCGGAAGGCCGGCCGGGTATACTATATCAAATAAACGGAGGTGCTGCGGGATGCAGCATAAGTGCAAAATGACCGTTCTGGACAAGAAGCTCTATCCGGAGCTCCAGGCCCGGTACTGCGCGGACCCGGAGTCCGGGCCCTGTCCCTGCTACCGGGTGG
This sequence comes from uncultured Oscillibacter sp., assembly GCA_910583695.1. Lineage (GTDB taxonomy): Bacteria > Bacillota > Clostridia > Oscillospirales > Oscillospiraceae > Oscillibacter. The sequence continues at coordinate 17,879 of CAJTZL010000016.1, forward strand.
GGGACGAGTACATATTTGAACGCTATGGACAGGCGGGCGACTTCTGGCGCATGGGGGCGGGGACCCTGGCGGCCGGATCTGCGGAGGGCGTCGCCGGGGCCCCCGGGGTTCCCCATTGCTCCGAGGCGTGGGACGCCGTCAGCCGCTACATTTACACGGCCCTCCAGGGCGGGAGCATCATGCGGGGCTGGATGAAGGACGAGCGGGAGATGATCACCTGCTGTTCCGACGGGACCCGGCCCGTCATCTTCAAGCTCCGGCGGCTGGACTATAAGGCCCTGTACATCGACGGCGTCGGCTGTGACCGCTGCCGGGAGAAGATTTCCGCCGCCCTCACCGCCCTGCCGGGGGTGACGGAGGTCCGGTTCCGCCCGGATTTTGCCGAGGTCTACCTGGACAGCGACCCGGGGGATGACGCGCTGAAAGAGGCCGTGGAGGACTGCGGCGCTTACACGGTGACGAGCATTGACTGAATAAACGGCGGCCCTCCTGTTGGAAGGGCCGCCGTTTATGTCTCCGCCGCCGGCGGATAGGGAATCCGGTAGGGGTCCGTCCCGCGCTCCGCCAGCTTTCGGCCCAGCCAGTCCTTCAAGGCGGCGACGCCCTCCTCCGTCCAGGGGAAGGTCTCCGTTTCCTGGTGCTCCGCCAGCTCGAAGCAGATGTTTTCATACACCCACGCCTGGATTTCGCCGTCTCCCATCCAGCCGGTGCGCTGGAAGCGGTAGCGAAAGGTTCCCAGACTCCCGGGGAATGCCGACGCCCGGGTGAAAAAGTCCAGGGTCAGGAAGTCAAAAGCGTGTTCCATGACGTGCCTCCTTAAAATCATTTGGTTGAAGTTACATATACGCCCGCAGGGTCTCCAGGTTGGCCCGCATCAGGGAGAGGTATGTGGCCCCCGCCTCCAGGTCCGCCCGGCTTACATTGTGGCAGGTGTGGAACTGGGCGGTTTCCACCCCGGCGGCCTCGGCAATGCTGTCCGCCACCAGATGGTTGGAAAACTCAATATACCAGACGGCGGGGAGCTGCTCCTCCCGGACCTTCTCCGTCAGAAAGGCCACCGTAGCCGCCGAGGGCTCCGTCTGGGCCCCGCAGCCGGGAAAGGCGGCGTAGTAGTCCAGATCATAAGCCTCGGCAAAGTAGAGGAGGGGAAAGCGGTCCCCGAAGACGATGGTCCGGTCCGGCAGATGGTCGAAAAAGGCGGCAAACTCCCAGTCCAGGGCCTCCAGCTCCAGGGCGTAGGACTCGGCGCCTGCGGCGTAGTCCCCGGCGTGAGCCGGGTCCAGGGCGGCCAGCCGCTCCCCGATGGTCCGGGTGACGGCGGCGGCGTTCCGGGGGGAGGTCCAGATGTGCTCGTCCATGCCGATCACCTCGCCCAGGTGGTCGTGGTCCTCCTCGTGGTCATGGCCCCCCTGCATCCCCTCCACAGTCTCCTCCTCCAGAAGGTCCACGCAGTCGATCATCCGCAGGACCTCGCCCTGGGGCTGGATGGCGGAGAGAATGGTGTCCACCCAGGCGTCGGACTCGCCGCCCAGGTAAATAAAAAGGTCGCACCGCTGGACCCGGAGGATATCCGCCGGGGTGGGCTCATAGGAATGGCTCTCCGCCCCGGGGGGCAGCAGCAGTGTCACGTCCGCCAGCTCCCCGGCGGCGGAGCGGGCGAAGTCATAGGCCGGGAAGACGGCGGCCACGATTTGCAGCCGCCCCGAATCCTCCGGCGGCAGGGCCGGGCCGCAGGCGGTCAGAAGCAGCAGGGCGCAGAGGAGGGGGAAAATTCGTTTCATGAGCGGTCCTCGTTTTCCTTCAGCAGTTCCTCTATGATACTACAGAGCCGGGAAATTTGCAAGGCGGCAGGCCGGGAAGGGAGAGTCCCACGGCGTAGTTCCCCGCGGGAACGGCCCTTGCAGGGGCGGACGCATTGCCGCAAGGGGGACCTCTAAGCGGCAAGCCGCCGGGAGCCGCACGGGGGTCTGCCCCTGCATAGCCCCCAATGTAAAATTTTTAATTTATGTAAAGGGCCCTTGACAAATCGGTGCGGTTGTGGTAGCTTATAGGTAAAGGGACCTTTACATAGCAGGAGACGGCCGCTCTTTTATGTAAAAGGACCTTGACGTAGAAAGGAGGCGGCCATGAAGAACCGCGTGGAAGAGCTGCGGAAGAGCCGGGGACTGCGGCAGGAGGAGTTTGCCAAAGCCATCCGGGTGTCCCGGCAGACCGTCAGCTCCATTGAGACCGGGCGCTACAGCCCGTCGCTGGATCTGGCCTTTACCATTTCGGACTTTTTCGGACTCCCCATTGAGGAGATTTTCATTCACGAAAGGAAGGATATGCCATGAAGAAGAGGGAACTCTGGTTCGGCCTGGGCATGATTGCCGGGGGAACCCTGTTCCTGCTGGCGGCGCTGCTGCTGGACACGCCGCTGGACAGCCTGTTCTGCGGCTTCTTCGGGGCCTTTGTCGGCCCCGGCGCCGTGCAGGTCTATAGGTACGTGAAATGGACAAAGCTGGAAACCCCCGATTCCTATCAAAGGCACCTGGAGGAGGAGCAGATCGAGCTCCGGGACGAGCGGAAGGAGATGCTGCGGAACAAGTCCGGGCGTATCGCCTACAACCTGGGTCTGCTGGCCGCGGCGGTGTCGATGACCGTGTTCTCCGTCCTGGAAAAGCTGGGGGTTGTGGAGGAAGCCGCCGGCCGCCTGATGATCCTGTTTCTGGCGGGCTACATGCTGTTCCAGATTCTCGCCGGATGGGCGCTCTACCGGATGCTGGACCGGAGATACTGAACGTGAGGCCGCCGCCCTTTTCCGGGACGGCGGCCTCACATTTTTATTCACAGAAACTTAACGCACCGGGAGGCACAAAACGGTTGACAGCGCCGTTAGCCCTGACTATAATAAGTGACAGATTGTCATAAAATGACAGGGTGTCATGTTTGGGGTGAGGGATACATATGTGTACAGAGACCTTCCTCCGGCTGCCGGAGGAAAAGCGGCGTCGCTTTCTCGACGCCGCTTGGGAGGAGTTCGCCGGGGCCCGCTTCACCGACGTCTCCATCAACCAGATCGTCCGCCGGGCGGGCATCCCCCGGGGGAGCTTCTACCAGTACTTCACCGATAAGGAGGACCTGTTCGCCTACCTCCTGGAGGAGGTGCGGAACCACATCAAGGAGGAGTACCGCCGGGTGCTGAAGGCCAACGGCGGGGACATCTTCCAGGCCCAGCTGGACTGCTTCGACCGCATGACCGCCCAGGAATCGGCCCTGGACCCCATGATGGAGCGGTGCGTGAGCTTCATTCGGAACAACCAGGGGGTGGACATCCAGAAATTCCTCCCCACCCGGCCGGGCCAGCGGCTGCTGGACGGAATCTGGGACCTGACCGACCTCTCCGGCCTCCGGAACCCCAGCCCGGAGTATGGGCGGGTGGTCTTCTGCCTGCTGATGGCGGCCCTGGGCAGTGCGTGCATGGACGCCATGCTCTGCCCGGAGGAACGGACCCTCCACCGGGAGGAGCTGGCGGCCAAGCTGGAGATTGTAAAGTACGGCAGCCTGCGGGCCGGGGAAAATTCTTGAAATTTTTCTTGACCTTCCCCCAGGTGGAAGGTGTAAAACGGGGGTGACGGCCCCGGAGAAACGGTGACGCTCCCGCGCCCCTGGGGCGGGAGACCCTATATGCAAGGAGGACTACATGAAGAAGCAATGGATCGCGCTGCTGCTGGCTCTGACTCTGGCACTGCCGCTGTGCGCCATACCCGCCCTGGCCCGGACGGACCAGGAGGAGGAACCGGCGGAGGCCGCCGGGGAGGAAGCGCTCCCCGAGGAGGACGCCGGGGCTGCCGGAGAGGCGGCTGCACAGGCCCCCGACGCGCTGCCTCCCGCTGCGGGAGACGGCGGAAACCCCATCGTGGTGCGGCCCGACGGAACGCCGGAGACCACCGCCGGGGACAGCACGATGGACGACGAGCTGGTTTTTACCGGGGAGGACGACTTCCGCTATCTGGCCTTTGAGGACCTGCGGGAAAAGGTGCTGGAGGGAAGCCTGACGGCAAGGATGCTCCAGGAGTCCATCGCCTCCATCGACGCCATGGACTACAGCGACATGTACCAGAGCCTGAACGCCCAGATGAGCAGCCTGGAGGCCGCGCAGAAAATGTACGCCCAGATTCCCGTCTCCACTCCCATGGAGGGGGCCATGCAGGGCTTTGTGATTTCCAATCTGGCCAGCTCCTACGCCAGCCTCAGCGCCAACGTGTCGGACCTTGCCTCCGGCAAGCTCCAGAAGGATTCCGCCGCCGCCCGGCGGCAGCTGAAAAACGCCCAGGACCTCACGGTGGTGGGAGCGGAGTCCCTGTACTTCGCCATCTTGGAGCTGGAGCAGACCAAGGAAACCCTCCGGCGGAACCTCACCGCCCTGGACCGCCAGCTGGAGGAAATGGAGCTCCGCTATGAGCTGGGGCAGATTTCCGCCCTGACTCTGGAGCAGGTGCGAAACGGCCGGGCCTCCCTTCAAAGCAGCCTCAGCACCCTGGAGATGAACCTCCGCCGCTGCAAGCTGCAGATGCAGTCCATGGTGGGGGCCAGCCTCAACGGCTCCCTGGTCCTGGGGCCCCTCCCGGCGCTGAGCCAGGGACTGGTGGACTCCATGGACTACAAGCCGGATCTGGACGAGGCCAAGACCCGGAGCTATGACCTCTTTGCCGCCAAGAAAAAGCTGGACGAGGCCGGCGACGCCTACGACGACACCCGGGCCGGCTTTGCCCAGGATACATACAACGTCCGCAGCGCCCGGCACACCTACGAGGCGGCGCTGTACGAGTACAAGATGTCGGTGCAGAGCTTTGAGATGAACTTCCGCAATGCCTTCGACTCCGTGAAGGATTACCAGCAGGTTCTGCGCTCCGCCCAGACCTCCCTGGCCTTCCAGGAGAGCACCTATGCCTCCCAGGAGCTGAAGTACCGCCAGGGGACCATCTCCCACAACGCCCTCCTGGACGCGGAGGACCAGCTGACGGAGGCCAAGGAGGCCGTGGAGACCGCCCGGCGGAACCTGTTCACCGCCTACCGGACCTATTACTGGGCCGTGAACTACGGCGTGGTGAGCAGCGGTCAGGCCGGGACCTGAGGACGCGCAACGACGATTTGGAGGAACGACATGACAAAGAACAGAATCCTGGCGGCGCTGCTTGCCGCCGCCCTGGCGCTGAGCCTCGCCGCCTGCGGCGGGGCGGAGGATACGCCGCAGGAAGAGCCCGCCAGCCCGGGCGTGGCCGTCCAGGTGCAGAGCATTGGGGCGGATACCATCTACACGGAAAACACCGTCTCCGGCCAGCTGCTGGCGGAGGACCAGTCCACCATCATGGTGGCCGTCAGCGCCAAGTGCACCGCCGTCTACGCCGAGGCGGGAGACGAGGTGAAGGCCGGCGACCTGCTGTGCACCCTGGACCTTGGGAGCACCCTGGCCTCCCACAACGCCGCCAGCATCAGCTACCGCTCCTCCGCCCAGAGCTACAACGACCAGTCGGCGGTCTTTGAAAAGCAGATCGCCCTGGCGGAGAAGAATGTCCGAGACCTGAAGGAGCTCTTTGAGATCGGCGCGGCCTCCCAGCTGGAGATCGATCAGGCGGAGCTTCAGCTCCAGAGCGCCATTGCCCAGCGAAACTCCACCCTCTCCCAGCTGGAGGCGGGGATGCAGAATGCCCTGTCCAACGTGGAGCAGCTGGACACCGTGCTGGAAAACGTGGACGCCCGGGGCAACGTCATCGCCCCCAGCAGCGGAACCCTGGTGACGATGAACGCAACAGAGGGGGGCTTCATCTCCAACGCCGCCCCTGTGGCCGTCATCGACGGGGCGGAGCAGATGAAGGCCGTGGTTCAGGTCTCCGAGGCCCTGGTGCCCAAGCTCTCGGTGGGAGACAAGGCGGATGTGTCCGTCAGCGCGGCGAACCAGACCTTTGAGGCCTCCATCCGCTCCGTGGAGCGGGCGGCCAACCTGCAGACCCGGCTCTACACCGTCACACTGTCTCTGCCCTCCGACGCCGACGGGCTGCTGGCGGGCATGTTTGCCGACGTCACCTTCCACACCGACGTGTCGGAGAATGCCATCGTGGTTCCCACCGAGGCGGTGCTGACCCGGGGAGAGACCCAGTACGTCTTCGTGGCGGAGGACGGCGCCGCCCGGTATGTGGAGGTCACGACGGGCCTCACCGGCAACGGCGTGACGGAAATCCTCACCGGCCTTGCCGCCGGGCAGCAGCTGGTCACTGTGGGGCAGGCCTATCTGAACGACGGCGACCCGGTCCGCATTGTCTCCGGCGAGGAAGCCCCCGCTCCGGCGGAGGCCCCGGCGGAGAGTCCGGAATCCGGGGAAGAGGCCGCCCCCCAGGACGGCCGGGGGGAATAAGAGAACATGAGTATTGCCAGAGCGAGTATCCAGCATAAGGTAGCCACCATCCTGGCCAGCATCCTGATCTGCGTCTTTGGGCTGATGTTCGCCACCCAGCTCCAGATGGCCCTGATGCCGGAGATGGAGATGCCCATGGCCGTTGTGGCCTGCTATTACACCGGGGCCAATCCCAGCGACATTGAGGAGCTGGTCACGCGGCCCCTGGAGGGGGCCATCATGTCCGTCCCCGGCGTGGATGAGATTTCCTCCACCTCCTCCGACGGCGTGAGCCAGATTCAGATCACCTACGTGGACGGCACGGACCTGGACATCGCCGCCACGAAGCTCCGGGAGCAGTTCGACATGGTGAGCCTCCCGGAGGACGCCATGGACCCGGTGATCATCAACATGAACCTCAGCGCCCTGATGCCCACGGCCATGATCGCCCTGGTGGGCGAGGACCTGAGCCAGCTCCAGAGCATGGCGGAGGATCTGGTGGTCCCGGCCCTGGAGCGCATCAACGGCGTGGCCCAGGTGACGGTGAACGGCGGCGTCAGCCAGCAGATCGCTGTGGAGCTGGACCCCACCCGGGCGGCGGGCTACGGCCTCTCCGCCTCCTACGTGTCCCAGTTTCTGGCGGGACAGAACCTGATCTACCCCGGCGGCAGCCTGGAGAACGGGTCCAAAAAGCTCACCGTCTCCACCGACGCCAAGTTCCAGACCGTGGACGACGTGCGGAACATGATCCTCTCCCTTCCCACCGGCGGCGCGGTGCGGCTTTCCGAAGTGGCCAACGTCACCCTGGAGGACAAGGACATGGACGCCATGGCAAAGTCCGGCGAGTCCGCCTGCGTGGTTCTCCAGGTCTCCAAGCAGTCCGCCGCCAACGAGGTCTATGTCTCCGAGCAGGTGGTGAAGCGGCTGGAGAAGCTGGAGGCGGATAACCCCGGCCTCCGCTGGTCCGCCCCCTATCTTGCCAGCGACTACATCAACCAGACGGTGGACGCCGCCTATCAGAACATCCTCCAGGGCGTGCTGCTGGCGGCCGTTGTGGTGCTGCTGTTCCTCCGCCGGGGCGGGGCCACGCTGACCATCGCCGTGTCCATGCCCATCTGCATCCTGACGGTCTTCGTCCTCATGCGGGCCTTCAACCTGACCTTGAACATGATGTCCCTGGGCGGCATCGCCATGGGCGTGGGCATGATCGTGGACAACTCCATCGTGGTCCTGGAGAACATCTACCGCTTCTCCGCCGAGGGCCATAACCGGGCGGATGCCTGCATCGAGGGCACCAGAGAAGTCACCAGCTCCGTCCTGGCCTCCACCCTCACCACGGAGGCGGTCTTCGTCCCCCTGGCCCTCACCGGGGGCATGGCGGGGATGATGTTCCGGGACTTCTGCCTCACCATCGCCTCCCTGATCTTCGCCTCCCTGGTCATCTCCCTGACCCTGGTGCCCCTCCTCTGCTACTTCACCCTGGACGAGGAGAAGGTCCGCCGCCGCCAGGAACGGCTGGCCGGGAAGCAGCCCGGTCCCGTGAAGCGGCTGGTGGAGAAGATCAGCGCCTTCTACCTGAAAACCCTGGATTTCTTTGTCCGCCACCTCTTCCTGGGCATGGCGGCCTCCTTTGCCCTGGTGGTCCTCTTCGGCGTCACCCTGGTGAACACGAAGATGGTCCTCATCCCCGACATGGACCAGGGACAAATCACCGTCAATGTCAGCATGCCCATCGGCTCCCAGCTGAATGAGACCTCCGTCATTGCCGACCGCGTCACCGCCATTGCGGAGACGGAGGTTCCGGAGATTGAGGAGATGTTCTACATCGCCTCCAACGAGTCTGTCACCATGATGCTGGACGTGGGCCCCAAATCCCAGCGGACCCGGGGCAGCAACGACATTGCCGTTGCCCTCCGGGCGGCGGTGCAGGACATCGCCGGCTGTGAAATCACCGTCTCCGCCTCCGACGCGGATATGATGATGGGCGGCGGGGGAGATATCGCCGTCAACATCGAAGGAGACGACTACGACACGCTGGGATTCCTGGCCAACGACCTGATTACCCAGATTGAGGCCCTGCCCGACGCTGTGAACGTGAAAAGCTCTCTCTCCGACGAGGTGCCCCAGGTGAAGGTCTCCGTGAGCCGGGAGGCCGCCGCCCAGTACGGCCTCACCGCCGCCTCCATCGGCGCGGCGGTCCGGTCGGAGCTCACCGGCTCCACAGCCACAAAAGTGACCATCAACAGCCGGGAGCTGGATGTGGTGGTCCGGGGCGGCGGCGCGGCGGCCAAGAGCCTGGACGCGCTGAAATCCATGGGCGTGCCCTCCGCCATGGGCGGCACGGTGCCCCTGGGCTCCGTGGCGAATGTCGCCATTGAGCAGGCTCCCCAGACCATCGTCCGGTCCAACCAGACCCGGCAGGTCACGATCTCCGGCGACTCCGTCAGCGGCGACACCGCCGCCATGACCGTGGCCATCTGGGAGATTCTGGACGGCTACACCTTCCCCCAGGGCTACGCCGTGGAGACCGACGGCTCCTATGAGACCATGATGGAGAGCTTCGGCGACCTGCTCATCGCCCTGGCGGCGGCTCTGCTGCTGGTGTATTTCGTCCTGGCGGTGCAGTTTGAGAGCTTTCTCATGCCCGTCATGGTCATGCTGATTCTCCCAGTGGCCTTCACCGGCTCCCTCTTTGGTCTGCCGGTGACGGGACGGGACCTCTCCATGCTGTCCCTGGTCTCCATCATCATGCTGGCGGGCACGGTGGTCAACTCTTCCATCATCCTGGTGGAGTACATCAAGATCAGAAGGGCCCGGGGGGAGGACCGGGAAACCGCCATCCTCCACGCCTGCCCCCTCCGGGTGCGGCCCATCCTCATGACCACCCTGACCACCATCCTGGCGATGGTGCCCATGGCCATGGGAATCGGGGAGACCAACGAGATGATGTCGGACATGGGCATTACAATGATCGCGGGCATGGTGATCTCCACCATTGTTACCCTGGTGTTCACCCCGGTGTACTACTCCGTCATCGACAACCTCAGCCACGTCTTCCGCCGGAAGGACAAAACCAAGAAGCCCCGGAAGCCCCTCTTCGGGCGCAGGGCCAAGGAGGAGTCCTTTCCCGCTCCCGAAGCCCCGGAGGCCCCGGCCCCTGAGGCGGAGCCTGTGGAAACCACCTGAGCTCATAAAAAAGCGGGCCGTCCATTCGGACGGCCCGCCTCTTGTTTCGATGCTTTATGTCGCCGCTTCCGCGTTTTCCAAACCCAGGAGCTCCCGGCCGTGCTGGCCCAGATGGGGCGACAGCTTCTCATAGGCCACATGGAACACCTGGGGCCCGGCGGCATAGCACGCCAGCTCGTAGGGGGAGAAGCCCACGGTCATGCCCGCCTCGTCAAAGCTGACGGCATAGCTGGTCCAGTCTTCCAGAATCTCGGCGTAATCCTCCCAAAAGAACTCCCCGGGAGCCAGGCCGTTTTCCAGGGCCGTCTCCTCCGCCTGACGCACCAGCTCCGCCGTCACGGTCTCTTTCAGCGTTCCATCCTCCTCCAGAAAGTCTGGCTCCAGGAAGGTCCCGCTGTCCAAATCGAAGTTCCAGCTTAGGAGCATGGTGTTGGAATGCGTCCCGCCGGTATAGTTTCGGTACTCCCCCGACACGCTGACCAGCCGCCCCGTTTGATAGGCCGTACACTTCAGTTCCTCCACCACGGCCTGTCCGTTTTCCAACGGGGTCTGGGTCAGGAACTCCTGGATGTGGGGCGCGTCTTCCCGCCAGTCCGCGAATCGGAGGTTGAACGCCTCCACGACCGCCAGCGCCTGTTCTTCCGCCGGAGTGGCTGCCTCCGTCACCTCGGCGCCGTCCTCCCGCAGGGCCGTCATCCGCGGCACGGTATAGTCGCAGTAGGCCAGCGTATTCCCCGCCTCGTCGATGAAGCTCTCATCATAGCAGTTGTCCTCCAGATGGTAGGAAACCGTCGGAGCAGACGGAGCCGGCAGGGCGTTTTTCACGTTGGTCAGCGTCTCCCCGGCGCAGCCCACCAGAGAGCTCAGCACCAGCAGCAGGGCGATCATGGTACTCATAGGGATTCCTCCTTTGTTCCGCCCGCCTCCTCCCGGACAATCACCGGCCCCCTCCGCCGCTCGTCGGGGACGGCGGCGGGATCGGGACAGGCCAGGGCATAGAGGCGGTCCGCCCGGGCCTCCAGGTCAAAGAGGCGCCGGGCCTCTTCTCCCAGGCGGCGGACGGCGGCGGGCTTGGTCAAAACCGGCGCGGAGGCGGTTTTCCGCATCCCGGCCAGCAGGGCCGTTCCCCGCTCATTGGCCGCCAGGACCCGCAGATAGGCGGGCCCCTCCGGCAGCGCGGGGGGCAGCCCCAGATAGGCCCGGAACACCATCCGGCGGAGCCGGGCCAGGGGGTAGCGTTTGGTTTTCACGGCCTCCAGCAGCTCCGCCAGGGACCCGGCGGTGCGGGCGGCGCGGGCAAAGCGGCGGTACAGGCCCTCGTTTCCCTGATCCAGGGCGGCCCAGTCTTCTTCCTCCAGAAAGCGGAGCCGGGCCAGGACCGCCCGTTCGCAGAGGGCCGAGGACGCGGGGGCCCGGCCTGCGGCCTGTTCCGTCCGGTAGGCCTCCGCCATGGCGGGGGCGCAGAGGGAAAGGGCGGCTTCCTCCTCCCCCCGCTGGAGAAGCGCCCGGACGGCGGAGGCGGAGGCAAAGCCGCCCGTTGCCGTCTTGCTGTCGTGCCCCGCCCCCCGGCGGGGGACGGCCACGGGCCGGATGCCGCTGCCCCGGAGGGCCTTGCAGTATTCCACGCCCAAAGTGTCGTTGGGCCGGGCCAGGGCCGCCGCGTCCTCCTTGGACAGCAGGGCCTCCAGGGCTCGCTGGCGGGCGGCGGGGAAGCTGTCGCCCTGTTTCAGCTCCTCCCGGAGCCTGGGGGAGAAGTCCTGGGAGCAAAGGGCCTCCGCACAGCGGACCAGGGGCCCGGCGTCTCCGCCCTCACTGCCGAAGACCAGATGGGTGACGGCTCCGGCGGCCTTCAGAATCTCCACGGCCCCGACGGCGAAGCCCTCCGCCGAACTGAGGGCCCAGGGGACCGGCAGTTCCAGCACCAGATCCGCCCCGCTTTGAACGGCGGCGGCGGCCCGGGCGGCTTTGTCCGCAATGGCGAAGTCCCCCCGCTGGACATAGTTCCCGCTCATGACGCAGAGGATTCCCGTTTCCGGCCCCAAGAGGCGGCGGGCCTCCGCCATCAGGTGGACGTGGCCCATGTGGAGGGGATTGTACTCTGTAATGATACCAGCGGCGGTCATAAAATTCCCCCTTGAAGTGGTGACAAAAAAGTGACAGTTTGGTAAAAAAGCGGTTGTAACTCCCGGAAAGTCTGGTATAATGGAGTTGGAGAACAGGGAAAGCGGGACCTTCCGCCCTTCCCTGCCGCTCTATATTATACGAAAATCGGGAATCCCGCAAGGGCTTCCCCAAAAAGAGGAGACGGTCATCATGAACATTCTGGTCATCAATGCGGGGAGTTCCTCCCTGAAGTATCAGCTTCTGGACCCGGAGAGCGGCGTTCTGCTGGCCAAGGGCCTGTGCGAGCGCATCGGCATCGACGGCAAATTCACCTACAAGGCCGAGGGGAAAAAGACCCTGGACGCCATCGACATCCCCATGCCCACCCACTCCGAGGCCATCCAGGCCGTGCTGGACGCGGTGGCGGACAAGGACAACGGCGTGATTTCCTCCATGAGCGAAATCGGCGCGGTGGGCCATCGGGTGGTCCACGGCGGAGAGGCATTCAACCAGTCCGTGCTGATTGACGACGCGGTGCTGGGCGCCATTGAGGCCTGCATTCCCCTGGCCCCCCTCCACAACCCCGCCAACCTCACGGGCATCCGGGCCTGCCAGAAGGTGATGCCCGGCGTGCCCATGGTGGCCGTGTTCGACACCGCCTTCCACCAGACCATGCCCGCCCAGGCCTACATGTACGCCCTGCCCTACGCCTGGTATGAGGAGGACAAGGTCCGGCGGTACGGCTTCCACGGCACCAGCCACAAATACGTGGCGGGCCGGGCCGCCGCCATACTGGGCAAAAAGCCGGAGGAGGTCAAGCTGATCTCCTGCCATCTGGGCAACGGCTCCTCCATCACGGCGGTGGACGGCGGCAGGAGCGTGGACACCTCCATGGGCTTCACCCCCCTGGCGGGCGTGCCCATGGGCACCCGGTCCGGCGACTTGGACGCGGGCATCCTCCAGTACGAGATGAACAAGCGGGGAATGGGCATTGACGAAATGCTGAACGCCCTGAACAAGAAGTCCGGCGTGGAGGGCCTGAGCTGCGTCAGCTCCGACTTCCGAGATCTGGAAAACGCCGCCGGCAAGGGTGATCAGAAGGCGGCCCTGGCCCAGCAGAAGTTTGCCTATGAGGTGAAAAAGTACGTGGGCGCTTACGCCGCCGCCATGGGCGGAGTGGATGCGGTGATCTTCACCGCCGGCGTGGGCGAAAACGACAAGGCCATCCGGGCTATGGTCTGCCGGGGCCTGGAGTACATGGGCGTGAAGCTGGACGTGGAGGCCAACAACGTCCGGGGCAAAGAGACCGTCCTCTCCACCCCCGACTCCAAGGTGAAGGTGCTGCTGATTCCCACCAACGAGGAGCTCATGATCGCCATGGACACGGCGGAAATCGTGAAGAAGTAACGGGCGCAAAAAAGGCCGGAGTGCATGTCACTCCGGCCTTTTCACTTCTGAATAGGGCCTGACGGGAGCGGGGTTTTCCCGGTGCGCCCCGATGCACTTTTCCATGCAGGCCAGGTTGTACCAGCGGCCGAATTTGCAGCCGCAGGCAATGTATTCCCCCGCCGTCCGGTAGCCCAGATGCCTGTGAAATTCCACGCTGTTCCGGGTGAGGTATTCGTCGTCCGCCTGGGGATAGGCGGCCTTGGCGTAGAGATTCAAAACGCCCATGGCCTTCAAGCACGCCTCCAGGGCCTCATAGAGCCTCCGGCCCAGGCCCTGTCCCCGGGCCTCCCGGGCCAGATAGATGGAGACCTCCGCCGCCCAGCCGTAGGCGGCCCGCTCCGCGAAGGGTCCGGCATAGGCGTAGCCCAGGAGCTTCCCGTCCTGCTCGGCGCAGAGCCAGGGATATGCTTCCAGAGTGCGGGAGATGCGCCGCCGGAACTCCGCCGGAGAGGGGACTGTGTATTCAAAGGTGATGGCGGTGTGCTCCACGTACCAGGCGTAGATGTTCAGAAGCGCCGCCGCGTCCTCTGCGGCTGCGGTGCGGATGACAGGCTCCATGGGACGGCCCCCTTTCCAGAGCCCATCCTATCACGGCCCGGGGAAAAAGGCAAGCGGGAGCCGCCCGTGTCCCTTTTAAGGAAAGTGTTGCTGGGATATAACTTCGGCGGTTTCTACAAAAACACATTGATATAATCAGGGGGCCATATGGTATGCATAATCGACTCGACAAACTCAAATTTATATTTCTATTTTTTATACTTGCCAAATGCTTTTTCTTTGTCTAAATGTACATCTTTAAAAAATACAATTAGCCATACAATAAATGCAATAACCGCTATATACTGTGAAATATAATGTGCTAAAATAGCACCTATTCCTTGGATGACTGCCCAAATCAAGAATATACTTCTATGGTCTTTGCTTAATTTTTCCTTATCATATAATTCTCTTTTTTCTTTTGGCATCGTGTTAAAGCCACTTATTAGCATTACTGACTTCTCTTTGAAAATTGTAAAAATTAAAGTTAATAGCAAAAAAAGTAAACATGCTCCGCCGCACACCATAAAGCCTGTATTCATCAATTAGCTCCTTTCGCAAATGCCGATTTGTCGAATTGATTATAGCGCATGGTTTCTGTTATATCAATGTGCTTTTGTAGAAACTGCCGAAGTTATATCCCAGCGGCACTTTCCCTAAAAGGGAGCCGCCGGATTTGGGATTGACAGGCCGGGGAAAAGCGGGTAAAATAAAAAAGCTGTCTCATCCCCCAAATATGCCCTGGTAGCTCAGTAGGATAGAGCGAACGCCTCCTAAGCGTTAGGCCGCTGGTTCGACTCCAGTCCAGGGTGCCAACAGCTCAGGAATCCCCCTTACCGCTCCGTTTCCCGCCCCTGAGGGGCGGAAAACTGCGCCGGACGGGGGATTCCTTCGCTTTCGGCCCGGATTCGCTTCGCTGGATTCCGGGCCGAGAAACAGGAGACGAAGGAGAAGAGACGAAGGACGAGGAAGGTTTGGTTTCGTGACTCCTAATTCGCTTTTGTCCCCAGTGCCTAAAATCTTATTTTTCAGTGTATAACCATTCAATTCCCAGAATCATAAAAATACATTTTCTCCATGGCAGGTATGCGTGTTCTAAAAAGAAGGCTGCCCCTGTTAGGGCAGCCTTCTTACCGGCGCTGAACAAAAGATTGGGATTTCTATTTAATACTGCTGGATTTTGTCTAAACGTGATAAATACGTTTCCAGATAGCCGCATTTAGGGCAAACTGCAGCTTTAATATCTCCAAAATTGTTTTTGGGCATTACCCCTGATGTTTCCGGTCTGGTCACTCTTATCATATGACCATACATTGGTTCCTTGATATCCAATCCTTCCAGCATTTCTGCATCACAACGAATGCATTTCCTCATAATCACACCCCCTTCAAATGTTACTGTTTAGAATATAATATCTTCACGTTCCTTTCAAGGCCCAACTATCAATTTGCAAGACTAAAAATTACACCACATTATTCGGAAATTGACCCTTGGTGTTAATGTCCAGTGGACGAAATTTTATGCCGTCATAGGGTTCCTTGTAATCATCCCATCTGTCTGCGAGTGTACGTTTGAGCAGAATGACTCTTTCATCTAGCGGCAACCCTTTATGTAACCATTGCCAAATAAACAATGGTCTTTTTAACTTCCTAAATTTATTTCTTAAAATTCGGTATAATGACCAAAAATTAGATTGCTTAATCATTTGCTTTGGCAAAACAGGAAAAGAGACTGTTCACCTATGGCGAGTGGCCTCTTTTGGTTTTGAATATATGATTTATAAATCATACTACATATTTATTTGATAGATTCTACCGGGAACACGAAGTCGAATTGGGACCTCTGTGAAAAGGAAAAGCCACCGCCCATCACCTCATCTTTATTGTAGAACAAGTTGTTCTAAATATAAATAGAATATATTGTTCTTACGTATGCCTGTTTCGAGTGATGGCAATGTACCGAAGAATTCGCGATCTGCGTGAGGACCACGATTTGACGCAAAAGCAGGTAGGGGAAACGATTGACGTTTCCCAGAGGATCTATGCCTGTTATGAAAGCGGCCAGCGGATGCTGACGCCCCAAGTTCTTTGTGCTTTGGCGGAATTTTATAATACCAGCGTGGATTATCTCCTGGAGCGGACCGACGCTCCCAGGCCCCATCCCCGCAAATATTGAACGGCCCACTTTTGCGGGCCGTTTTTTGCTCATCGCCGCCGGATGGCCGCCGCGGCGCAGGCCAGAAGGAACAGCCCCAGATTCGCCGCCACCACCGTGGCCCCCACCGGCGTGGACCAGGCGAAGGACACGGTCAGCCCTGCGCAGAAGCAGGCCACCGACGTGACGGCGGCGCAGAGGGCCACCCCCCGGAAGCTCCGGAAGAGCCGCATGGCTGTCAGCGCTGGGAAGATCACCAGGGAGGAGATCAGCATGGCCCCCATCATCCGCATCCCCAGCACGATGGTCAGGGCCGTCAGAATGGCCAGCAGGGCGTTGTACCGCTCCACCTTCAGGCCCGTGGCCCGGGAGAAGCTCTCGTCAAAGGTCACGGCAAAAATCCGGTGGTAAAACAGGACGAACAGCGCCAGCACCGCCGTGCAGAGAACCACGGACAAAACCACGTCCGCCCGGCTCATGGCCAGGACGCTGCCGAACATGTAGTTGTCCACATCCGTGGTCATGCCGGAGGTCTTGGAGATTACCAGCACCCCCAGGGCCAGGGAGGAGGCGCTGACCACGGCGATGGCGGCGTCGCTGTTCCAACGGGGGCTGTCCGCCACCCGCAGGAGGAGGAAGGCCGCCGCCACCACCACGGGAATGGAGAAATACAGCGGCGTGAATCCCAGAGCCGCCGCCACGGCCAGGGCCCCGAAGGACACGTGGCTGAGGCCGTCGCCGATCATGGAATACCGTTTCAGCACCAGGGGCACCCCCAGCAGGGCGGCGCACAGGCTCACCAGCACCCCGGCGGCAAGGGCACGCTGAATAAAGGGGAAGGAGAACATTTCCAGCAAACTCATTCTGCGGCCTCCTTGAATCGCGTTCCATAAGGGGAGGCCAGATACTCCGCCGGGGAGCCCAGGAAGGTCCCCTTGTGGCCGATATGCAGGACGGCTCCCGCCTCCCGAAGGGCGGGGCGGAGATCGTGCGTCACCATGACCACCGCCATGCCCTCCTTCTTGTTTAAATAGGTCAGGGTCTTGTACAGGTCCTGGGCAGCGGCGGGGTCCAACCCGGTAACGGGCTCGTCCAGAATCAAAAGCCGCCCGGCGGCGCAGAGGGCCCGGGCCAGGAGCACCCGCTGCTGCTGGCCCCCGGAGAGGGCCCGGTAGCTCTGGTTTTTCAATTCCAGGGCTCCCAGCTTCCCCAGGTTCATCAGCGCCTGGGACCGCTGGGCGGCGGAGTAGAAGAACCCCAGGCCCCTCCGGTTCAGAAAGCCGGAGAGGACCACCTCCTCCACCGTGGCGGGGAAGTCCCGCTGGGCCTTTGTCTGCTGGGGGAGGTAGCCCACGGCCCCCCGTTCCAGCTCCGCCGCCCGTTCGATGGCCCCCGACAGGGGCGGCAGGAGCCCCAGGAGGCCCCGGAGCAGGGTGGACTTCCCGGAGCCGTTGTCCCCCACAATACAGAGGTAGTCCCCGGCCCGGACGTGCAGATTCAAATGGCTCAGGACGCTCTGGCCCTCATAGCCCAGGGACAGGTCCCGGCAGACAATCAGATCGGTGCGCTCCATGGTGTACCTCCTGGTTCACGGCTGACAATTGCCGCTATTTTACAGCGTAGCGGACGAAACGTCAAGCCTCTCGTTCCTCCTCCCCCCTTCCGGCCGGCGGGAGCGCCTCCTCCGGCAGCTCCATCTCATGGTCCATGGGGAGAAATCCGTATTTTTCATACAGCGGCCGTCCCATGGCGGTGGCCTCCAGGGAAATGGCCGTAATGCCCCGGCCCCTGGCCTCCCCCACGAGAAGGTCCAGGGTTTTGTACGCGACGCCCCTTCTCCGGTACGCGGGGTGGGTGTACATGTTCATGATATACGCCTTTTTCCCGCTGGGATTGTGACAAGTGGGCATTACCTGGAAGAAGCTGATGCCGCCGGCCCCCGCAATATGCTCTCCGTCCCATACCAGATACGCCGCGTGGGTATCGTCCAGGAGCGCTGTTTGATAGTACCGGCGGGTCTGCCTGTTGACCTCTCCCATGTCCGCACCGCCGTGCAGCCCGTTGGCGGCCCGCAGCACCTCCATTCTCACGCGGGTCAGAATCTCCAGGTCCGCTATGCTTGCTTTTTTGTAGATCAAATCCATATTCTGCCCTCCCTGCAGGCCGGTCATCGGTTCTGATTATACCTCCCTCCCGCCGGAACGTCAATGCTCCACCGCGGCGGAGGGCCTGTTTCCTGCAAGGGCGGACGCGCAGGCCTGTTCCTGCGCCCCGTGTTTCCTCATAGTATGCGCGCCAAATTTTTGCGCAGGGCGGATGTCAAGAGTTTTTCACCCAAGATTGGCAGAATGTGCCCCGGAGGGATTCCCGTCTTGAATTACTGCAGGCACCGTGATAAAATCAAAAGGTCTGCTGCCGTTTCATATTCAGGAAGGAGGCGGGTTCATGAATGCCGAAGCGTGGAAAACCCTCTGGCTGGAGGAGGAGGCCCGGGCCCATATCCACGGCTGGGATTTCTCCCATCTTCAAGGCCGGTTTGAGGAGGAACACGACCTCCCCTGGAATTACCGGGCCCTGGTCCGGGAGTGCCTGCGGGAGGATATGACGCTTCTGGACTGCGACACCGGAGGTGGTGAGTTCCTGCTGTCCCTGGGGCACCCCGTCTCCAGAACCGCCGCCACGGAGGGCTATCCCCCCAACGTGGAGCTGTGCCGGGAGACTCTGACGCCTTTGGGAATCGACTTTCGGGAGTGCGCCGACCCCTCGGCCATTCCCTTCCCCGACGGCTCCTTTGACAGAATCCTCAACCGCCACGGGGCCTTCGACCCGGCGGAGCTGTTCCGCCTGCTGAGACCCGGCGGCGTGGTTCTCACGGAACAGGTGGGGGAGGACAACGACCGGGATCTGGTGGAACGGGTCCTCCCGGGAATCCCTAAGCCCTTTCCCCACAAGAACCTCCGGGAACAGCGGGCGGCATTTGAGGCCGCGGGCTTCCGCATCCTTCGGGGGGAGGAGGCCTATCGGCCCATCCTGTTCTACGACGTGGGGGCCTTCGTCTGGTTTGCCCGGGTCATTATGTGGGAGTTCCCGGGCTTCTCCGTGGAGCGGTGCTTTGACCGCCTTTTGGACATGCAGGAGGCGCTGGAGAAAACCGGGAGCCTCCAGGGGACCATCCACCGCTATCTGATCATCGCCGGAAAATAGACAGGAGGCCCGTCCCATGGACAAGCGTACCCTTTTCAAGCAGTATTTCGGCCACGGCGAGTTCCGCCCCGGCCAGGAGCCCCTGGTGGATGCCCTGCTCTCGGGCCGGGACGCCCTGGGCGTCATGCCCACCGGGGCGGGAAAGTCCGTGTGCTACCAGCTTCCGGCCCTGCTGCTGCCGGGGCTGACCCTGGTGCTCTCTCCTCTCATCTCCCTGATGAAGGACCAGGTGGCCGCCCTGTCCCAGGCGGGCATTCCCGCCGCGTACATCAACTCCTCCCTGGACGCGGAGGAGTACCGGGAGGTCTACCGCCGGATTCGCCGGGGGGACTGCAAGCTCCTCTACATTGCCCCGGAGCGCCTCCAGGCCGAGGGCTTCCGCCGCCTGCTGGAGGAACAGCCCGTCTCTCTGGTGGCCGTGGACGAGGCCCACTGCGTCTCCCAGTGGGGCCAGGACTTCCGGCCCAGCTACCTGGAGATTGCGGAATTGGTCCGCTCCCTGCCCGTCCGGCCCCCGGTGGGGGCCTTCACCGCCACGGCCACGGCGGCGGTGCGCCGGGACATCGAGTCTTTGCTGGAGCTCCGGGACCCCCTGCGCGTCACCACCGGCTTTGACCGGCCCAACCTCTTTTTCGAGGTGGTCCGGGCCAGGGACAAGGACCAGTGGCTCCACCGCTTCCTGGCGGAGCGGCCGGAGCAGAGCGGCATTGTCTACTGCGCCACCCGGAAGACCGTGGACGCGGTCTTCGCCTCCCTGCTGGCCCAGGGCGTTCCCGCCGCCCGGTATCACGCCGGCATGGAGGACCCGGAGCGCCGAAGGAGCCAGGAGGGCTTTGTCTACGATCAGGCCCGGGTCATGGTGGCGACCAACGCCTTCGGCATGGGCATCGACAAATCCAACGTCGGCTTTGTGGTCCACTACAACATGCCCAAGGATCTGGAGAGCTATTACCAGGAGGCGGGCCGGGCGGGCCGGGACGGCAGCCCCGCCCGCTGCGTCCTGCTCTACGCCCCGGGGGATGTGCGGACGGCCAAGTTCCTGATCACCAGCTCCCAGGAGGCCCAGGAGGGGGACTCGGAGCGCCTCCGCCGGGACCTTTCCCGTCTGGAGCGGATGGTGGCCTACTGCAAAACCGGCGGCTGCCTCCGGGCGGACCTTCTGGACTATTTCGGCGAGATTCACAAGGGCAGCTGCGGGAACTGCGGAAACTGCGCCGGGGACTTTGTGGAGCGGGACATCACCGTGGAGGCCCAGAAAATCCTCTCCGCCGTGGCCCGGGTGGAAAAGCGCTATGCCTACGGCCTGGGGGCCGCCGTCATCATCAAGCTCCTCCGGGGAAGCCGGGACCAGCGAATCCTCCGGCTGGGGCTGGAGCAGCTCCCCACCCACGGGGCCCTGAAGGGCCTGGACCGGGACCGCATCCAGCGGTACATCGACCATCTGATGGAGGAGGGCTATCTCCGCAGCGACGGAGAGGAGTACCCCGTCCTCCGGCTGACGGCCCGGGCCGGGGACGTGCTCTTCCGGGGGGAGCGGGTCTTTCTCCGGGAGCGGGCGCCGGAGGCCGGGGCCGCTGGAAAGACGGTTCCGCGGGCCGCGGCCCAGGAGGTGGACGGCAGTTTGCTGGCGGCGCTGAAAGCCCTACGCTTCCGACTGGCCCAGGCGGCGGGAGTGCCCGCCTACGTGGTCTTTTCCAACGCCGCGCTGGCGGACATGGCGGCCCTGCGCCCCCTGGACATGGAGGAGTTTCTGCAGGTTTCCGGCGTGGGCCGGGTCAAGGCGGAGCGCTACGGCGAGGCCTTTTTAAAGGCCATCCGGGACTGGCGGGCAGGGGTGGGGGAGTAGCCCGCTCCACCGGAAACGTTCCTCTGTCGAAAGGTGGGGTATCTGGGGAATTATTGCCACATCACCTTAGATAGTATCCACAAAAATGCCGGTCCATTTCTTTGGAACTGTACAAATATGGTATAGTCTTCTTGACTTGCGGCGGCCCCCTATGCTAGAATACAGAAGTATTTGCCGGAGGGCATGGCGGTCTGTTCCCAAGAGAATTTTGGAAAGGGAGTACTCCCTTTCCCCCGCGCTTTGCAAGCGCGGGGGCCGGAGCTTTTGGGGGGCCGCCGTACTTTTCGGGAAAACCATTTGAAAAGGAGAAAAGAAGTTATGAAGAAGTTTCTCGCACTGACCCTCACCCTGGTGATGGCCCTGGCCCTGACCGCCTGCGGCGGCGACAAGGGCGGCGAAACCACCCCCCCTCCCGCGGATGACCAGCAGCAGTCCCAGCCCTCCGACACCGGTTCCACCGGCGGAGACGAGAGCTACAACATCTCCGTCATCCTGAAGACCACCGCCTCCGAGTACTGGGGCTACGTGGTGGCCGGCGCCGAGGCCTATGGCAAAGAGCACCCCAATGTGACCGTCACGGTCAAGGGCGCCACCTCCGAAACCGCCTATGACGAACAGCTGAATATCATCGAAACCGATATGAACAATGCGGACATCGACGGATATGTCATTGCCCCCCTCCAGGCGGACATGGTGGCCAACATGATTGCCAACCAAACCAAACCCATCGTGGCCGTGGATACCGACATCGACGCCCCCGAGGTCCTCTCCTTCGTCGGCACCGGCAACGAGGCCGCCGGCAAGCTGGGCGGCGAAGCCGCCGCGAAGCTGGCCAAGGAGCGCGGCTGGGAAGAGATCAAGTGCATTGAGATCGCGGGTGTCCAGGGCGACTCCACCAACGAGGCCCGTATGGCGGGCTACAAGGCCGGTATCGAGGCCGCCGGCGGCACCTTCCTCTCCGATGAGGTCCAGTACGCCAACGCCGTGGCCGACCAGGCCGTGACCTGCATGGAAGCCATCATCCAGAACCACCCCGAGGGAATCGCGGTCATCTGTGCCAACAATGACGATATGGCCATGGCTGCCGCCCGGGCCGCCGCCGCCTCCGGAAACGAGAACTACAAGAACACCGTCTTCCTGGGCTTCGACGGCATCCAGTCCGCCTGCAACTCCATCCTTGCCGGTGAAGAGACCATGTCCGTCTGCCAGGAAGGCTACAGCATGGGCTATAACTCCGTGGACGCCGTGGTCCGCGCCCTCCAGGGCGAGCAGCTGGACGAGTTCATCGACGCCGGCGCCAGCATCGTCGATCCCTCCAACGCCCAGGCCCGTCTGGAGCAGCTCCAGGGCTATCTGGCCTGATCAACCAGCCGTACATCCCTTTTTGAAGTAAGCGGAAGGGGGCCCTGTTCCGGCTCCGCCGGAGCGGGGCCCCCTCTTTAGGCTGTCCCTGTAACATATTTCCATCTCCCCGGCGGGGATGGAAACCCCTGACTTCCAAGAGAATGAGGTGATTATTAGGTGGGCGAATACGTAGTTGAGCTGAGAAACATAACCAAGCGCTTCCCCGGCGTCGTGGCCCTGCACAACATGCAGTTGGCCGTGAAGCCGGGCGAGATCCACGGATTGATCGGGGAGAACGGCGCGGGAAAATCCACGCTGATCAAGGTCCTCACCGGCGTCCATATGGCGGACGAGGGCGAGATCTATGTCCACGGTGAGAAAAAGGTCTTTAAAAACCCCAACGAGTCCGCCGCCGCAGGCATCGCCTGTGTGTATCAGGAGCTGAACATCGAAAAGCTCCTCAGCGTCACGGACAACATCTTTATCAACAAATGGACCAAGAAGGGCTTCCTCCTGGACTATGAGGGCATGCACAAAAAGGCCGGGGAGGTCATGAAATCCCTGGGCCAGGACGTGGACCCCAGGAAGCCCGCGGGCACCTTCGGCATGGGCGTTCAGCAGATGATCGAGATTGCCAAGGCGGTGCTCATCGACGCAAAAATGATTATCATGGACGAACCGACCTCCTCCCTGGGAGAAAAGGAGGTCAAGCAGCTGATGGCTACCTGCCGGGAATTGAAGGCCCGGGGCGTGGGCATCCTCTTCGTCTCTCACAAGCTGGAGGAGCTCTTCGAGCTCTGCGACCGGGTGACGGTCATCCGGGACGGCGAGTATATCGAAACCCGAGATATCCAGGACTGGACCAACGACTCCCTGATTGCCTCCATGGTGGGCCGGACGCTGGACAACCTGTTCCCCAAGGAGTACGGCAAGAAGGGCGAGTGCATGCTGAAGGTGGAAAACCTCTCCATCGGCGGCGTGCTGCGGAACGTCAGCTTTGAAGCTTACGGCGGACAGGTCCTGGGCCTCAGCGGTCTGGTGGGCGCGGGACGGACGGAAACCGTCCGGGCCGTCTTCGGCGCGGACCCCATTGACGGCGGAAAAATCTACGTCAAGGGCAAGGAGGTCCATATCAAGAACCCCAAACAGGCCATTGCGGCGGGCATCGCCCTGCTGACGGAGGACCGAAAGGGCCAGGGTCTGGTGCTGGCCCAGACCATCCGCACCAATCTGATCCTCTCCAGTCTCAAGCGGCATTCCACCGGCATCTTCCTGGATGAGAAGAAGATTGAGGAGAGCGGCCAGGGGCATATTCAGTCCCTGCGCATCAAGACCCCCTCCATTGACGAGATCGTGGGACAGCTCTCCGGCGGAAACCAGCAAAAGGTCGTCATCGGCAAATGGATCAACAACGACGCCGATATCTACATCTTCGACGAACCCACCCGAGGCATCGACGTGGGAGCCAAAGTCGAGGTTTACAATGTTATGAACAGTCTGGTGAAGGCTGGAAAATGCGTCATCATGATCTCCTCTGAAATGCCGGAGATTCTGGGCATGAGCGACCGGGTGGTTGTCATGCGGGGCGGCAGGGTCATGGCCACCGTGGACCGGGACAGCAAGCATTTCAACCAGGAGGACATCATGAAAGCGGCTTGGGGAGGTAGTTTAGATGACTAAGAAAAAGAGCGGGTCCGGGTTCCAAATGGGCACCCTGCTGGCCCTGGTAATCATGTGCGTGGTTTTGTCCGTTGCGAACTCCAACTTCTACAGCTACGCAAACCTTATGGGCATTTTGAAGCAGACGGCCTTTAACGCTTTCCTGGCGGTGGGCATGCTGCTGTGCCTCATCACGGCGGGCATCGACCTGTCTGTGGGCGCCAACGCCGTGTTCTGCGCCTGTGTCATGGGCGCTATGAACAAAGCAAACGTCGGAAGCGGCGTCCTGATGATGGTGGTGGCCATCGTGGCCGGCGGCCTGATGGGCTTCATCAACGGAACGCTCCTGACCCGCCTGCACCTGCCCCATCCCTTCGTGTCCACCCTGGGCATGAAGAACGTGCTCTGGGGCATGGCTTTGCTTGTCACCGGCAGCCAGATTGTCAACAACTTCCCCGAGTCCGTCCAGTTCCTGGGCAAGGCCACCATCAACGGCTTCCCGGTGAGCTTCATTGTGGTCATCGTCCTGTACATCATTATGCACCTGTTCCTCAGCCGCACGGCCCTGGGCCGGTCCATCTACTGCGCCGGCGGCAACATGGAGGCCACCCGGCTCTCCGGTATCAACACGGCCAACGTGCTGACCTTCTGCTACACCATGTCCGGCGTCATGGCGGCCCTGGGCGGCATCGTCTCCGTGGGCCGGTCCGGCATCTGCAACGGAGCAAACGCGAATCTGCCCTATGATACGGACGCCATCGCGGCCTGCATCATCGGCGGAGCCTCCTTCACGGGAGGAAAGGGCACCATGATCGGCACCATGCTGGGCGCTCTGATCATCGCGGTCCTCCGGAACGGCTTTGCCTTGATGTCCATCGACTCTGCGGGCCAGAACATCGTTCTGGGCCTGGTCATTATCCTGGCCGTCTTCATGGACGTGGTCCGCGCCGGCATGGAGGCCAAGAACCGCCGCATGGCCGCCGCCGCCAAGCAGGAGGCCGAGGAAAAGGAGAAGGTTGCGAAATAATGAACAAAGTAAAAATCGGTGTGGTGGGCCTGGGCCGTCTGGGCAAGGTCCACGCCCAGAATATCCGCTATAAGATTCCCGGCGCGGAGCTGACGGCGGCCTGTTCCATCGTCCCCGCGGAGCTGGAATACGCCAAAAACGAGCTGGGCGTCGCCGACGTCTACACGGACTACAAGGAGATGCTGGCGAAAGCCGACATCGACGCGGTGGTGATCGTCACCACCTCCAGCGAGCACTGCTGGCAGATCGAGGCCGCCCTGGACGCGGGGAAGCATGTCTTCTCCGAGAAGCCCCTGGGCGTGGACGTGGCCCAGTGCAGGCAGGCAGAGGCCGCCGTGGAGCGGCACCCGGAGCTCACCTTCATGCTGGGCTTCATGCGCCGCTACGACAAGTCCTATTCCTACGCCAAGCAGAAAATCGAGGAAGGGGCCATCGGCACGCCCTATCTGGTGAAGGCCACCGGCATCGACCCGGAGGCGTTTGTGGAGGGGGCCATCCGGTTTGCCAAGACCTCCGGCGGCATCTTCCTGGACATGGCCATTCACGACATCGACCTGATGCGCTGGTTCCTGGGCTGTGAGGCCACGGAGGTCTACGCCATGGGCTCCACCTTCAAGCACCCGGAGTTCAAGGAAGCTGGGGACGACGAAACCGGCGTGGCGGTCTACAAGTTTGAAAACGGCGCCATGGGCATGATCCATGTGGGCCGGACGGCCCCCTACGGCTACCACGTGGAAACCGAGATCGTGGGCACCGAAGGGTCTATCCGCATCTCCGCCGTCCCGGAGAAAAACCAGGCCCGGCTGTACAACCAGAACGGCGTGTGCGCCGAGTGCGTAGGCTCCTTCCCGGAGCGGTTTGAGGAAGCCTACCTCATTGAGGTCCAGGAGTTCGTGGACTGCGTGCTCCAGGGCAAGACCCCTGGGGTCAGCGTCTACGACGGGACCAAGTCCACCGCCATCGGCTACGCCACAACCGAGGCGTGGCGGACCGGCAAGGCCGTCAAGCTGAACTGAGCGAACGGAAAACCCCCGCTGTCTCTTGACAGCGGGGGTTTTTGCGGGATGAGCTCCTGCGCATTTTATAAAGAAATGCGGCGCAGAGGCGGGCAAACAAACCGGCTGCACCTGCGGCTCAGGCGGAGCGGATGACGTCCTTGTTCTTCACGAAGTATTCCACCCCGGAATACAGGGTCGTCAGGGTGATGATCCAGCCGCAGACCGTGTCGGCCCACGAGATATACCGGTCCCAAGGCACGGCGGTCAGTTGTCCCCCGGCTTGGCTGGCGGCCAGGGAGGGTCCCAGCAGCAGCATCACCACGATGCACACCATGGTGGACGCCGTTTTCACCTTCCCGGACCATCCGGCGGCAATCACCCGCCCGTTGTCCGAGGCGATCATCCGCAGTCCGCTGACGGCGAACTCCCGGGTAATCACGATCATCACCATCCACGCGGGCATCCGGCCCACCTCCACGAACCACAGCAAGGCGGCCGTCACCAGAATCTTGTCCGCCAGGGGATCGGCAAACTTGCCGAAGTCCGTGACAAGGTTGTACTTCCGGGCAATCTTCCCGTCCAGCAGGTCCGTCAGGCTGGCGATGATGAAAATGGCCAGCGCCGCGTAGTCCGCCCCGGGGAAGCCCCAGTACAGCATCGCCAGAAACACCGGCGTCAGCACAATGCGGAACATGGTCAGTTTATTGGGCAGATTCATAGGTCCTCCTTCTCCGGATAGGGTTTATCCTTCCAGTACCACCATTTCAGCTTCTCCGGGTCCCGGTCCGGATGGTCCGCGTAGTACACCGCCGCCCGCCAGACATACAGGGCACAGCGGTCCTCCTGATAGCCCTTCATCAGGCACTCCTTCAGGTACAGCTCCTCCGGGTCCCGGCCTCGGAGGTCCGAAACCTGCCGCAGGCCCAGGGCCTCCATCACGGCGGCGATGCGGGTTCCCACGCCGGGGATTTCCGTCAGGGGGCTGTTCATACCCGCTCCCCGGTGAGCTCCCCGTCCATGACTCCGGTGAGGCGGACGGTGACGAAGTCCCCCGGCTCCGGCTCCTCTTCGGAGGAAAACCAGATTCGCCCGTCGATCTCCGGGGACTCGGCATAGCTCCGGCCGTGGAACATCTGGGCCTGGCGGTGAAAGCCCTCGCAGAGGACCTCCCGCTCCGTTCCCAGAAGGGACTCGTTGTAGCCATCGATGACATCCGACTGCACATCCACGGCGATCTCCGCCCGGCGGGCGGCCTCCTCGCTGTCCACATGGTCCATCTGCGCCGCGGGGGTCCCGTCCTCCGGAGAGAAGGGGAAGACCCCGGCCCGCTCAATCTTCTGCTCCCGGAGAAATTCGCACAGCTCCTCAAACTCCGCCTCCCCCTCTCCGGGAAGCCCGGTGATGAGGCTGGTCCGCAGAACCAGCCCGGGAATGCGCGCCCGGAGGGTTTGGAACAAAGCCCGGATGGACTCCTTGGTATCCCGGCGGTTCATGGCCTTCAGGATGCCGTCGCTGCAGTGCTGGATGGGGATATCCAGATAGGGGAGAATCTTCGGTTCACCGGCAATCACGGCGATGAGCTCCTCCGTAATTTCGTCAGGGTAGAGGTAGTGGAGGCGAATCCAGTGGAAATCCAGACGGCAGAGCTCCCGGAGGAGGGCGGCCAGCTGATGCTCCCCGTTCAGGTCCGTGCCGTACCGGGTGATGTCCTGGGCGATGACCAGCAGCTCCTTCACCCCGGCGGAGCTGAGCTCCGCCGCCTCGTCCAAAAGCTCCCCCATGGGGCGGCTGCGGTATTTTCCCCGGAGGGAGGGAATGACGCAGTAGGCGCAGTGGTTGTCGCAGCCCTCGGCAATGCGGAGGTAGGCGTACCAGGGGGGCGTGGAGAGGATGCGGGGGCCGTTCTGGGGGGCGGTGTGGATGTTCCCCAGACGGCAGGGCCGGAGACCGGCCTCCATGACCTCGGAAAGGGCCTGTACAATGTCGCCATAGCTGCCGGTGCCCAGGATGCCGTCGATTTCCGGCAGCTCCTCCAGCACGTCGGCCTTGTAACGCTGGGCCATGCAGCCGGTAATCAGAATTTTTTTCAGCCCTCCCGCCCGTTTCAGCTCCGCCAGCTCCAGGACGTGTCCGATGGCCTCCTCACAAGCGGAGGCCAGGAAGCCGCAGGTGTTCACCACCGCCACGTCGGCGGCGGCAGGGTCCGGGACGATTTCGTGGCCTGCCGATTGAACCAGGGACATCATCTGTTCGCAGTTCACCTGGTTCTTGGCGCAGCCCAGGGAGGTAAAGGATATTTTGTATGACATGAAAATACCTTTCTCTGATAGAGTTGCCGCTGATTGAAAAGGCGCAAGAGCGCAGTTTCAATCAGCAGGCCATTGGCCCGCTGACGTGCACGGCGCATATGCGTTCCCCGTGAAGTCCGGAACAGTGAGTTGCCGGTACGATGGGATTCTTTTCAACTGTGCGGATGATAGAGGCCGCTTTATACGGCCGTGTCGGAATCTACGCATTTGTAGGTGGGCCAATCCGGTTTGTAGTCCTGATTTGCCTGATTTCCCCAGAGCTTCCAGCCGTCGCGGGTACCGCGGGCAAACAATTCCAGATAAGGTCCGGGGCTGCATTGTTCAATCAGGGTGATCATTTCTTCCGGTTTGCGGGAGTGCTCCCGCTTCTGACTCCTGATCAAGTTTACTTGAACCCGCCCGGGGGCCAGGGTTCTGGCCTTGCTGCCGCGAACGCCGAAAAGCAGCAATTCCGTGACGTTCCGAAAGTAAAAGCCCACGCCGCGCCCATCCGGGCCGCCGTCCTTTCGGACCTTTTCCCAGACAATGTTCGTTTTATATTGGAAGCCCCAGGCGTTTAATACCTCCAGACCCTGAGGAAGGAGTGCGTTCGGAACCCAGAGGTACAGGTGACTGGTATCATCAGCAACCTCTGCCACCGGAATCTGCTTGATGTCGTCCAGACTCATAGTCGGATAGCGGTTTAGGCGTTTGTTCTCCGGAGCCATTTTTCCCGTGCGGTTTTGAAACTGCCAGGGCGGGTCTGCAAGTATCGTTTTGAATTTCTGACCCTCGCAAAATTCCACAAGGTCATGCTCCATGTGATAATGAACGTTTTGAATCCCCATGGTCATTCCCCTTTCCAGTCGGAAATTGTCTCCGGCGTAATGCCTATCACAAGCAGAGGGCACCCGCCATGCCGTCTGGCGTGGATGCGGGGCAGGAGTTTACCCATCCAAGTCGTGCTGGCGCCGTACTTTTTCTTTACCTCGTATCCCAGAGAGTCAAACACGGCGTTCAGCCTCTCGCTTCGCGTGATCAAGACGCCGCAGGAAATAACGCCGCATTCAAAGAAGGTACGAAAAGCATACAGATCGCGGTCGAAAGTCTGGTCCTTGCTGTTCCATTCCAAATCAACGGCTACCTCGCCCTTGACATAATCAATTTTGTGGCCGCTGATAAATTGATTCAATCGAAATTCCCGGCTGGGGACCTTTCGGGTCTTCCCCTCTAAAAGGCGGACAACCAGGTCGCCGGATATCTCCGTTTCCTTCCAGCCCAGAGGTCTCAGCTGTGCGCTCAGCTTTTTGGGAACGTTGGACTCGTTCCCGCCCTTCTCCAAAATATCGGATAATTCAATTTGAAATTGTTCCAGAGTGCCCATAATTTCCGCAAAGGCGTCCACATGGGTCTGACTCAAAATTTCAACAGCGCTGCTGAAGTTATACAACTCATACCGGCTTCTGATGGTTTCAGGAATCAACTCCATCCATTTATCCATAACCCAATTCCTCATATATCCGCCATATCGTCATCCGCAAGCGCCTCGTTCAGCCGCTCCCAGGCGGCCCTGACCTCCCCCCAGGGGAAGCCCCGCCGGAGCAGCACGTTGGTCAGCCGCCGCTTCTCCTTCTCATCCGGGATCCGGCCCCGGAGCTTGCTTTGAAGAAATGCGTCCACCTGCCCGCCCTCCTCCGGAAGCTCTCCCAGGGCGTCCTCCCACAGCTCCCGGGGGATGCCCTTCTCATAGAGCTTTTCCCGGACTCGGGCGGGACCGTAGCCCATGCCGGAATAGTGCCGGACCAGGGCGGCGGCGTACTCCGCATCGTTCAGGGCCCCGATGGCCTCCAGCCATTCGGCGGCGTAGCGGGCCTCCGCCTCATTGGCGCCCTTCTCCCGGAGCTTGCGCTCCAGATCCCGCCGGCTCATGGCCCGCTTGCCGATGAGGTCCGCCGCCGCCGCCCGGGTGTTGGAAACTCCGGCGGCCTCCTTCAGCCGCCCCAGGGCCTCCTGACCCAGGTCGTCCCCGGAGCGGAGGCCGAAGTCCAGCAGCTCCTGCTCCGTGATCTTCAGACAGGCCCCATCCTCCAAAAAAACCAGGATGCGGCCCTTTTTGTGCCTGGACGCCTCAATCCGCTCAATCCGCATCAGCCGTCGGAGTCGTCAAAGTCGTCGGCGCTGACGTCCACCGCCCGGCCGGCGGCCTTGGCGGCCACCCGGGCCTGATTGCTCATGAGCTTGTCGAAGTTCTTCCGGATGTCCGCCTCCAGCTGGTCCCGAATCTCCGGGTTCTCCTGAAGGTACTTTTTCGCCGCCTCCCGGCCCTGGCCGATGCGGGTTTCTCCCATGGAGAACCAGGAGCCCGCCTTCTGCACCAGCTCCAGCTTCACGCCCAGGTCGATGAGCTCGCTCTCCCGGACAATGCCCTCGCCGTACATGATGTCGAACTCCGCCTCCCGGAAGGGGGGCGCCATTTTGTTCTTCACCACCTTGGCCCGGGTCCGGTTGCCGATGATTTCACTGCCGTTTTTGATGGCCTCTATCCGGCGCACGTCGATGCGGACGGAGGCGTAGAATTTCAGCGCCCGGCCGCCGGTAGTGACCTCCGGGTTGCCGTACATGACGCCCACCTTTTCCCGGAGCTGGTTGATGAAGATGACGACGGTGTTGGTTTTGCCGATGGCGCCCGTCAGCTTCCGCAGGGCCTGGCTCATCAGCCGGGCGTGGAGGCCCACGTAGCTGTCGCCCATCTCGCCCTCAATCTCCGCCCGGGGCACCAGGGCGGCGACGGAGTCCACCACGATCACGTCGATGGCCCCGGAGCGGACCAGGGCCTCCGTGATTTCCAGAGCCTGCTCGCCGGTGTCCGGCTGGGAGATCAGCATGTCCTCCACCTTCACCCCCAGAGCGTGGGCGTAGGTGGGGTCCAGGGCGTGCTCCGCGTCCACGAAGGCCACCTCGCCCCCCCGCTTCTGGGCTTCCGCCACCACGTGGAGGGCCAGGGTGGTTTTACCGGAGGACTCCGGCCCGTAGATCTCAATGATGCGCCCCTTGGGGAGCCCGCCGATGCCAAGAGCCACGTCCAGGGCCAGGGAACCCGTGGGAATGAACTCCACATTCAGAGCTGTCCGGTCGCCCAGGCGCATGATGGAGCCCTTGCCGTACATTTTTTCGATCTGGCTCATGGCACTGTCGATGGCCTTTTTCTTGTCTGCCGCCGGAGCCGCGCTGGGCAGGGGCGCTTTCTCTTTTGCCATGCTGATTTCCTCCTGATATTATACAGATAGTTGTTGAATCGCTTTGGGTGCGCCGCTTAAAATTCCTCCGGTTCCCGGGGAATGATGACGGCGGCCAGGATATAGGCCGGGATGCCGCTGCCTCCCATGGCGCTGAAGATGATCCAGGCCAGCCGCACCAGGGAGGGGTCCAAACCAAAATACTCGGCAATGCCGCCGCAGACGCCGTCCACCATTTTCCCCCGGTTGATCTTGTACAATCTCTTTTCCATGACGCTCCTCCTTAAATTTCCTGGCAGAGGGTGCCCAGCACCACTCTGGGAATTTTGTTCCGGTCCTTGACGACCTGCAAATCGCCGAAGCCCTGGCTCCGCATCAGCCGGAGCACCGGGTCCGCCTGACCGATGCCCACCTCAAAGTACAGCCGCCCGCCGGGGGCCAGGGCCTCCTTCCAGTCCCGGGTGATGGAACGGTAGAAGTCCAGGCCGTCGGCCCCGCCGTCCAGGGCCAGATGGGGCTCGTAGTCCCGGACGGAGGTTTCCAGCCCGGGGATGTCGCCGCTGGGAATGTAGGGCGGATTGCTGACGATGCACTGAAATTCCCCCAGGGACCGGGGCGGCTTCTCCCGGGCGTCCGCCTGGACGGGCATGACCCGGGCGGAAAGGTTGTTTCGCCGGATGTTCTGGCGGCAGATTTTCAGGGCGCTGTCGTTGAGCTCCCCCAGAATCACCCAGGCCCGGGGGGCCTGAGAGGCGACGGCCAGCCCCACACAGCCGCTGCCCGCGCAGAGGTCCAGGACCCGGCATTCCCCCAGGGTCTGTATGTAGGCAATGGCCTGTTCGGCCAGAACCTCGGTGTCCGCCCGGGGGATCAGCACATCCTGGGAGATGTCCAGGGGGAGGCCGTAAAACTCCCACTCGCCGATGAGGTAGGCCACCGGCTCCCCGGCCATGCGCCGCTCCACCAGCCGCCGGACCTGGGCCTCCCGCTCCGGGGAGGCGTAAAGGCGGCTGTCCCGGGTCAGCTCCTCCCGGCTCTTGCCGGTGCCGAAGCACACCAGCTCCCGGGCCTCCAGGGTGGAAGCCTCCACGCCGCTCTCCCGAAGCTGGCGGCGGATGTCCAGATATAGGTCATTGTAGGTTATGGCCATGATATCACCTCATTTTTGTTGAAGGGGAGAGAGCTGCGGACAGCAGACCGTTCTACGGATAGAGCGGCAGCCCCTGGAGGAATGGCCTGACCTGGGGGTCAGGCCCCACATCGTCAGAAGAAACTCCGCCCACTCCGTCCCCGCCTGGCGGCGAGGACTGCGCTCAGCTCCGTTCCTTCTTCCTCTCCCCACCGGAACCGCTTCGCTGGGTTCCGGCGGGGGCCCCATAGGGTGGCCTGCCGGCAAAAGGACGGGCCCGGGGGGACGGGCCGCCGGGCACCCGCAAGGGGTACGCCGCCGCCGTAAGCGGCAAAGCCGCCAACGGCGGACGCAGGGCGGCGGCCCCTACGGTGTGTTCTATTCGGTAGAAAGGCCGTATCCTTCTTTTTCTCTTTTGGACCGTGCACGGCCCGTTTGTCTCCGGCCTA
>CAJTZL010000017.1 GCA_910583695.1 uncultured Oscillibacter sp.
GGGCGGGCTCCAGCTGGTACTTCCTGCGGTATATGGACCCCCACAACGACAAGGCTCTGGCCTCCAAGGAGGCCCTGGACTACTGGTCCCCCGTGGACTGGTACAACGGCGGCATGGAGCACACCACCCTCCACCTGCTGTACAGCCGCTTCTGGCACAAGTTCCTCTACGACATCGGGGTTGTCCCCACCAAGGAGCCCTACGGCAAACGGACCAGCCACGGCATGATTCTGGGCGAGGGCGGAGAGAAGATGTCCAAGTCCCGGGGGAACGTGGTGAACCCCAACGACATTGTGGCCCAGTACGGTGCGGACACCATGCGGCTCTATATCATGTTCGTGGGCGACTTCGAGCAGGCGGCCATCTGGTCCACCGAGGCGGTGAAGGGCTCCAAGCGCTTTTTGGACCGGGTGTGGAATCTGGCGGAGAACGCCAAGGACTCCCCCAACCCCACCCCCGCCAACGAGACAATTCTCCACCGGACCATCAAAAAGGTCACGGGAGACATTGACAGCCTGAAAATGAACACGGCCATTGCGGCCATGATGACGGCGGTAAACGAACTGACGGCCAACGGCGTCACCAAAGGGGACATGAAGACCTTGATTCAGCTGCTCTGCCCCTTCGCCCCCCATATCACGGAGGAGCTGTGGGAGCGGTTCGGCTTCGCCGCCGAGACGGGGAAGATGTGCTGCCAGAGCAAATGGCCTGTCTACGACGAGAGCAAAACCGTGGCGTCTTCGGTGGACTTTGCCGTGCAGGTGAACGGAAAGCTCAAGGGCGCCGTCACCCTGCCCACAGACAGCGGGGAGGCCGCCGTAGTGGAGGCCGCCCTGGCCCTGGAGAAGGTGCAGAAGGCCACGGCGGGGATGACCGTTGTCAAGACGATTTTCGTCAAGAACCGGCTGGTGAATTTGATTGTGAAGCCCCAATGATGGAGGCCTGTACTCGCCCTTGCGGGCGGGGCGGATTGGATACCAGCGATGGCTGGTTCCTTGCACCCCCCATGTCGTCGGAAGAAACTCCGCCCACTCCGTCCCCGCCTGACGGCGAGGACTGCGCTCAGCTGCGTTCCTTCCTCCTCTCCCCACGCGGCAGGCCGCGCGGGGGCCCCGGTTTTTTCTTCCGGAAGAAAATGAGACTGCGCCCGCAGGCGCGTGACGGAGGCCAACCGCCGCGAAGCGGCGGCTCTTAGGCCGGAGACAAACGGGCCGTGCACGGTCCAAAAGAGAAAAGGAAGTATCACCCCTGCGGGGGACGGGGGACGCGCAAGACGTGCCACCGGTTTTTACGAATGTCTCCAGTCCGCGGCGTAGTGCTGGCGGGGGGGTGGAGGTTGATGCAAGGCCCGCCGTCCGCTCCTCGTTGCCGCTAATCTGGCGGTTGAGGGGGAGGAGCCGGGAGGCTGGAAGGAGATTTGGCAACATGGCAAGGCAGTTAAAGAAGCGGCCCATTGAAAAGGAATTGAAATTTCTGGCCGATTTCGAGATATACGGCGTACTCCTGTTCGTGGGGCTGTATTTCGCCACAAAGTATGTGGTTGGCATGGACGTTGGGGAAAAACCGTTCCGGCTGAATTGGGTTTCCTTTTATCCGCTGTTGGTATTTTCCGTCATTGTCCTGGAGGGGAGCTTCTATTGGCGCAACAAGCTGAACATGGTGAGGCGGAAAAAGGCCCTCGGCGCCCTTGAAATCGGCAGGATTTATCACAAATTAAGGTGGCTCAATGTCGCACTGCTGGCGGGATATCTGCCGCTGGCGATTGCTGCGGCTCTCGCGAAGGCCGATTTATCCGGTAGAATCGCCGGGGGCCTTCTGTACCTTATGGCGGTGATCGAGCAGATCAATTACTTTCACATCCGGCTTTCCTATGAAACGGTGAACGGCACCCTTCTCGTGGTCGAGCCTTTGAAAAAACTGCTCACCGGAACTGGAGAGCGTTCGCACCCGCGGAAGGATATTGACGCTTATCTGGGCCTTGGCTGAAACATGACAAAACGCCCAAACGGCGGCATAGGCAGACAAAGGACCCCGTCCACGGACGGGGTCCTTTTTACTGCATGGGAGTTACTTCTTCGGCTCCTCGGACTCAAACACCGCTTTGGCGCTGGCTGCAAGACCTGCCAAGCCTTGCAGCTCGCTGGGAATGATGATCTTCGTCGCCTTGCCGTCGGCCACCTTCTGCATGGCCTCCAGGGCTTTCAGCTTCACCACCTGGTCGTTGGGGGCGGCGTCGTTCAAAAGCCGCAGGGACTCCGCCAGGGCGGTCTGGACCCGGGTGATGGCCTCGGCCTCCGCCTCGGCGGCCATGATGCGGGCCTGCTTCGCGCCCTCCGCCTGGAGGATGGCCGCCTCCTTCGCCGCCGCGGCCCGGAGAACGGCGGCCTCCTTTTCACCCTGGGCAACCAGTACCTGGGACTCCTTCTGGCCCTGGGCCTGGAGGACGGATTCCCGGCGCTCCCGCTCGGCCTTCATCTGCTTTTCCATGGCGTTCTGGATGTCCTTGGGCGGGATGATGTTTTTCAGCTCCACCCGGTTCACCTTGATGCCCCAGGGGTCCGTGGCCTCGTCCAGAACGGAGCGCATCTGAGAGTTGATCACGTCCCGGCTGGTGAGGGACTGCTCCAGATCCATGTCGCCGATGATGTTCCGGAGAGTCGTGGCGGTGAGGTTCTCAATGGCGCTCATGGGGTGTTCAATATTGTAGGTATAGAGCTTGGGGTCCGTGATCTGGAAATAGATCACCGTGTCGATCTGCATGGTGACATTGTCTTTGGTGATAACCGGCTGGGGCGGGAAGTCCGCCACCTGCTCCTTGAGGGACACCTTCTTGACAACCCGCATGACAAAGGGCACCTTGACGTGCGGGCCCTGGTTCCAGACGGCGTGGAACTGGCCCAGCCACTCCACCACGTAGGCCCGGGACTGCTGGACGATATGGACGTTGGAAATGATCAAAATGACCAGCAGGATGATGACGACGGAAACGGGAATCCACCACATTACTTTCTTACCTCCACTTTCTCTGAATATTGGACCAGGAGCTTCACGCCCTCGATCTTCTGTACCTTCACCTGGGTCCCGGCGGGAATAACGGCGCCGTCGGCACTGCGGGCGGTCCAGGTTTTGCCGTCCACGTAGACGGCGCCGGAGGACCGGTCGTTGTCCACGGCCTCCGTGACCTTGGCCACCATGCCCAGAACCCGGTCGGAGTTGGTGGGGATATGGGGCCGGACCATGAAACGCCGGACCAGGGGCCGTGTGGCGGCCAGCGCCAGGGCGGACACCACGGCGAAGACCAGCACCTGGGTCGCCTCCGGAGAGAGTCCGCCCAGGGCCCAGCCGGACATGCAGGCAAACAGGGCCGCCAGGGACCCGGCCACGAACCAGATGGAAACCATGCTCTCCGTGACCACCTCGGCCACGCCGAAAAGGACAATCGCCCCCAGCCACAGCCAAATAAACATGCTCATAAGAATGCCTCCTTTCCAATCGGCCTCAGCTTTCTTATCCAGTATAGCATACCTGCCGGGAAAAAAGTGTTTCATTTCAGTAACAATTCACAAGAGGCCAAGGCGGGCCCGCAGCTTTGCTTCCTGCGCCCTGCTTAGGCCTTGTTTGAAAAATGGCGGAGGACGCAGACGGGCTGACGCCCGTCATGAACGGCAACGCGGCCCTGCGATTCCAAGACCGCTGAACGTTTCTCATTATTTTGGGGGCTGCTCCAAGAATGCACGGCAGAACGCTCCCCATTCCCCGGAAACGCCCTGTCCGAAGGCTTTATCCCGCAGGGGCGGCGTTTCTCCCATAAAAAGCGCAATCGGACATGCCCCCATTTCCCCGCCGTATTGAAAACGCCTCCGATATCTGCTATACTGCAATTCATGGGAAATGCCGCGCTCCTGCCGGAAGCTCTTGCGGACCACGGCTTTCTTTTCTTCCCCATACGGGAGGAGGTCCTCGGGCGCTGCGGCCCCCTGCGGCGGCGGGAGGTACACTCCGCGCTCCGCCTGTCCCCGATCTATTCCTCCCGGGATGGGAGGGAAATCCCCGCATCACCTTTTGAAACCGTGAAGGAGGCCGTTTCCATGACTCTGACCGTTCCCTGCCTTCTGGGCCTGGAGGCCCTGGTGTCCGATGAGCTCAAGCGCCTGGGCCTCTCCGGCGTCCGGGCGGAAAACGGCCGGGTCCACTGCGAGGGGAGCCTTGCGGACATCCCCCGGCTGAACATCAGCCTGCGCTGCGGGGCCCGGGTGCTGATGGCACTGGGGGAACCCTTCCCGGCCCCGGACTTTGAGGCTCTGTTTCAGGGCGTTCTGGCCCTGCCCTGGGAGGACTTCGTCCCCCGGGAGGGGGAGTTCCCCGTGAAGGGCTACTCTTTAAATTCCACCCTCCACTCTGTCCCCGCCTGTCAGGCCATTGTGAAGAAGGCCGCCGCCAGGAGGCTGGGCCGGGCCTACGGCTGCGAAACCCTGCCGGAAACGGGCGGGCGGTATCAGATTCAATTCGCCATTGTCCAGGACCGGGCGTTCCTGTACCTGGACACCTCCGGCGAGGGGCTTTACAAGCGGGGCTACCGGGCGCAGAACATGGGCGCGCCCCTGCGGGAGACCCTGGCGGCGGCCTTGGTGACGCTCTCCCGCTATCGGGGGAAGGACCCCTTCTGCGACCCCTTCTGCGGCTCCGGCACCATCCCCATTGAGGCGGCGCTGATCGCCAAAAACCGGGCCCCGGGCCTGGACCGGCGCTTTGCCGCCCAGCGGTGGAAGTCCATGGACCCCAAGCTCTGGATGGACGCGGCGGAGGAGGCCCAGGACAAGGAGTTCCACGGGTCCTACGACATCTGGGGCGGGGACATCGACCCGGCGGCGGTGGAGCTGGCCCGGCACAACGCGGAGCTGGCCGGGGTGGAGGACTGTGTGCGCTTTGAGACGGCGGACGCGGGGAAATTCCGCCGGGACAGTGAATACGGCCAGCTGGTGACGAACCCGCCCTACGGCGAGCGGCTTCTGGAGAAGGAAGAGGCGGAGGCGCTGTACCGGGCCTTTGGGAAGGCGCTGAAAGACCTGCCGCCGAAATGGCGGGTGATTGTGCTGAGCTCCCACACGGAGTTTGAGCGGTGCTTCGGCCGCCCGGCGGACAAGAAGCGGAAGCTGTACAACGGCATGCTGAAGTGCGACGCCTTTTTTTACGGCCGGTGAGAACGGGGCGGGAGATTTCCCCGCCTCTTTGGGAAGCGTGCTGCCGGGGCGTCGCTTTGGCAGTTTCTACAAAACCGGGCCGGCGCGGCAATTGCTGTTGGCTGTCGTCCGCCCGGCAGTCGGAAGTTGGGGAGGAACCATATGGAAAAATTTTCAGCATTGCTGATGACGGCCGCCATTGCCTGCGCTTTGTTTTCGGATAAAATAGATCGGGCTGTAAATGGGGGAAACAGGTAAAAAAGGTGATTGTCGTATTCAGCGGGGGGTAATATGCATTTCTATGATTGCGATTGCCGCAAGCATTTTATCGTGAGCATCCAAATCGAAAGCCTGCTTTTTGTCTCTATCGGGCAGCCGCATGCCTGTGCGGGGTGACGGCTTGCTTTAGATATTTTGACGAATCATTTTGCCAAAGGACGCAGTGCGGCGTCAATCGGAAAAGGGAGATTTTCCCGCCCCTCTTGCAACGGCGGGAAAAGTGTGGCATAATAGGGGAGGTTCATGCAGCGGTATCGAAGTGGTTATAACGGCCCTGACTCGAAATCCGCACGGCGGTTCCTCCAGGTAAAAGCTGCAAAGCCGCATGAAATCAGGGATTTTACAGTTTCCGCTGCCGAGAAACTTCTTAAAATGCTAACCGTTTGCTAACAGATGTCCCGGAAAAGAAAATATGTGGAGATGTACCCAAGTGGTTGAAGGGTCTGCACTCGAAATGCAGTAGGCGCCTAAAAAGCGCGCGAGAGTTCGAATCTCTCCATCTCCGCCAACAGGAAAAGGCACGAAATGATCGTGCCTTTTCTTGTATCCCCGAGGCGCGCAATATGAAAACATGGACAACCCCCAATCTTTCGGGTGGAGGCAGAGAGATGTTAGAAAATGATGAGAGACTGTTTGATGAGTTTAAACGGGTGGATAGAATTTGCGGCGACATATTTTCGTGCCGACATGGCATCAGCAAATATATTGACGAGATAGAGCAAATCCCCTCTTATAAACGGCGCGGGGTACCATCAT
Organism: uncultured Oscillibacter sp.; assembly: GCA_910583695.1. GTDB lineage: Bacteria > Bacillota > Clostridia > Oscillospirales > Oscillospiraceae > Oscillibacter. The sequence continues at coordinate 6,216 of CAJTZL010000017.1, forward strand.
GGGACGAAGACTATCGGAATTTAAAGCGGGTTCGATGGCTGCGGAATCAAATTGTGCATGAAATGGCAGCGGTAAACTGCGAAGCTCGTGATATTGAGTGGCTTGAGGGGTTTCATGCTCGTATTTTGAGGCAGCAGGACCCGCTTGCGGCAGCGGCAAAAGCTGAGCAGAAGCCGCCCCAAAAAAGACAGCCGTACTCTCCGACGCAGCATTACTTTCCAAACGAGAAAGGGGCTGATCCAAAAACAGCGAGGCCACTTGGCAAAACGGCAGTCATTTTGGTGGGAATAACCGTGGTTTTATTTGTGGTAATCTTGGCTGTTTTCTTGGGGCAATTAGGGGCATAGAAAGCCTTGCCTTTTGAGGAAAAGATACTTTTTGTCATTTTACAGCGACATGGAACCCCATTCCATGCCGCTGTTTTGTTCTTCTGCCTGAAACTCCTTCAGCAGTTCTGTATACTGTTCGGAGTGATTTGAGGACAATTGCACTTCTCGGGATGCCAGCCGTTCCGCCAGGGATTCCTTGGGAATCAGATTCCTTCCCCGGCATGGAACAGCCGTCATTCGCCCCTTTCCAATCCAGTTGTTGATGGCCGCCGGCCTGTAGCCGCACAGAGAGGCCGCTTGTTGGACGGTGAGCATATCGGGAGCGTCTGCCCACCGCTCCAGCAGAAAGGCGCACAGCGCCCCGCTGTCCAGCGTTTGACGGGGCTGTGTGGACGGATGGCTTCCGCCGGAGAAGATGCCAATGGGAATCTCATCCTGCAGCAACCCGGCGTCCCGCCGTTCCAGGAAGGTAATCACGTCCTCCAAACGAATGTGAAACCGCCGGGTCTGCTTTCCGGAGTCCTCGCAGGGAATGATGCCGTTTTCCAATAACCACCGGGCTTTGCGTTTGCTGATATAGCAGATACGGTAGAGCTGATCTTTGGAGATGATTTCGGGATATTGCTCCCGTAAATATTCGTAGCCCATACTGCACCTCAAATGCTCATGGACATCCCGAAACCCGGCGCATCCTCTTCCGGCTCTTCTTTTTCCCTGGGTTCCTCGAGGACAGCGCCGGGCGCGAACGCCGCAAAGATCGCTTCCGCCGACTCCTGCTTGGAATTGAAGTCCAGATGGGAGTAAATATCGGCGGTAGTGGCAAAGGTGGAATGCCCCAGCCAGTCCTGGATCTGCTTCATGGCGATGCCCTGGCTGAGCAAAAGCGACGCGCAGCTATGCCTGAGATCATGGAAACGGATATGCCGCAAGCCGTGACGGTGCAGCAACAGCTTGAAATGGTCCGTAACGTAGTTAGGCCGGAACAATTGGCCCATCTCGTCTACACAGACATAGTCCAAGTAATCGGTGCAATAAGACTTTTTGAACAGGGCGCGATAGCGTTCCTGTTTTTCTTTCTGCGCTGAAAGCAATTCCCGCACAGCGGGGATCAGCGGCAAGGTTCGGAAACTGGATTTGGTTTTCAGTTTGTCCTCGGTGAAAAGAGTTTCTTTCCCGTCCACCTTCCCCTCCGTCACCTTGTGATTGATGGAGATGGTTCCCCGCTCGAAATCCACGGCGCTCCAGCGAATGCCCAGCACCTCACTGCGGCGGAGGCCGTAGTAGGCGGCAAGCTGGATGACCACGGACATGGAGTCATCCCTGGCGGCTTCAAACAGAGCGGCCAGCTCCTCCTTGGAGTAGAACGCCACCAAGTATTTTCCCTTCTTGGGGCGGTCTACCTTATCTGCGGCATTCTCGCGGATTAATTCATTCTTCACAGCGTATTGCAGAGCTTTGCGGACTACCGCGTGGTAGTGGATGACCGTATTCGCGTTACAGCCGTCCTGAAAAATGGACTCGTGCAAATCCCGGATATGGCGCGGCTCGATGTCGCACAGCCGCAGGCGGCGTTCCCGGAAAAACGGGTCCAGCCGGGCGTCGATCATGTTTTCGTAACTCCGATACGTTGTCCGCTCAATGGTGGGAGCGGTGACCTTCAGCCACTCCCGCAAAAAATCGGCGAACAGCGGAGACTCCGCTTTCGCCTGCTCCAGGACGGTTTCTGGTTTCCTGTACGCCTGCTTCAGCCCTTCCAGGCGGGCCTGGGCTTTCCGCTTGTTACCCTTCACCGGGATGCCCAGGGCAATCGATTTTTGTCTGCGTTTCCCGGTTTCGTCGTAGAGATTAAGGACAGCGGTGTATTTTCCGCCTCGTTCTATGAGACTGCCGGTAATTTCCCGATGCTTCATAAAATACCTCCTTTCGGCGTTCATTCAAGGTTGTGCGATGTTACCTTGGATGAACGCATTTTTCAAGTCTTTTCTTCGCCGCACAGGTAGTCGATGACGGCGACCTTGGGCACCCGGTACAGCCTTCCCATACGAACGCTGGAAATCTTGCCGTTCCGCAGCAGGCCGTACGCCATGCGCTGTCCTACACCCAGCATCTCCTGGACCTGCCGGGGCGTCAGCACGTCCGGGTAGTGGCGGAACATGATCCGGTAGCGGGCGGCTGTATTTTCTTCCCTGCTCATAAAATCACTCTCCTCCCTTGACAAATATTTTGTAATGGTTTATTGATGATTACATCAATTACCACCGTCTAATAACTAGACGGTGAGAAGGTCAAAAACGGTACTCAAAGGAGGGAAATTTTTTTGAGAAGGAACGAAGCGGATATCCGAGAAGAAACGTTAGAGGCTGAACTGGAGGCGCTGGCCGGAGCTGGAGACTGGGAAAGAGTCATCCAGGCGCTGGAGCACTTCGACGCCAACAATGAACGGCGGCATAAAGAGCACCGGGCCAATATGGACATCAGCGTTGTAGATTGCGGACCAAATGATGGCGAGTATTGTGAATTCGCCAATCTGCTGAGGCTGAGCACCCCGGACGATTGGCTGGACGCAATATACTCCAGGGAGCCGGAGGACTTATACCAGCTGGTGGAGGAATACCCCGTCAGCGAGGCACTGCGGGAACTTACGTCCGCACAAAACAGGTGCTGTTTATGAATATCGTTCATAGGATGCCGCCAAAGGAGATTGCGGCGGTGCTGAACTGCTCTGTCCGAAATGTAACCAAACACCGGCAGAAGGCGCTGGAACGCATTCGATTCCTTGTGACGGGAGGGTCGTAAACACAGAAAAAGGCGGAGTCAGCCTTGTGACTCCGTCTAAAGGATGCTATAATCAATTACAAGAATTACCGGGAGGCAGTTTGATGGACGTGAAAACGGTATTTCCAAATTTGAATGTCATGTGGGTGCGCTGGTCGGACTATACGCTGATGACCAGTGAGTTCAGCGGCCCCCGCGTCTCCTACCTGGCGCCCGCGCCGGGAGCGGCAGAGCTGCGATTTAACTGCGCCGAACAGTCGGAGCAGCTGGTAGCCGACGCTTTGGAGCTGGGCCGTCAGCTCCTGATTGGAACACCGGAGGGAAAGCGCCTGTGCGCCGTTTTCGCGGCCCGTCACGGGCTTTTGGGGCTGGGGGCGGAAAAGGGACCCGCCCTCCACCAGCGACCCCGCTGTGCCCCCCTGTTACCGCCCGTTGAACAGCCGGGAGTATGGCGAGGATATTGAAATGTTCCGGGTGTTCTTTATGGAGCTGTATCAGCACTTCCTGACGACCAAGGGAGAAGTGACAATGGAGGCAAATCCGGCGGTGCTGGATATCTCCGGGCTTCTGTCCTATCGGCTGACCAGCGGGCGGACGCCTCAGCTGGTGTGGCAGGTGAAAAGCATGGAATCCGTGATCCGGCTGTCCTATGCGGCGATGGTCACGGGGGACAAGCCGGGGCTGAGGGTATGTAAGAACTGCGGGAAGGTGTACTACAACAGCCACGCTAAGAGCGAGTTTTGCAGTGCCAGGTGCAGAAATTATTATAATGTGAAGGCGTTTCGGGGAAAACGGATAAACAACTAAATGTTAAGGCTATTAGTTATGAAGATACCATTTTTGCAAATATCCCGAAATTCCTTGCTGTCACAGTATTCCAATCATAGCGGTGCTGTTTAGCCAGCGCTGTAATCTTCTAAAAAGGCCTGCAGTTTTCACCGTAGTATACAGTGTTGTATCACCATCCGTATCTATTCTTTCAAAAACAACTACCGCACTGCTCATAGATATCCAACGGCTATGTCTATCAATAAACAATTCTTCCTTTTGCTTCTCAGATATGATAATTTCGCGGAGAGCAGGACAGTTCTCAAAAGCACCTCTTAACCTGTTATTCCACACTACTCCACACGGTCGCTCTCTTTCAAGTTAATCCGGAATATTAATTATTTCAAGGTTCGTGCAACCACTGAAACGCTGACCGTCCAATGTACTTTACGATTTCAGGCAATGTGACTTGTTTTAAAGAACTGCAGCCGTAGAAGCTAAGCTCGCCAATCACCTCTCAAAGAATTAAAAATCCTACGCTGTAAAGCCAAACCGGATAAAGTGCTTGACAGAATGGGCAAATATGCTGAATAATGAGATGGGGTTTGACAGACTTAAGGCAGCATCCGGCGGTCCGGGAATCGAATAGCTGCACGGTCCTCCTTGGTGGGCATCATTCTACCTGCGTTCTACAACGTGCCTCGCTATCCCCACCCTCGCTTCTCTTTTTTCAGTATTTTGGGGAATTCTCCTGAACTCCAAAGGAGCGTGTAATCATGATAAAAGTTGCCTTCATCGTACCGTATACCGAGGAACGAGACTGGGTACAGTTTATCGACCGTATTTTGCAGGAAACCGACAGCCCTACCAATGTAAAGTTCGAGATCCTCTGCACAGAGGGGCGCATCGAAAGTCTCCTAACCGACTGGGACGGCGATTTTGTGATTGCCCGTGGACTTTCTTACTCCGTGCTGAAGCAGGGAACGTATTCCTTTCATTTAATTGAGTGCCCGCTGCCAAGTATGGAGATTCTCAAAGCTGTCCAGGAGGCAAAAGAGGATCTGTGCGCACACTGCGTAGCGCTGTTTATCGAGAAAAACCACTCCATTGATCTCCCCTTTTACGAAAGCCTCTGCCATGTGCAGATCGATGCGTTTGAGGTTGGGAACGACGACGAGGCCGAGACACAGTTTCAGCGCATGGAGGCCATGGGCTCTTACGACGCCGTTGTAGGCGGCTATACCGTTTGCCGGATGGCTGCGGAGAAGAACATCCCGTCCATCCCCCTCCGCATCGGCGAGGAAGCGGCTCGAACCGCAATCCACGAGGCTCTTTCCGTCATCGAGGGCAGCCGCCGGGAGAAGCAGCGAAACGAGCGGCTCAACTGCATGATCGAGATGATGGAAGAAGGAATCATATCCCTGGATTCCCACGAAAACATTCTTCAAATTAACCAAAACTGCATCCGAATGCTGGGGCTCCATCAAAAAAAACCGGTCAATACACCGGCAAAGGACTGCATCCCAAAGGCCGTCATGGAGGTCCGGGAGGACAATACCATTATTAAACTCCAAAATCGAGACGTATTGGTTCGCCGCAATCCTATTCTGGTAGACGGTGAAAAGGAAGGCACCGTGATGGTGCTGCAATACGTGGAAGCACTGCAAAAAGCGGAAATTGCCGTCCGTCAGAAGCTCAATGAGAAAGGTTTGGTGGCAAAATACCAGTTCCGGGACATTGTGGGCACCAGCGCTCCTTTGCAAAAAGCGGTGGAGCGGGCTCGCCGCTTTGCGAAAACAGACTCTGACGTGCTCATTATCGGCGAATCCGGCACCGGCAAGGAGCTGTTCGCCCAGAGTATCCACAATGACAGCGACCGCCGCAAGCAGCCCTTCGTAGCCTTTAACTGTGGGGCCATTGCGCCCAATCTAATTGAAAGCGAACTGTTTGGCTATGTAGGCGGCGCCTTTACCGGCGCTTCGAGAGAGGGCAAGCTCGGCCTGTTTGAGCTGGCCCACAAGGGTACGCTGTTTATGGACGAGATCGGCGAGCTGCCGCTTTCCCTGCAGGCCAGTCTGCTGCGTGTTTTGCAGGAAAAAGAGATTCGCCGTCTGGGAGATGACAAAATCATCCCCATTGACGTGCGGGTCATCACGGCGACCAATGTGGACATCCATGAAAAAGCCCGGACCGGGGCTTTCCGGCCAGACCTTTACTACCGGCTGGATATTCTGCATCTGGCGCTGCCGCCGCTGCGCAGCCGGGTAGAGGATCTGGACGAGCTGGTGCCCTACCTGACCCGGCAGTTTCAATGCGCTGGTGTGCCAGTACAGTTCACACCTGAAGCCGTTGCCTGCATGAAGCGCTGGGACTGGCAGGGCAACGTCCGCCAACTACGGAACATCTGCCAGCGCCTCTGCGTATTGACCCAAACCGGCATCATTACGGAAGCGGATGTGTGGGAGGTCCTGGAAGACGCGGCGGGGCGTCCGGTCGAGAACCTGCTGACTCCGGAAGAGCAGCAACTATACGAGCTGGTCCGGCGTAAGCAGAGCAAGGCGGAGCTGGCCAAAAAACTGGGGGTCAGCAGGAGTACATTGTGGCGCAAGACAAAGGACATTTCGAAGATATAATTGAAACATTTTTGATACATTTTTGATGCAGATTTTTTTGGCGTTGTTGCCAACCCTCCCGCTTTCTCACAACAGATAGCAGAGAGACGGTACGTGATTTACCACAAATCGTCCTCTGCTTTTTTGTCGATACCGGATAATTTTCGGCTTTGTGCAAGGGATTTTTTCTTGTTTTTTGAGGCGAAGCAACGATTGGCACGTATTTTGCTAAATAATCAAGGCAAAAGGAGGGCAGCCATGGGAAAGAATTGGTGGAAAGAATCCGTTGTCTACCAGATATACCCTCGGAGCTTTCAGGACAGCAACCATGACGGTATTGGTGACCTTGCAGGAATCCTGACAAGACTGGACTATCTGAAAAAGCTGGGGATAGATGTCGTCTGGCTGTGTCCGGTTTACGACTCCCCCAATGTAGACAACGGATATGACATCCGGGATTATAAAGAAATCCTGGATACCTTTGGTACGATGGAGGATTTTGACCGTCTGTTGGAGGGGCTTCACAGCCGGGGCATGAAGCTGTTGATGGATTTGGTGGTAAACCACACCTCTGACCAACACGAATGGTTCCAGCAGGCGCTGCAGTCACGGGATAATCCCTATCACGATTATTACATCTGGCAGGACGGCACGACAGACAAGCTGCCGAACAACTGGGAGTCCCATTTCAGCGGTTCCGCGTGGGAATATGTGCCCCATTTGGGCCAATACTACCTCCATATTTTTGCCAAGCAGCAACCGGACTTGAATTGGAAAAATCCCAAGGTCCGGGAGGCGGTCAAGGATATCTGTCGGTTCTGGCTAGGCAAAGGAGTAGATGGCTTCCGCATGGATACCATGAATTTCTACTCCAAAGTGGATGGCTTCCCCTCCGTGGAGGGAGTGGAAGGTCTGGTGCGTGCCCATCGGTTCTACCAGAACGGTCCCCACATTCATGAGTATCTCAAGGAGCTTCACCGGGATGTCCTGTCCCTGTACAACGGGATGACCGTGGGGGAAACGCCCAACGTTACGCCGGAGATTGCGAAACTCTATACGGGAGACGGTCGGGATGAGGTTAACATGCTCTTTCAGTTTGAGCATATGTCTGTGGACAGCGGCCCCAAGGACAAATGGGATTTGATTCCCTGGGATTTCGTAAAATTCAAAAAGATCATGAGCAAGTGGCAGACCAGTCTCCACGGCTGCGGCTGGAACAGCCTGTACCTGTCAAACCACGACCAGCCCCGCCCCTTGGGCCGCTTTGCCGATGACAGCGTCTACCGGGTGGAGAGCGCCAAGCTGTTGGGGACAATGACCCACACCATGGAGGGCACTCCTTACATTTACCAAGGTGAGGAGCTGGGCATGGTGAACGTGCGGTTCTCCGACATTTCCAACTACCGGGATGTGCAGACCCTCAACCTATACGCGGACCTCAGCGCCAAGGGCGTCAGTCACCGGGAGATCATGCGGAAGGTTTATACCAAAGGTCGGGACAACGCCCGGACCCCCATGCAGTGGAGCGGCGAGCGCTATGGCGGCTTTTCTGACACGGAGCCGTGGATTGAGCTGAATCCCTCCTATCTGGAGATCAACGCGGCACAGCAGGAGGAGGACCCGAATTCGGTACTGCACTATTATCGTAAGCTGATCCGCCTGCGCAGGCAGTACCCGGTCATGGTCTATGGTGATTTTGTGGACTGCCTTCCGGAGGACCCGGCGCGGTATGCCTATCGGAGGACGCTGGAGGGGGAAAAGCTGTTTGTCCTGCTGAATTTTAAGGACCGTCCGGCAGATTTCTATCAGCCGGAGGACATGGACCCGTCGCGGTGGCAGCTGCTGTTGTCCAACTATCCGGCGGACAGCGATCCCTGCGGGCCGCTGCGTCCCTGCGAGGCCCGCGTATTCTATCAAAAGGAGGCATCTTTGTGAGCAACAAACGATTCAACAGCAAATCCGTCATTGCGTTGGCCTTTATCCTCATTGCCGTGGTGTGGGTGTACCTTGGTGTTACCAAATACGGTCTTTGGGACCAGAAAGAAGGTCCCATGTCCGGATTTTTTCCCGCCATTGTGGGCGGCGTTCTGCTGGTAGCCTCGCTGATTTACTTCTTCCGGAGCTTTTCCTTGGAGAGTGCCAAAATTGAAAAGAACGCCATTCAGCTGATCATCGGAATGCTGGCCATCCTGGGCGTGTCGTACATCATTGGATTCCTGCCCGCGCTGCTGGTATTTTACATTTTCTGGCTGCGGGTAATGGAGAAGATGCCTTGGCGCTCCATCGCCGTCGCTGCCGCCGTGATGATTGTGATTGTGTACGGCACGTTCTCCCTGTGGCTGCGGGTCCCCTTTCCCAAGGGCCTGTTGTTTGAATCGATCTTCGGTTAAGGAGGCGCTCTCATGGAATCGTTACAATTACTGTTTAACGGCTTTGCGGTGGCCCTGAGCGTACAGAACATCGGCGCCGCGCTGCTGGGCGCGGTCCTGGGTCTGGTGGTGGGCGCCATGCCGGGCATCGGCTCTCTGGCAGGTTGTGCGCTGCTGCTGCCCATCACCTTTGGATTTAACCCCACCACGGCCATTATCATGTTAGGCGCGATTTATTATTCCAACATGTACGGCGGAGCCTTCAGCGCCATTCTCATCAACATTCCTGGCGATGCGCCGGCCATCATGACGGCCATGGACGGCTATCCCCTTACCCGACAGGGACGGCCCGGTCAGGCATTGATGGCGGCGAACCTGGCCTCTTGCATCGGCGGGACCATCGGCATGGTCATCCTAGTGTTCCTGGGGCCTGCCCTGGCCAGCTTCGGCCTGAACTTCGGTCCCTCCGAGATGTCCATGATGATGCTGGTGGCCATGACGTCCATCAGCTGGCTGGTGGGTGAAAGCCCGCTGCTTGGGATCATTTGCACCTGCCTTGGCATCCTGCTGTCTACAATGGGAATCGACATCGTCTCCGGCACAATCCGATATGACTTTGGAAATATGTACCTTCTCAGCGGCATCAATTTCATTCCCCTAGTCATTGGGTTTATCGGCATGGCCCAGGTGCTGGAGCTGACGGAGGACCCGCGAAACTCCGCCGATGTGGATGAGAGCCTGGGCAAAAAGCTGACATTGCGGAACAGCCTGCTGTCCAAACAGGAATTCAAACGCATCCTCCGTCCCAGCATCCGCTCCGGCTTGCTGGGCACCTTCGTCGGTTTCCTGCCCGGCGCCGGCGCTACGGCCGGTTCCTTCCTCAGCTACGCGCTGGAGAAAAAGTCCAACAAGAGCAAGGTTCCCCTGGGTGAGGGCGCTGTGGAGGGCATCGCCGCATCCGAGGCCGCCAACAATGCCGCGGCCGCCGGCGCCTTTGGCCCTCTGCTGAGCCTAGGCATCCCCGGCTCCGGCACCACAGCCGTCCTGCTGGGCGGACTGATGATGTGGGGCCTGAATCCCGGCCCCATGCTGTTCTCCTCGGAGCCGGAATTCACATGGGGCCTGATCGCCTCCTTGTTTGTTTCCAACCTGATCGCGCTGGCCATCGCCCTTTGCATCATTCCCTGGATCATCAAGCTGCTGAAGGTGCCTGTTGGCATTATGATCCCCAGCATCGTGGTGGTTTGCTTTGTGGGGTCCTTCTCTACCAGCAATTCCATGTTCGGCGTGGTGGTCATGATGATCGGCGGCGTGCTGGGTTACATCTTTAAGAAGAACGAGATCCCCGTATCGCCTCTGCTGCTGTCCTTTGTGCTCTCCAGCACGTTGGAGACCAATATCCGCCGGGCCTTCATCGCCTCCCAGGGCGGCCTGCGGCTGTTCTATACCCGTCCCATTACCCTGGTTCTGTTGGGCATCTTCCTGTTCATCGTTTGTACCCCTATGGTAAAAGCCATTTTGAAAAAAAGCAAGTCCAGTAAATCGTAATCAAATTTTATTAGGAGGAAATGTATTATGAAAAAGAAGATCCTGAGTGTTCTGGCATCCCTGCTGATCGTGGCGTCCCTGGCCGCCTGCGGCGGCAGCCCCACCCCCGCAGACAGCTCCCAACCCGCCGGCGGTGAGCCCAAGGACGCCGCCGCCCAGCCCCAGCAGACAGAAGCGTTCACCCCCAAGGGCAACATTGATTTCCTGGTCAGCTCCAAGGCCGGCGGCGGCTCCGACATCTTCACCCGTTCGATCACCGATATCGCCTCCAAGAAGGGCATCGTAACCAACGCCTTTGTGGTCAACAACAAGCAGGACGGCAACGGACAGATTGCTCGCCGCGATGTGAAGGACGCCAAGGGTGACGCCGCCGATTCCACGCTGCTCTGCTTCTCCACCGGCGACTTGTCCTCCATGCTCAGCAATGGTGGTCTGACCATGGCGGACTTCAGACCCATCGCGGTCATGGCCGCCGATAAGCACCTGCTGTTTACCAACGCCAAGAGCTCTAAGTATGCCAGCTTCGAGGAAGTGGTCGAGGCCGCCAAGGCCGGCGAGCAGATCATCGTGGGCGGCACTTCTTCCGACGAGCGCAACGTCTACGACATGCTGGTTCAGTCCCTGGGCCTGGAGGAGAACTTCAGCTACATCGTCTTCGGCTCTTCCAGCGAGACCATGACCGCTCTGCTGGGCGGCCACGTGGACCTGGGCATGTCTAAGCCCGCCGCCTCCAAGGAGTACGTTCTTTCCGGCGACATCAACCCCGTCCTGGCCCTCAGCTCCGAGCGTTTCAGCGCCCCCTTTGACGCCGCCCCCACCGCCAACGAACTAGGTTACGGCGTGATCGAGCTGCCCGTGTGGCGCGGCGTCATCGGTTCCGTCAACATGAGCGACGAGGCCGTGAATTATTGGAACGACGTGTGCAGGCAGGTTACTGAGACCGACGAGTGGAAGACTGACTATCTGGAGAAGAACCTGCTGGTCAACAACTATATGAACGTAGAGGATTCTACCGCTACGATGCTGGCCGCCGAGCAGTCCATCCTGAACGCCGCAGGCTGACCTCCCCGGCCTCCCATAAAACTGGAGTACGGCGAATGCCGTACTCCAGTTCCTGCTATTTATTGCGGTGTCTCTGAGAGGAGGTATATTTTGGAAAGCAGCCAAGATTTCTGCCAAGGCAGCGTCGCCCGCTGTATTTTGCGCATGGCCGTCCCCATGACCATCGCGCAGTTGGTAAACGTGCTCTACAATATTACCGATCGTTTTTTCATCGGGCATATGGGCGATGGAGCCAGCCTGGGACTGACCGGCGTGGGCGTTGTATTTCCGCTCATCAGCATAATTACGGCGTTTACAAACCTGTTTGGAATGGGCGGCGCGCCTCTGTGCTCCATCGCCCGGGGAAAACAAGAGACCTTGTTGGCGGAACGGATCATGGGAACGACCTGTTTTATGCTGCTGGTCACTGCGGGACTGCTGACCGCCCTGGGTGCCCTTCTGGCAAAGCCCCTGCTGTTCTGGTTTGGCGCCAGCGCGGACACCTACCCTTATGCGTCCGCATATTTTTCCGTGTACATCTGGGGAACGCCCGCTGCCATGCTGAGCCTTGGTATGAATGGATTTGTCAATAGCCAGGGCTTTGGAAGGACCGGCATGCTGACGATTGCCGTCGGCGCGGCTGCCAACATGGCTCTGGATCCTCTGCTGATCTACGGTTTTGGCTTGGGCGTCCGCGGCGCCGCAATCGCCACCGTCATCTCCCAGTTGCTGTCCGCCGTCTGGGTTATGCGCTTTTTAACCGGCCCCCGCGCCATTTTAAAGCTGCGACGCAGCCTGGTCGGCTGGCAGCCGGCACTTTTGTGGGAGGTGGTGCGGCTGGGCTTCTGCCATTTTATCATGTCTTTTACGAACGCCGCCACGCAGCTGGCGTACAATACGGCGCTTCGTTCCATGGGCGGTGATGTATATATTGGCGCCATGACGGTCATCAACTCTCTGCGGGAGGTGGTGACCATGCCCGCCAACGGGATTACTGGCGGAGCCCAGCCGGTACTGGGGTACAACTACGGCGCCAAGGCCTATGACCGGGTCCGGCAGGGCGTCATGTGCATGGCAGGCATCTGCACTGTTTATATGCTGCTGGCCTGGGGGGTTGTGTTTCTGTTCCCGGAGGCGCTGATCCGCTTTTTTAACGACGACGCAGAGTTGGTTGCCGTAGGCGCCCGCCTGCTCCATATCTACTTTTTCGGCTTTTGCTTTATGGCGCTGCAAATGTCCGGCCAGGCGGTGTTCACGTCTCTGGGAAAAGCCGGGTATGCCATCTTCTTCTCCCTATTTCGCAAGGTTGGCTTGGTAATCCCTCTGATCTTCCTGCTGCCAGGCTTTCTGGGCATCGACGGCGTTTTGTGGTCTGAACCGATCTCCAATCTGATTGGTGGAACGGCCTGTTTTCTGGCTATGGTCCATACGGTCTGGAAGGTACTGGGGAAAACGGAGGAAAATCTCCAAACGGGCAGGGATTTGGAATCGTGAAAACCTAGAACTTCGATGATATTTCAAGAAAGGAAATCGGCTTTTAGCTTCGCTTTGTATATCAATAGCACAGTTTGAATTTACGTTTGACGGGTGCTTTAATCAGCGGTTTTTTAGAAATGATAATCAAGCCTCCTTTCTGCCCCCCTAGATGTTATCAGCTAAATCTGATAATAGGAATTATGAACAAAAATCCTGCTGGTGTTCATGTTTCAACGTATACCTCTGTTTTAATTCCTCAAACACATCCTCCGGAATGGACTCGATGAAATCCTGATACTCCCGCAGCTCATAGAGCAGTGATTCCTTCTTCTGCCGCTCCTGTTGCTGGAGCCACTGCGCCCTCTGCTCATTTTGCCGCAGGATCGTTTCGTTTTGCTCCATGATTTTCAGCTGGGCATCATAGGGCCGCAGCTTGGCCTCGAAAGCGTTGACCTGGGGATACCAGTCCATCAGCAGTTTCAGGATTTTTTCTCTCTGCTTTCCGGCGTTCAACGTACCGATGCTTTTGATTTCCTTCCGAATCTACTTCATCTCCCCTGTCAGCTGGTGAGCCTGTTTATAAAGCCAGGTGGGGACGTGTTTTCGCTTGGTAACGGCGGCGGATTGGCCCCGTTCCAGTTGAGGAAACTCCTCCGCCATGAAGTCGTGAAATTTGTCCTGCCAGTGAACCAGCTTGTCCCGACCGCCCATGATCTCTTTGGCAGACAGACGGTTGTCCTTGGTCAAAGGGACAAAGCACAAATGCATATGCGGATTGCGTTCGTCCATGTGAACAACGGCGGAGAAAATATTTTCCGCACCGACCTCCTTTTGGAGGAATTTAAGTGCCCGCTCGAAATAGCGGCGGACCACCTCGGGTTTCATAGCAGCGAGAAACTCCGGCGAGGCGGTAACGATGGTGTCGATGAATTTCACACTGTCCTTCCGCACCTTGCACTTCGGGTTTTCTCTCTGTGCTTTTTCAATACGAGTCTGGATTTCCCCGTAGTATTTCAACTGCGGTTCCACCAGATGATAGTTGAGGTGAGAACGGTTGCTGTCAATATCCGGGTTGCTGGCGTATCGCTCCTTTTTCCGCTCGATGTGCTTTTCGAGAGCGGATGCGGGACCGCCCTTGCGTTTCTCAAATCGTAAGATCGCATATGGCATAATAGAAACTCCTTCTGTAAAAACGTGAATGGACGGTAGACGAAAGCTTTTTCACATACCGCCCCGCCATGCGGGCCCCGCCGCCGAAGGACTGGCGCTGAACCTGCCGGACTGGCAAAGCGGCGGTTCCCACGCCCACGCAAACGCCCGGCCCTTGGAAGGGGGGCCAGTCGTTTGCGCGTGCGGTTGTCGGAGCGGTATAACTTACTAGACCTTGCCGTTGGCAAGGTCGTGCGGCCGGGGACACCCCAGCACCCCATTTGCGGCTTTGCTCCTGCCTGGAGGCAGGGCTTTGCCTCGTGACTGCCACCCTGCGGGGCGGCAGTCCCATCGCCCACGGGGCGGGACGAGGGACGGTGGACGAGGGTTTATCACAGAGAAACAAAAACAGCGCCCGCAGTTTTGCGGATGCCGTCATAGCGTATATAAAGAATGATCTCCCGAATATAATAGTAATTCGGGAGATTATTTCGCACGCCGCCTTGAATTATCTCCCAGAATATGATATGATTCGGGAGATAATAAGTGGACTGAGGGTGATTGTATGCGGGACTTCGACTACACAAAATTGAAAGGCCGGACCTGGGACAGCGAGATTTTAGGCTATGTGGCCCAAATCCATGAGTACAAGGGGCGGCAACAGACCTTGCTGAAACAGCGGCCGCTGGAGTTGGAGCGCCTGGTGGAAATCGCTAAGGTGCAGAGTACGGAGGCGTCCAATGAGATCGAGGGCATCCGCACGACGAACACGCGCCTGAAACAGCTTTGTGCCGATAAGACGGCTCCCAGAACACGGGATGAAAAGGAAATCATGGGCTACCGGGATGTGCTGAACACCATCCATGAGAGCTATGAATATATTCCTTTGCGGCCCAGCTATATTCTCCAGCTTCACCGGGACCTGTACCGTTATTCCGAGAAAGGAATCGGCGGCAGCTTTAAGAACACGCAAAACTACATCAGCGCCACGGACACGGCGGGTAACACCTTTGTACTGTTCACACCCCTGCCGCCTTATGAGACACCGGGGGCAATTGAGAAAATCTGCGACAGTTATAACCGTGTCATCGATACCCAGGAGATAGACCCGTTAATCCTGATCCCGGTAGCGATTCATGACTTTCTCTGCGTTCACCCCTTCAACGACGGCAACGGCAGAATGAGCCGCCTGCTGACCACACTGCTGCTCTACCGGGCCGGTTATCATGTGGGAAAGTATATCTCCCTGGAAAGCAAAATCGCCAAAAACAAGGGCCTGTACTACAATGCCCTAGAAGCCAGTCAGGGCGGCTGGCACGAGAACCGAGATGGCCCCACGCCGTTCATCAAATATCTGCTCTCTGTGATTCTAGCGGCCTACCGGGACTTCGACGAACGCATGGAGCTGGTGAGCGATAAACTCCCTGCCATTGAGGTGGTGCGCCGGGCCGTGGAAAGCAAGGTCGGGAAATTCACAAAGACCGACATCCTGGAGTTCTGCCCGACGCTGGGCAAAACCTCCGTAGAAAGTTCTCTCAAGCAGTTGGTCGACGAGGGCGTCCTCGTCAAGCACGGAAAGGGCCGGGCGACTTTCTACACCAGAGCCTGACGCTCACAGCTTGCTAACAGTTCTTCGAAAAACGTGCTTTTGGCCTCTATTTTCTGAACGAGTTGAAACAAGCGGCTTTGCACCAGCAAAGCCGCTTGCCGCAAGGGATTGCTCCGTTTTCAAGAGCCAACAAACGCCGTCCCGGGACCCAAAAGCCGCCCCTTCCCAACGACTCGAAATCAGGTGTACCCGCAAGGGTACCGTGGGTTCGAATCCCACCCGCTGCGCCAGCTCAGGAATTTCCCTTACCGCTGCGCTTCCCGCCCCGAAGGGGCGGAAAGCTCCGCCGGACGGGAAATTCCTTCGCTTTCACCCGCGAACCGCTTTGCTGGGTTCGCGGGTGATTTTTTTTACGAGGGACGGGGGCTTGGGCTGCGGCTTTGTGGGATTTGTAGAAACTTTGTGGTTTGAAATGGGCGTTTTGTGGAATCTGGCGGGAAGCGCTTGACAAGGTCAACCTTGCCGGGTATACTGCCGTTTGTAAATACTGGCTTGTATAAGTTCATGATTGGATGAGCGTTTCTACCAACTGCCGGAACAGTTGACTACAAGTTTTTGGGCCCTGCCCTGAAACTTGTGGTCTTTTTGTTTTGGCGGTTTTTTGTTTTCCCTCGCCGGCGAAGGAAGACCGCGCCCTCCGATATTGGCGGACGCCCTGTGCGCACCGGACGACTGCTCATGCACTTATCCTGCCCGTATGATCTCACGCGGAAGCCGCGTATTTGGGAGGTAACGCATGAGCAGTCTTTTTGTAAAAAACGCCTCGGCCATTGTCACCTGCGATGCGCAGGATACCGTGCTGGAAAACGCCGGCATCCTCATCCGGAACGGAGCCGTGGCCTATATCGGGCCGGAACCCCAGCAGGCGGACGAGACACTGGACGCCTCGGGCTGTGTGGTCTATCCGGGACTCATCAACACCCATCACCACCTCTATCAGACCTTCAGCCGGAATCTGCCCCAGGTGCAGAACCTGGAGCTCTTTGACTGGCTGAGGGCCCTGTACGAAATCTGGAAGAACCTGGACCGGGAAACCATTTACCACAGCTCCATTGTGGGCATGGGTGAGCTGCTGAAAACCGGGTGCACCACGGTCTTTGACCACCACTATGTCTTCCCCGGCGGCAGCTCCGGCGCCCTGCTGGACGCCCAGTTCGCCGCGGCGGAGGCCCTGGGGGTGCGGATGTACGCCTCCCGGGGGAGCATGGACCTGAGCAAAAAGGACGGCGGCCTTCCGCCGGACAGCGTGGTTCAGACCGTGGACGAGATTCTCCGGGACTGCCAAAAGGCGGTGGAGAAGTACCACGACCCCTCCCCCCTCTCCATGCGGATGGTAGCCCTGGCCCCCTGCTCCCCCTTCAGCGTCTCGGCGGAGCTGCTGCGCCAGTCCGCCCTGCTGGCCCGGAACCTGGGGGTCCGGCTCCACACCCACCTCTGTGAGACGAAGGATGAGGAGCGCTACGTCCTGGAGAAATACGGCAAGCGCCCTCTGGCTTATATGGAGGACCTGGGCTGGGTGGGCCCCGACGTGTGGTACGCCCACGGCATCCACTTCAACGATGCGGAATTGAAGCTCCTGGCGGACACGGGCACCGGCGTGGCCCACTGCCCCATCTCCAACATGAAGCTCTCCTCCGGCGTGTGCCGGATTCCGGAGATGCTGGAGCTGGGGGTCCCCGTGGGACTGGCCGTGGACGGCAGCGCCAGCAACGACGGGTCCAACCTGCTGGAGGAGCTGCGGGCGGCCTACCTGCTCCACCGGCTCCACTCCAGCGAACGGGCCCCCAGCGGGTACGGCCTTTTGAAGGTCGCCACCCGGGGCAGCGCCCGGGTGCTGGGCCGGGAGGACATCGGCTCCCTGGAGCCCGGCAGGGCCGGGGACCTCTTCCTCCTCCGCCGGGACCGGCTGGAGCTGGTGGGAGCGGACCTGGACCTCAAGTCCATGCTGGGCACCGTGGGCTTCAAGGGCCCCGTGGACGCCACGGTGGTGAACGGAAGGGTCGTCGTGAGGGACGGCCGCCTCACCGGCGTGGACGAGGAAAAAGCGGTCCGGGAGGCCCGGGCGGCGGTAACGGACTATTTGAACCGCTGAGTGCATTTTAACATCACTCCGCGGGTCTCCCGCGGAGCTACGGGAGGAACACAGCATGAACGCTGATCGAAAACACACCCGCGAACAGGACCGGGAGATGGTCTACCAGCTGGACGGCCGTCCCAGCCTCTCCACGGCGGTCCCCCTGGGGCTCCAGCATGTGCTGGCCATGTTCACGTCGAATCTGGCCCCCATTCTCATCATCGCCGGGGTCTGCGGCCTCTCCGGCGCGGACACCGTCACCATGGTCCAGTGCGCCATGTTCGTCTCCGGCCTCACCACCTTCATCCAGCTCTATCCCCTGCGCCTGGGAAGCCGCTATCAGGTGGGGGCCCGGCTCCCCATCGTCATGGGCACCTCCTTCACCTTCGTGCCCACTGCCTCCGCCGTAGGCGCGGCGGGGGGCATCGGGGCCGTGCTGGGAGGCTGTCTGGCGGGCAGTCTGGTGGAGGTCTTCATGGGCTTTTTCTACAAGTACATCCGCCGCTTTTTCCCGCCCCTGGTGGTGGGCTGCACCTTAGTGACCATCGGCGTGAACCTGCTGGGCATCGGCGTGGACTACTTCGCCGGCGGGGCCGGGGCGGCGGACTACGGCTCCCTGCGAAATCTGGCTGTGGCCTCGTTTGTGCTGGTCATTGTCATCCTGCTTCAGCGCTTTGGAAAGGGCCTGGCAAAGAACGCCGCCATTCTCATCGGGTTAGTGGCGGGCTACATTCTGGCCGCCGTCCTGGGCATGGTGGACACCGCCCCCATTGCGGACGCGGCGTGGTTCGGCCTGCCTCTGCCCATGCAGTTCCATCTGACCTTCCAGCCCGCCGCCATCATGAGCTTTGCCGCCCTGTTCGTCACCTGCGGCCTGGAGACCATCGGCAACACCTCCGGCATCACCATGGCGGGCTTCGACCGGGAGGCCACGGAGCGGGAGACCTCCGGCGCCATCCTGGCGGACGCCCTGGGCTCCACCACCGCCGCGATTTTCAACGCCCTGCCCAACACGGCCTTCGGCCAGAACGCAGGCATCGTGGCCATGACGCGGGTGGTGAACCGCTGGTGCATCGCCACGGGGGCCTTCATCCTCATGATCTCCGGCTTCTTCCCCAAGCTGGGGGCCATCTTCTCCGCCATTCCCAACGCCGTCTTAGGCGGGGCCATCATCACGGTCTTCGGCATGATTCTGATCAACGGCATCAAAATGATTGCCAAGACGGGCTTCAGCGAGCGGAACATTCTGGTCATGGGCCTGACCTTTGTCTTCGGCATCGGCGTGCCCGCCCACCCGGAGGCCGTGGCCCAGCTCCCCGGCTTCATCCGTTTCATCTTCAACGACGCGGTGACGGCCACCTGCATCGTAGCCATCATCGCAAATGTCCTCTTCCCCATGAAGGACGCGGAGGACATCGAAAAGGCCAAGGAGGCCATGCTGGGCTGAGCACCATAAAAAACGGCCTGAGAGAGACGTTCCTCTCTCAGGCCGGTTCCGGCTGTCGAAACGTCCTTTCGCCAGCCGGAGCAAGTTTTCGGGACCTCTTCCAAGGTCCCAAAAACTTCAGATTGAAAAACGCAAGGAACCCCTCCTGGGTTCCTCTCGTAACTCTCTTCCTTCCCGTCGATCTGCTCTTCCGCGTTTTTTGGAACCTCCGAAACGGCCTGAGAGAGGCGTTCCTCTCTCAGGTCGTTTCCTCCGCCCGACGGTCCATCCGCGCCAGGAAGTAGGCCAGCCCGAACCCGGCGGCGCAGAACAGAGCGGAGAAGACCATCTCCCCCGGCCCGGTGTACTCCGTGGGGACGATGACCAGGGTGGAGGCCGCCACAAAGCCCAAAATGCCGTGGAAGGCCACGGCGTAATGCCGCCGGAAGAACCACGTAACCAGCCTGGCCAGCAGGGCGATGGTCAGAAACATACCCGGCAGGGCGGCGGAGAGGACCAGGAAATCCAGCCGCGCCAGCCCCTCCAGTATGGGCCGGTAGAGCCCTAGGGCCATCATCACGGAGGAGGAGGTCATCCCCGGGATCACCACCCCCATGCCCCACAGGGCCCCGCAGAAGTTGTACCACCAGAAATTGGGCTCCACCTGGACGTGGACCACCCGGCTGACGTAAAACAGCCCGGCGAAGACCGCCGCCGCGCAGAGGAGGAAGCTCCCCCAGGCGGAGGCGGAGCGCCCCTCCTTCCCCGCCTCCCGGAAGAGGGAGGGGGCGGTCCCCCCGATGAGGCCGATGAACAGCCAGTACGTCACCGCGTCGGAGAAGGTCAGGGCGGCGGAGATGCCCTTGGCAACCCCCATGAAGCCCCCTACCCAGCCCAATCCCAGGGGAATCAGCATTCCCCAGTACCGGGGCACCGCCTGCCGGGGCCGGGTCAGCATCTCCATAAAGGGCCGGTACACGTCGAACACCACCGCCAGCACCCCGCCGGAGACCCCCGGCAGAATGGCCCCCGCGCCGATCAGCACGCCGCAGAGAAAGTCCCGGAACCAGTGAATCCGCCGCCGCTTTCCCTCGTTCATCCTTTGCGCTCCTCCTCTCACGGCACTTGGAATATCATGCCGAATATGATAGCAGTTTTGCCGGAGTCTTGCAATCCGATTCTCGTTTTTCGGGCAAAATTTCTCCCGGTTTTTCTGCCCCATTGTGGGCTTTGCCGATATTTTCAGCCGCTGCCGGGCAGGCTTTTGTGGGTTTCGCCGTTGACAGGGCGGCAGAAAGCGTGTAAACTACAAAGCACTTCCAACAATTGAACAGTTGCAAAGACGATGAAGAGAAGAGTACGCCGGACGATACGTCAAAGAGAGCCCCGAGAGGTGAAAAGGGGTACGGAAGGGCCGGCCGAACATGGTCTTGGAGTTGCGCCGCCGACTGCCGAAGGGCACAGGCCGCGACGGGAGCGCCCGTGACAGCGCGGGAGTGTGCTGGCACTCTATAAGGCCGTCTCCGTGAGGAGGCGCGCGAAGCAAGGTGGTACCACGGCGCGGTTTTCGCGCTCGTCCTTGAAGCAGATCGCTTCAAGGGCTTTTTGTTTTCCCCGGAACCGGGGGAATCCCCCGGCGGGCCGGTCAGGGGCCCTTCCAACTTCCCGCAAAGGAGTACGGTAATCGTGAGCGAATCCATCATTCAAATCCAGCATCTGACCAAGAACTTCGGCGGCGGCCCCAACGAGGTCCACGCCCTGTCGGACATCAGCCTGGACATCCGGCAGGGGGAGATCTTCGGCATCATCGGCCTCTCCGGCGCGGGGAAGTCCACCCTGGTCCGGTGCATGAACCTTCTGGAGCGGCCTACGTCGGGCACCGTCCTGGTGGACGGGCGGGACATGACCGCCCTGACGGAGAAGGAGCTGCGGCTCCAGCGGCGGAAGATCACCATGATTTTCCAGAGCTTCAACCTGCTGATGCAGCGAACCTGCCTGAAAAACGTGTGCTTTCCCATGGAGATTGCCGGGGTCCCCAAGGCCCGGGCCAGGAAGCGGGCGGAGGAGCTTCTGGAGCTGGTGGGCCTTCAGGACAAGGCCGGCGCCTACCCCGCCCAGCTCTCCGGTGGGCAAAAGCAGCGGGTGGCCGTGGCCCGGGCCCTGGCGACGGACCCCAAGGTTCTCCTCTGCGACGAGGCCACCTCCGCCCTGGACCCCACCACCACCGTCTCCATTCTGGAGCTTCTCAAGGACCTGAACGCCAAGCTGGGCGTCACCGTGGTGGTGATCACCCACCAGATGAGCGTCATTGAGGCCATCTGCTCCCGGGTGGCCATTCTGGACGGAGGCTCCGTGGCGGAGCTGGGGCCGGTGCAGGACATTTTCTCCAACCCCTCCACCGACGCCGCCCGGCGGCTGGTGTACCCCGGCGGGGTCAGCATCTCCCAGTATCCCCCCAGCACCCGGGCCATCCGGATTTCCTTCAACGGGGGCACGGCCTACCAGCCCCTCATCGCCTCCCTGGCCATTGACTGCGGCGTAAAGGTGAACATCCTGGGTGCGGACACCCGGAATGTGGGGGGCAAGGCCATCGGCACCATGCTGCTGGGCCTGCCGGAGGACCCCGGCGAGGCCGCCAAGGCCCTGAGCTACATCCGGGCCCAGCCCAACGTTTCCGCGGAGGAGGTCGAGTACCATGAGTGAGATTTTTACCGCCGCCTTCTGGGCGGAGTACGGCGGCATTTTGGCGGAGGGCCTTCTGGACACCCTGGTTATGGTGGTGGCGTCCACCTTCTTCGCCTACCTGATCGGTCTGCCCATGGGGGTGCTCTCCGTGCTGACCCAGCCCCACGGCATCCGCCCCAGGCGGACCGTCAACGCCGTCCTGGGGTGGGTCATCAACATCGGCCGCTCTTTCCCCTTCGCCATTTTGATGGTGGCCCTCTTCCCCTTCACCAAGCTGGTCATGGGAACCCGACTGGGCCTGCGGGGGGCGGTCCTGCCCCTGGTGGTGGCCTCGGCCCCCTTTGTGGCCCGGATGGTGGAAACCTCCCTCAGCGAGGTGGATGCCGGGGTCATTGAGGCGGCCCAGTCCATGGGGGCCTCCACCTTCCAGATTGTCCGGAAGGTCTATCTGCCGGAGGCCATGCCCTCCCTGATTCTCGGCGGGTCCATCACCCTGATCGCCATTGTGGGCTACACGGCCATTGCCGGCATGGTAGGCGCGGGCGGCCTGGGGGATCTGGCCATCCGCTACGGGCACCAGCGCCACGTCCCCTCCGTCATGTGGGTGACGGTCGTCATCCTGATCATCCTGGTCCAAGCGGTTCAAAGCGTTTTCAGCCGCCTGTCGGTACGCATCGACAAGCGTTTGAAATAAAAAAAGCTCCCCCTCCCGCCCCTCACGCGCGCAGAGAGGACAGAGAGGGGAAGCGCCGAACACGGTTCGGAAACCAGTCTGTTGTTTTGAAATTGGAGGAACGCATTATGAAGAAGATTTTTGCTCTTTCCCTGGCCCTGATTCTGGCCCTGTCCCTGGCCGCCTGCGGCGGCAAGAAGTCCGCGACCCTCAAGGTCGCCGCCTCTCCCACCCCCCACGCCGAGATTCTGAACCAGTGCGTGGACATTTTGAAGGAGCAGGGCATCGAGCTGGTGGTCACGGAGTACTCCGACTACGTGGTGCCCAACACCGCCGTAGAGGACGGGGACGAGGACGCCAACTACTTCCAGCATGTCCCCTATCTGGATAACTTCAACGCCGAGCGGGGCACCCATCTGGTGAGTGTGGCCGGCGTCCACGTGGAGCCCATGGGCCTGTACGCCGGAAACTCCGCCTCCCTGGACGCCATCCCCGACGGGGGCAAGGTGGCCGTCCCCAACGACCCCACCAACGAGGGCCGAGCCCTGCTGCTGCTGGAGGCCCAGGGCCTCATCAAGCTGGCGGACAGCACCAAGCTGGACTCCACCCCCAAGGACATTGCCGAGAACCCCAAGAACCTGGAGTTCGTGGAGCTGGAAGCCGCTCAGGTGCCCGCCGCCCTGGATGAGGTGGACGTCGCCGCCATCAACTCCAACTACGCTCTGGGCGCGGGCCTGAACCCCGTGGAGGATGCCCTGGTCATTGAGGCCGCCGACTCCCCCTATGTGAACATCCTGGTGGTGAAGGAAGGAAACGAGAACAGCGAGGCCGTCCAGGCCCTGATCAAGGCCCTCCACTCCGACGCCGTGAAGGACTATATCAACAGCACCTTCGACGGCGCGGTGGTCCCCGCCTTCTGATCCGTCCTTGAAGAAGCCTTCGACGACTCCGGCACGGCTCCGGGCCGAAGCGCGGAATAAAAAACGAGAGGTCCGGGTCTTCCCGGGCCTCTCGTTTTTCCGTGCGTTCCGGCGGACAAGGGCTCCGGCAGGCCGCCGCTCCGGGCGGCAAGCCGCCAAGGGCCGCCCCCGGCCTGCGCCTCAGCCCCCCAGCCACGCCCGGAGGACCGCCGCCGCGCTCAGGCACAGCAGGGCCGTCAGGGCCCCCTGGCCCCAGAGGAGGTTGCAGCTCACCGCCTCCCTGTCCCGCCGCCGCTCCGCCAGCACGGAGGCGAAGACGTACAGGGAGACCAGGGCAAAGGCCGGCGACAGCATCTCCGCCGCATCCCGCCACGCCAGAGCGGAAGCCCCCAGATACAGCAGAAGCCCCGCCCCGGAGACCATGGCCCCCAGGTTCAGTTGCTTCACACCCCGCAGAAGCAGGGAGTTTTTTCCCTTCATTTGTATACCCTCCGTTGATAATCTATTTATAATTTCGTCTCGTATTACTTTTCATAGCCGTTGACCATGACGTTCAGGACCCGCGCCGCCACATTTCCCGCCACGGCGCTGCCGCCGCCGCCGTTTTCCACCAGGGCCACAAAGGCCAGGGGCGCGTCCTCGTTCCGCAGGAACCCGGCAAACCAGGCGTGAGGGCTCTTGCCCTCTCCCACCTCGGCAGTGCCGGACTTGGCGCAGAGGTCCATGTTGGGGAAGCGGTCCCGGCCATAGGTCTTTTCCACATTTCCCGCCATCAGCTCCGCCAGCGTCTCCGCCGTGTCCGAGGCAATGAGCCGCCCGGTCCGTCCGGTCCGGCGGGGCAGGGAGAGGAGGCCGTTTCCGGGCTTCAGAATCAGATAGGGCTCCGCCGCCCTGCCGCCGTTTGCAATGGCCCCCATGTAGACCATCAGGGCGCAGGGATTCACCAGATCCCTGTCCTGGCCCACCCCCGCCCAGCCCAGGCGGCCCTCGGTGAGATTCCAGTCAAAGGAGCCCTTGGCGGCGGTCAGGCCGTCCAGGCGATAGGCGGCGGTGAGGCCCGCCTGCTCCGTGTACTTCCGCAGGGTTTCCGCCCCCAGCTCCACGGCGATGTCCGCGAAGACGGCGTTGCAGCTGTTGGCAAAGGCGGCGGCGATGTCCTGCTCCCCGTGGACGCCGGAGCAGATAATGGTTTCCTCCCCGATCCGGACGGACCCGGCGCAGTTCCAGGTCCGAGACTCCAGGGCCGGCAGATTCTCCAGGGCCGCCGCCAGGGTGACGGTCTTGTAAACGGAACCGGGAGTGAAAACGGAGGAGAGGAAACGGTTCACATAGGCCCCCTTCCAGCGGTCGCCGGTCTCGATGTCCTCCGGCACATGCAGGGGGTCGTAGCTGGGGGCGGAGACCATGCAGAGAACCTCCCCGGTCTTGTAGTTGTAGACGGCCACGGTTCCGGCATGGCCGTTCAGGGCCTGATAGGCCTCGTAGTTGCAGCGAGCGTCGATGGTCAGCGTCAGCTCCCCACCCCGGTCCGCGCCGAAGGCTCCGTTCAGGAGGTTCCAGCCCGTCAGCCGGTCGGCGAAGGCGTTCAGCGCCCCGGCGCCCACGTTTCCCTGGAGGTCTCCCACGGCGTGGAGGGTGGCCTTGCGGACGGTTTCGTTGCCGTAATAGGTCCGCTCCCCGTTTTCAGCGGAGGACAGCACGTCCCCGTCCCGGTCCAGCACAGTCCCGGTGATCAGCTGGCCCTGACTGTTGTAAAGGTGACGGTTAAAAGCGGCGGAAGCCCAGCTCCCCCCTTGCGTCAGATAGCGGAAGAGGAAAAAGACCATCCCCACCGCCAGCGCCAAAGCCAACAGAAAGCAAACCACCGCCCGGTTTTCAATTTTCTTCATAAAATCCTCCTTCCCCGTCTCCCGTCCTTCGTCCCTCGTCTCCCGTCCCGCGTCCTTCGTCCCCCCGCAGGGGAGGGGGAATGCTCAAGGGGGGACTGGTCCCCCCTTGAAGGGAGGCGGAGGAAACGGAGCGGAACGGATGCCCGGCTTTCAGCCGAGCGGAGTGGAGCGCAGTTTCTGACGCCGGATCGCGAAGCTGGCATTTTCCCGGGTATCCGCGGCCTTCAAAAAGGCCAGCAGGCCCCAGGCGGACATCATGGCGGAGCCGCCGTTGGAGACGAAGGGGAACGTCACCCCCGTCAGGGGCAGGAGGTCCACCGACCCGAAGACGTTCAGGCAGGTCTGAAACACCAACAGCGACCCGGCGGCACAGGCGGCCAGGCAGTAGAAGCTGCTCCGCCCCGCCCGGCAGGCCCGGACGGTGAAGAAGGCCAGGGCCGCAATGGCCCCCACGGCAAAAAAGGCGATGACCAGCCCCCACTCCTCACAGAGCATGCCGAAAACCAGATCGGTGTCCGCCGCCGGGACCCGGTGAAGCCAGCCGTTTCCGGCCCCCATGCCCAAAAGGCCTCCGGAGGCTGCGGCGGACATGGTGCGGGTCTGTTGGTAGCCCCGGCCGGAGGCGTCCGCCCAGGCGTGACCCCAGGCGGCGAAGCGGTCCAGAATGTAGGGCTTGAACTTCACGATCAGCCCCGCGCCGAACACCGCCCCGCCGCAGATGAGGGAGAGCGCCGCAAAGTCCCCGGAGCGAAGATAGGCCAGCACCAGGAAGGTGACGAAGAACACCGCCGCCGTGCCGAAGTCGCTCATCAGCCCCAGAAGGCCCACGCAGACCCCGGTGAGGACGATGAAGAGGGTCAGGTTCCGCTTGCGGAAGAGCCGTTCCAGCGTGGCGGACCCGGCAAAGATATAGCAGATCTTGGCAATCTCCGAGGGCTGGAAGCTGAGGGGGCCCAGGGAGATCCAGTTCACCGCGCCGTACTTCCGGTTTCCCAGCACCAGGGTCACGGCCAAAAGGCCGATGGAGGCCGCCGCCATAACCCAGCGGTTCCGCTGGACCCGGCCCAGGTCCCGGAGGAAAATTCCCAAGGTCAAAAACAGCCCCAGCCCCAGAAGCACCGCCAGCAGCTGCTTATAAAGGCTCCCCGGCGCGCTGGAGGCCGTCACCGCCAGGGAGAGGGTGGAGAGGAAAAAGGCAATGGTCTCCAGCTCGAAGCCCACGCAGCGGCTGAGCCGCAGGACGGCGGCATAGAGCCACATCACCGCCGTCAGCCCTAAAAAGGCCAGGGAAACGGCGGGGGCGGCCTCTCCCCCGGCGGATATCATCAGCTGGACGCAGGTCAGAAGCTGGAAGACGGTGATCCAGAGGAAGGAGGGCCACATGGCGGCGGGGCGCTCCGCCCGGCGCTTCTCCGCCAGCTCCTCCCGCTCCTCCACGGTCTGGGGCAGAAACAGCAGGGGCACGCCCCCCAGCTCTACCCGGTCCCCCATCCGGATGGGGGCGGAATGCTCCACCTTCTCTCCGTTGAGGAGAACGCCCCCCTTGGAATCCAGGTCGTAGAGGGTCCACTCCCCCTCCTCGTTCCGGCAGAGGGCGGCATGCTGGCGAGAGACGCTGGGGTAGTTCAGCCGCACGTCGGCGCTCTTCCCCCGGCCCAGGATGTTCTCCCAGTGGGTCAGGGGGACGGAGCCCCCGCCGGGGAGGCTCAGCTGGCCCCAGGTCTCCGGGGTGCGGGGGGCCCGGAGGAGGGATTTGACGGCCCGCCAGAGGATGGCCCCCGCCAGCAGCGGGAAGAGGAAGCGGACAAAGGCGGTATAGAAGGTCCCAACGGCGGGGTACGCCGCCAGGAGCTCAGGCAAGGTCATGGACCGGCCTCCTTTCGGAGAGATGATAGTTCAGCATACCATGCTTTTCTAAAAAAATCTACCGGAAATCGAAAGGGGCGGCTCTGGGGCGGGAAGAAAACGCGGAAGAACCGCCAAAAATTTCCGGTGGTCCCTTCACTTTTTCGGCATTGTGCCGATATATGTAATATAAAATTTTGCTCAGGGGGGTATTGGAAATGGATTCAGCCAGCGGTTCCGCCGGTCTCGGCGCGTATGTGCAGTTCGGAAAATGGACCTTTAAAAACGTCACGGACCAGCTCCGGAAGGTGACGGACCCGGAGGAGGTCCGGAAGTTCCAGGAGAACTGCGTGATCTTCAACCCCACGGTGGAGGAGCAGAAGGACCGCTTTCAGGCGGAGTTCAGCGACTTCGCTATGGACAGAAGCCCCGTGATCTCCGACGTGAAGCGGGAGGTATACGCCCAGACGGAGGCCGCCATCGGCCAATTCCTTGACGGGACGATTTCGGCGGAGGATCTGGCCAATACCTATCAGGCCTTGTCCGACCGGCTTATGGACGCCTGTAAGGACCGGGGGTATCCCTGCCCCCTTTGGGGCGGCATGATGGGCCCTGCCTTCCAGGAGACCTTTTACGGCGAGTTCCGCCGCATGGTCCTGGATGAGGCCGTGAACCGGAACAACGCCGAGGGGAGGCTGTACATCACCGGGGAAATGACCGCCCAGCGGAACTGGAAGTATTACAATTCGGACTATTACTACCGGAGCGAGGAGGCCATTTCCGCCCTGACGGAGAAGTTTAATACCATGGCGGAGGAGCGGGGCTGGGAGGATGCGGCTTCCGTCCCGGACTACAAGGCCAAGGGCCTGAACCTCTATCACAACTTCAATTCCGCCCTGTCCAACCACTTCAACGTGGACGACCAGTTTGTTATAAACCCGGACCTGGCTCCGCCCAGGGATTTCCGCTGGTTCTACCAGTCCGGCGGAAACAGCGGGGACAGGGGCTTCGTCACGTCCCTCACCGTCAAACACCCGGACGGCACCACGACCTTCATTGATTACACCAAGCCGGGCTTTGACTCCACGGACCCCGCCAAGGGCGCCACCTGGGCCGCCTACAAGGACGAGGGCGGAACGTGGCGGTACCGGACCGCCGATTTTACCTACGACTTCTCCAGGGACGATCTGAAAAATGCGGCCGGCCTCTTGAAATTCTCCGGACAGCCCGGCGGGGCCCAGGAGGCCGTGAACCGGTTTTTGCAAAATCTCCAGCTCTATCCCGGCGGCTATTTCAGCCGCTTTCCCCAACACGGAAATCTGGGCATGAACCTGCGGGCGTAGCCCCAGGCGGCTCGAAAGGAGAACCCCTATGATTTCTATCCGCAGTCATCGGCCCGGGGCCGTTTCCACTCCCGCAGCTCCCTCCGCCGTCCAGCCGGAGGCCCGGGCAGAAAAGCAGAAGGCGGCATATGCTCCGGCCTGTCCGGAAGATGGCGTGACCATCTCCCCGGAGGCCCGGGCGGCTATGGCGAGGCAGGCGGCGTCGGCCGGGGATGTGCCGGAGGAGCTACCCGACACTCCTGAAGCCGCCCCATTTCCCTCCTTCGCCGATGCGTTCAGCCAAGTGACCGAAAAATATTCCAGTCAGATTCGGGCCTATTACGCCAAGGAGCACGAGGAAAACCTGTCTCACTCCGACCCTTACGCCCACGTTTGGAACAAGTACAAGAACCCGGATTCCCCAGACTTCCGGGCCTGTCTTTCAGAGAATGAGCGGGCCTGGGCCTATGACCATGAGCTTGATCTTCTGCATGGTGGAAAGCACCTGCAAATGAGCAATCCCTACGCCTTCCCCGACGGAGCGCCCACGCTGTCCGCCGCGGCGGCAGAGGCCAATCAGGCGTGCCGGGAACAGCTCAATCTGGCGCTTCAGGATATCCTGATGAAGAATGAAATCGAGCTTCCCAAGGACGCGGCGTTCTCCTTGACGGTGGATGAGACCTATACCATCCATGTGACCGGACTGGAGGACGAGGAGCTGACCGCCGCGCTGGAGGAGGCGCTGAACCGGGGCGAGAACGGGAAGAACCTGTACGGGCATCTCAAGGTAAGCGTGCCCGACGGCGACCCCCTGCGCGTAGACTACAAAGACGGACGCCTCTCCCCGGTCGATCAGGAGCGTGAGTGGGACGACGCCTCCCTCCGGGAGATGAAGAAACAAGCGGGTCCGGCCTGGACCCGGTACTCCGCGGTCTACGACCCCCATCAGGGGCCGATGAATGACAAAATTCTGACCCTGGACTCCGAGTTCGTTCATGACCAGGAGCAATTTGACCGCCTGTGCTCCGCTGTGCGGATGGGCGCCCGGGAGGCCATTGAGGAATATTACAGCACCCAAAAAGGGACTTTGAAAGAGCAGGAGGTCCCGGTTGAGGATGCCCCGGCTGAGGATACCCTGGCTGAGAATACCCGTATCGCTCCTGTCACCGTGCACACGCTGGAGGGGCCCGTTGAAGTCCAGCCACTCTCCGAAGCGGACGAGGCGGATGCGGAAGAAACCACGTTTTCCAGCCACTTTTGGGCAATTCATAATCAGCTTATGGCCAAGTATGCCATTGTCAAAGAGTACTACGCAAAGCAGCACGCGGAAAACATGCGATTTCGCGACCCGAAAAAGCACATTCAGGACAAATATATCAACTATCGTTCCCCATATTTCCGCAGCGACCTGACGGAAGAGGAACGAAAGCTCTGCGTAAAGCAGGAGACAGCCTACCTTAACGGCTGGCATCTCCAAACAAGCCATTACGACGTTGCTCTGCGTGAAGACGGCGGCTGTTCGTGGCGTGAAATTCAAATCAACGCCATCAATGAGGTGCGAAGCCAGACCGCCCAGTCGGTGGACGACCTGCTCCAGAAAAACGGAATCACCCTTCCGGAAGGGGCGTCCTTCAAGATGAATGTGAACCCCTATGATTACTACATCCATGTGGAAGGGCTGGAGGATGAGGAACTGACCCAGGCCATTGAGCAGGCCCTGAACGTTGGCGAGAACGGGAAACGGCTCTATCAGCATATCGAGTTCAGCAACCCAGCTGGCTTTAACCTCCCAACTTACTCTCAGTATGAAGGAGCGAATATCTGGAAGCGGTCTCTCTACTTAGCCACAGAAGCGCTGACCGGGTATGATATCCGAACCCTGGAGCGCCACGACGGGACCTTCTGGACGCCGGATGGCCGGGATTTGTGGGACGTTTTGTGCAAGGCAGACACTGCGGGCAAGTACAACCTGACCGCCCATGCCGCCATCTACCGCCAACTGGCCGTCTACGGCTGGGACAGCACGCCGGACGCCTGGCGGGGCCTGACCTGGCAGGACGGGAAGCTCTATCAGCCCGACGAGCTCCGGGGCGAGCGGGCGGAGAGTGACTGGCAGAAGCAGATTCTTGAGGAGGCAGATGCCGATTGGGCCAACCTCCTGGCCAGACGTGAGGCGATTCTGCAAAAGGAGGCGGCGGACCGCGCCGCCGGAATCACGTCCGCCAGCCACTTTGGTCCCCGCAAGCCCTCTGAGTTTACGGACGAGGAACTGCTGCTCCGCCACCGGATGATCTAACACTTTGCGTCCACAGCCCGAAAGGAGGCCCTGCCATGTCCGACATGCAAGTGAACCACACCGCCGCTTCCGCGGCCTCCTCCGCGGCCGCCGCCCGGCAGAGCCGGAGCGCCGCGCAGGACTCCCCTTCCCAGACGCAGGAGCGGGAGGACCCCTCCTTCACCATTTACGAAATGATGAAGGAGGCCCGGGAAAAGGCGGACGCCGCCCGGGAGAAGTTCAACAGCATCAAGCCCAAGCCCCGCTACGGCGACGCGCCCCTGGAGGCCTATTCCCGGCTGGCCCGGGCCAAGCGGCCCGCGGAGGTCAACGCCGCCGCCGGATACGCCCGGCGGCAGATCGCCCGGCTGAAAGCCGCCAAGCAGACGGACCCGGACAACGCCAAGCGCATCCAGGCCGCCATCAACCAGCTTCAAAAGGCCGTCCAGCGGGCGGGAAAGAAAAACCGGGACCTGGACCGGGAGAAAATCGCCCAGGCCCGGCAGAAAAAACTCGTGCAGGAGAAGCGGTCCCGGGAAGCCCGCCGCCAGAAGCAGGAGCTTCTGCGGAAGCAGGCCATGCGGCGGATTCGGGAATCCGGCTATCTCCGGGAGGCAGAGGTGGACAATCGCATGCAGGCGCAGATTGCCGCCGTGGACATGGAGCTCCGGGAGCAGGCCCGGAAGCTGGCCTCCTCCATCCAGCCCTCCATGGAATCGGTGGCCCAGCAGTACGCCGCGGGAGCCGCGGCGGCCCCGGAAACGCCTCCGGGGGGAGAGATTGACCTGCAGGCGTAAGGCAGCCTGCCGCACATCGAACCATCGGAAGGAAGCGAACATTCACGGCCCTGCGAATCGGCGGCTCCCCCAGGTCTGCCCGGAGGAGATCCTCCCGGAACTCTGGAACCGCTGTGACGAGGCCCTTGACGGGAATATGGCCGCCATCACGGCTTGCATGGCCGGACCCGGAGAGTGGAGCGCGGTCAACAATCAGTTTATAGCTGAAATCAACGATCACATTTGGTCCCCGGCCAAAAAGGCCGCGTACCGCCGCAGGGAGAATGCCGCCGTCAGGAAAAAGAGCTCCCTTGGACGGGAGGGCCGTAAGCGT
Source organism: uncultured Oscillibacter sp. (assembly GCA_910583695.1). Classification (GTDB taxonomy): domain Bacteria; phylum Bacillota; class Clostridia; order Oscillospirales; family Oscillospiraceae; genus Oscillibacter. The sequence continues at coordinate 38,111 of CAJTZL010000017.1, forward strand.
CAAAGGCGCAAACGGCCCTCTTGTCCAAGGGAGCCTTTTCGTTTTCTCCCGGCGAAAGGGCATGCCGGGTCCGGGGCCCGCTCCGCTTCAATGGAGCGCAATGTAATCCTCCACCGCCCGGTGGTATGCGTCCAGCGAGTCGGTCATGCGCTCCGTCCGGCGGCCCAGCACCAAATCGGGCAGATACAACGGCTGTTTGCCGCCCGCCGTCATGGCGCGGACACAGCCGATGCAGTACACCGCTACACTGCCGCAGGGCATCTGTGCCGCCCGCTTTTTGTGGAATGCCGTCACCTGCTCATTGGGGATGCGGGAATAGAAGGTGTCGCCGCAGCAGATGGATTTCATCCCGCTGTGTTCGGATTCCACAATTTCAATTCCCATCTTCCGCAGGACGCCCCGCACGGCGGCGTGGACCTGGGGCTTTTGGCGGAAGGAGCAGGAGTCATGAACGGAGACGGTCAACCCCTCCCAGCGGGGGAGGGTCAAGCCCTCCAGGCTGTTTAAAACCTCCCAGACGCTGATGGTCCGGATGCCCGGATACAGGGAGCGGAAGCGGCGGTCACAGCCGGCGCAGTTGTTGATGATGACGGCTCCCTCCGGCAGGCCGGGGTCGTGGTGACAGCAGACGTCGTGGTACTTGACATCCCCCAGGTGCTGCCGCAGCATGGCCAGCATGGGCTCAATCAGGTGGGGCTTGTAGACGCTCATGGCACAGCCGGGGTTGAACCAGCACTTCTCCGGGTGGATGTCCTCCATCCGGATGCTGGGGAGCACGCTTCCCTTCATGCCTCCGCCTCCAGCTCCACGGGAAGGCCGTTGACCTCCACGCCCTCCCCGGCGGGGATGAGGAGGTATTTCCGCCCGTCGATGATCCGGGTTTCCACCAGATAGCTGTAGGCCGGGTCAATGGAGATGGTGGCCTGCTCCGTCTTCACGTCGAAGCGCTTGACGTCAATGAGGTTTTCCGGGTTCATGGCCGCGCCGCCGAAGGCCTGCCCGCACTGCTCCTGGAAGGCGGCGGCCCGCTCCTCCGGCACGCCGCAGTCCCGGAGGATGCCCCCGATCTCCCCGGCGGAGAGGGCCAGGGGCTCCGCCTCCTTGTCCTCCCGGTTGGCCTCGATCTTCTCCAGAAGCCGCCCGTGGACCGCCTGGACCACCTCCAGGCTGCACGCCTCCTCCAGGGCCCCGGCCAGGGCCCCCTGGAAGGCCTCCTTCTGCTCCGCGGCGGACATGGGGGGCTCCGTGCGGAACAGGGCGTTCAGGAACTCCTGGTGAATCTGGTCCGGCTTCCGGGCGTAGAAGAGGGCGTTGTAGATATTGGCCGCCCGGTCGTCAAAGGCGGGGAAGAGGAAGCCCAGGTCCGGGGGGGAGACAATCTGTCCGGCGGCGCAGCCGTGGAACTCGTTCTCCCCAGGGAAGTAACCCAGCTCCATTTTGCAGTTTTTCACCGGGCAGACGCTGCATAGGATGTAGGAGAAGACCTCGTCGGATCCGTCGGTGTCGATCTCCCCGTCCCTCCCCCGGCGGGGCACGTCGTAGGCGTCGTGGGCCAGGAGAAGCAGGTAATTGCTGTCCCCCATGTCCAGGGCGTCGATAACGGTGCGGTAGAAGGTCTCCCGGATTTCCCCGTCCCTGAGTTCGGACTCCCGGAGGGCGGAGAGGAGGCGGTGCTCGTCGCTGTCCGCCACCTGAGCCGTGGAGAAGACCACGTCGATGAGGTTTTTCCCCAGGGACCCGGAGAGGGATTTTTTCAGGAGGCTCAGGTACTTCTCCGCCTCCTCCTGGGGCATGTTCCCCAGGGACTCGTCCAGATAGGAGATGATCTCCCGGCTGGACCCGTTGACATAGCAGCCGTAAACCCGGCTGACGGCGGATTTCTCCGGCCGGAAACGGCGGCGCAGTTCGCCGACTTCTTTTTGATTCATGGTTCTTTCCTCTCTTTCCGGCGGAGAGCCGCCGGGATGCTGCCGTCCCTGCGGCCCTCAGCTGCCGTTCATCACGCAGGAAACGCCCCGCTCCCGCAGGGCCGCCTCCATATCCGCGGGCAGGGCCAGCTTTGCGGTGCGGTAGCCCTTGTAAAAGACCCGCCTGGTCTTTCCGTTCTTCCGCACCACCTTGACCGTCAGGCCGTAGGACAGCTTGTGCTCCAGCTCCCAGGAGCTGTACTGCAGCTCCACCCGTTCGATCTCCTCCAGGGGAACGGGATACGGCAGGCCGGTGTTCAGCACCAGACAGCCGTTTTCGAAGAAAAAGGCCCCGGCGCCCTTCCGGTTCCGGTACCTCCCCCGGGCCGCGGCAAACACCGCCAGGATGACAAGCGGAGGACCAAACGAGAGAACCGTGCCGATGAGCTTCCACCAGTCCATTTCAAGACATCCCTTCCGTCCGCAGGCTGAGATAGAACAAGTATACCACTGCGCCCCGGTGAAAGCAACCGTTTCTTTTCCGGAGGAGTGTTCGACGGCGCACTTTGCAGGAGGCACGGGGCCCAGGGGCGGCCCCGCGTGAGACGCCTATGCAGGATACCGTCTCCGAATGCCCCCTCTCCCGGTCTTGGCCCCCTGCGGCGTGTAAATTTCCTGTAAAGAACCCGGCATTTCCTTGCGAAAGGGGGTGCTTTTGTGCTAAAATGGAACCCGGCAAAACAAAACGCATGAAGGAGGCGGGACCCGTGGGCAGAATTGGACGCTGGAAGGACCGGATGGGCCGGACCAAGACCATCCTGGGGGAGAAGGTCCGGGAGGCCCTGGCCTCCGTGCTGCCCATTACGGCCATTGTGCTGGTTCTCTGCTTCACCGTGGCCCCCCTGCCGGTGGACGTCCTGCTGGCCTTTTTGACGGGGGCGGTGCTGCTGATTCTGGGCATGGGCTTTTTCACCCTGGGGGCGGAGGCCGCCATGACCCCCATCGGCGAGCAGGTGGGCACCCACATGGCGGGCTCCCGGAAAATCCGGGTCATCGTCTCCGTCAGCTTCCTCATCGGCGTGGTGGTGACGATCTCGGAGCCGGACCTCCAGGTTCTGGCCTCCCAGGTGCCGGGCATCCCCAACGCCCTGCTGGTGGGGGCCGTGGCCGCCGGGGTGGGGGTCTTCCTGGTGGTGGCCCTGCTGCGCATCCTGTTTCAGGTTTCCCTCCAGTGGCTGCTGGTGGGGTCCTATGCCGTGGTGTTCCTCCTGGCGGCCTTTTTCGTCCCCAAGGACTTTCTGGCCGTGGCCTTCGATTCCGGCGGCGTCACCACCGGGCCCATGACGGTGCCCTTTATCATGGCCCTGGGCCTGGGCGTGTCCTCCATCCGAAGCGACGAGAACGCCGCCCAGGACAGCTTCGGTCTGGTGGCTCTGTGCTCCGTGGGGCCCATTCTGGCGGTGCTGGTTCTGGCCATGATCTTCCCCGCCTCCGGGGCCTATCACCCCGCCTCCATGCCCCAGGCGGCGGACAGCCGGGAGCTGGGGGGCCTCTTCCTTTCCGCCTTCCCGGAGTACGCCCTGGAGGTCTTCAAAAGCCTCTTCCCCATTGCCGCCTTCTTCGGCCTGTTCCAGGCGGCGGCCCTGCGGCTGAAGCGGAAGAAGGTCTTGAAAATCACCATCGGCCTCCTGTATACTTATATCGGTCTGGCACTGTTCCTCACGGGGGTCAACGTGGGCTTCCTGCCGGCGGGCACCTACCTGGGCCGCCAGATTGCCTCCCTGCCCTTCAACTGGCTCCTGGCCCCCATCGGCATGCTGATGGGCTGGTTCATCGTACAGGCGGAGCCGGCGGTCCACGTGCTGAACAAGCAGGTGGAGGAGATCACCTCCGGGGCCATCCCCGGCAGCGCCATGAGCACCAGCCTGTCCATCGGCGTGGCGGCCTCCATCGGCCTTGCCATGGTCCGGGTGCTGACGGGCGTCTCCATCTTCGCCTTCCTGGTGCCGGGGTATCTTCTGGCGGTGGTTCTCAGCTTCTTTGTGCCGAAGATGTTCACCTCCATCGCCTTCGACTCCGGCGGCGTGGCCTCGGGTCCCATGACGGCAACCTTTCTGCTGCCCTTTGCCATGGGGGCCTGCGAGGCCCTGGGGGGCAGCATCGTCACCGACGCCTTCGGCGTGGTGGCCATGGTGGCCATGACGCCGCTTTTGACCATCCAGCTTCTGGGCCTCGTCTACCAGTGGAAGCTGAACCGGGCCCGGCTGGCCCAGGCGGCGGAGGACGAGGAGATCATCGACCTTGCCTATTGAATTTGCGCGCCCGGAGGCGCGGAGAGAGGAGGGCCCGCCTATGGACAGAGCCGTACTCATGATTGTCATCACGGACCGGAGCCGGGGCGGGGAGTTCGCCGCCTGGTTCCAGTCCCAGGGGGCCACCCTGGTGCTGTCGGCCCTGGGACAGGGCACCGCCGCCACGGAGGTGCTGGACTATCTGGGGCTGGAGGCCACGGAGAAGGCCGTACTGCTGCTGTCGGCCCCCCGGTCAGGGCGGCTGGTGCGGCGGGCGGCCCGGGAGCTGTGGCTGGACGTGCCGGGGCGGGGGATTTTGATGGCCGTGCCCATTTCCAGCGTCGGCGGGGCCAGGGCCAGGGACTATCTGCTGTCATGGCAGGCGGAGGAGGACGACATGGAAAAAGAAATCACTCACGAGCTCATCGTGGTCATCGCCAGCCGGGGCCACACCGATCAGGTGATGGACGCCGCCCGCTCCGCCGGGGCCGCGGGAGGCACCACCATCCACGCCAAGGGCACAGGGACGGAGCTGGCCCGGAAGTTCTTCGGCGTGTCCCTGGCGGCGGAGAAGGAGATTGTGTTCATCCTGGCCAGGGAGGCGGACCGGAAGCCCATCATGAAGGCCGTCATTGCCCAGGCGGGCATGCAGACGAAGGCCCAGGCCGTGGTCTTCTCCCTGCCGGTGACGGATCTGGCGGGGCTGCGGCTGCTGGAGGAGGACGGAGAACCCTGAGGCAGGGCCCCGGCCTTCCTTTCATCGTTTTTTGGGATTTGACAGGCTGCGGCCCGGCGCGGAGAGCTTCCGCGCCGGGCCTTTTTTCGCCGCCGTTTCAAAACGCCTCAAGTCACCAGCAGCGTCACATATCCCGCGTACAGGCCCAGCATCAGCACCCCCTGCCAGCGGTAGAACCGCTCCGTCACCAGGGGCGGAATCACCGCCACGCAGCAGATCAGCAGGCAGGCGGGCAGGTCCAGAAGCGTGGTCTGGGCCCCGATGGTCAGGGCCCCGCCGCTGACGACGGAGCAGATGGGCAGAATCATGGTCAGGTCGATGACGTTGGCCCCGATGATGTTCCCCACGGACATGGAGGCCTCCTTTTTGGCAATGGCCGTCAGGGTCGTCACCAGCTCCGGCAGGGAGGTGCCGATGGCCACCATGGTGACACCCACGATGCTGGCGGGGACCCCCAGCAGCAGGGCCAGCTCACTGCCGTAGTTGATCAGCAGCTGGGAGCCGGCGACGATGGCCGCGATGCCCAGGACGAAGAGGAAGAGCTTTTCCACCATCTGCCGCCGGGAGACCGTGCGCCCCTTGTGGCGGGCGTCCCGGCTTTCCGCCATGCCGCTCTTCGCATCCCGGAGGTTGCTCCAGAGATACACGGCAAAGATGAGGAACAGCGTCAGCCCCGGCAGCGTCTCCAGCACGCCCCTCCGGCAGAGGATCAGCAGCAGCGCCGCCCCCAGAACCATCAGAAGGGCCTTCAGCTGGAACTGGGCCCGCTTCACCGCCGAGGGGATGCACACCAGGGAGATGCCCAGAATCAGCCCCAGGTTGGCCGTGACGGAGCCCACGGCGTTGCCCACCGCCAGGTCCACCTCCCCCTGGAGGGTGCCGGTGACGGAGACCGTCAGCTCCGGCAGGGTGGTGGCCAGAGAGACGATGGTGGCCCCGATAATGAACCGGGGCACACCGGTGGCCTCCGCAATCCAGACGGCCCCATCCAGAAACCAGTCGCCGCCCTTGATGATCAGGAGCAGGCCCAGCAGAAACAACAGCACAGTCACCCAAATTTCCATACAATTCACCGCTTTCCAAATAATTCAGCGAGACTTCCATCCCCCGGGCAACGCCGGAAAACCGGCTGTTGTCCCACGGGATAAAAGTCTCGCTTTTCAGCGGGCCCGGATGGCGGTTGACCATCGTGATGACGAGCCGCGCCACGTTTGAAACGTAAGCTACTCCCTTTTACGAAGCCATGAGCTGTGAGACCACTATACGGAATCATACACGTTTTGTCAACGCTAACCTTGCCGGAATTTGGCAGGCGGACAAGGAATTTACGAAGTCTTAGCACGTCCGTCAGATCGACGGATCAAAGCCGATGACCTTCCGCCAGAGGGCCCGGCCCTCCGTCTCCTCCCCGGGGGTGAAGCCGCAGTCCCGGAGGTACGCCTCCCCCGGGCCGCCGGGAAGGGGGGCGGCGGACAGCTCCTCCCCGCCCCGGGCCCGGGTGTGGAGCACCGCCTGCCCCAGAAGCTGGACTCCCAGGCCCCGCCTCCGGCAGTCCGGGCGGATATAGGCAAGGCAGATTCGCCCCGTCTCCGGGGCCATGTGGAGCAGCCCCGCCGGTTCCTCCCCCAGCAGGCCCTCCAGGGTCAGGGAGGCGGCGGGAACCGGCCCGGACTCTCCCGCCCCGGCCCAGGCGGCGGCCAGGCGCTCCTCCGGGCGCTCCAGCGGCCGGAACCAGAGCCCCGGCTCCAGGGCAAAGGCCCGGCGGACGCCGGTCTCTTCCGCCAGATATTCCGGGGTCTTGAGATGGCGGTTGTCGTTCATGAAGACCACCCGGAGGGCCTCCCCGTCCCACTCCAGCAGGGACACGGCGGTGTTGTCCCCGGTGGGGGACTTCTCCCCGGTGTCCCGGAGGGAGATGCCCTGGAGGTTTGCCAGCAGGAGGCGGATGGCGTAGCCGTGGGAGAAGAGGGCCAGGGTCTTCCCGGGGTTTGCCCGGGCGATGTCCTCCACGGCGGCCTTCACCCGGGCCAGCACCTCCGCCGGGGTCTCCGCCCCGGGGATGGCCCAGCGGTCCATGCGGCGGCCGAAGTCCGCCATGGCCTCCGGCGTGGTACGGGCGATGTCCCCCCAGGTCCGGCCCTCCCAGTTCCCCACGCAGATTTCCCGGAGGCCCGGGCAGCGGTGGAGGGGCAGATTCCTGGGGCGGCAGACGGCGGTGGCGGTGGCCCGGGTCCGGTAGAGATCGCTGGCGTAGACGGCGTCGATGGGGACGCCCGCAAAGCGGCGCTCCAGGGCCCGCACCTGCCGCCAGCCCCGGTCCGTGAGGCTGCTCTCGTGCTGGCCCTGGGCAATGCGGTAGAGGTTGCCCTCCGCCTCGGCGTGGCGGATGAGATAGATGGTGGTCATGGCGGTTCCTCCCGGGTAACATTGATTTTCCATAGTATACCGCGTTTGGCGGCCTTTGGCAAATGGTCCGGGGGATTTTTTCTTTCCCGGCGGGCAAACTGTAGGGGCACGGAAAAGGAGTGAATGAAGATGAAGAATAGCACCGGGTTTTTCCTCGGCATCGGCGCGGGCATGGCCGCCGGCGCGGTGGCGGGGATGATGGCTCCCCAGAGCAGCCGCCGGACCGTGAAACGGCAGATGGATCAGGGCATCCACAAGCTGGGCACGGCGGTGGATCAGGCGGTGGACAGCGTGGTTCACGACATGCGCTGAGGCGGCGGGGCGGGGATTTCCCCGCCCCGTTTCCGCCCTGGAAAAAATTTTTGAAATTTCTGAAAAACCCCCTTGACATTTCCGACGGTCTTTGCTATTATAATCACTGTTCTGATGCGGAACACCTGACACGGGGGTATAGCTCAGCTGGGAGAGCGCTTGAATGGCATTCAAGAGGTCAGCGGTTCGATCCCGCTTATCTCCACCAGGACAGAGAAAAGCCTTGGAACTTCGGCTTCCAAGGCTTTTCTCGTGACCCGCTCATTGAAAGGAAATTTGGGCCTGTAGCTCAGTTGGGAGAGCGTTCGGTTCGCATCCATAGCGAGACACATCCGACCCGATTCCCCGTCCCCTGTTTTCCTGTCCGATTTGTTGTACTTTTCCCCAAAAATCGAATATTTGAGAAATCCAAAATTCGCAACTTTTTCCGCATAAAAAGTGCCGATTTGGGCCTGTAGCTCAGCTGGGAGAGCGCACGGTTCGCATCTATAGCGAGACACATCCGACCCAAGTTTGCGGCTCCGTTTTCCACTCTGATTTGTTGGATTTTTTCCAAAAATCGAATATTTGAAAAATCCAGATTCTGCAACTTTTTTCGTATAAAAAGTGCCGATTTGGGCTCGTAGCTCAGCTGGGAGAGCGCTGCGTTCGCATCGCAGAGGTCGAGGGTTCGATCCCCTTCGAGTCCACCAAATAAGAAATCACCTCAGTGAAAACTGGGGTGATTTTTCTTTTGACCACAGAAATACCACAGACGGGTTTCAGAAAATTTTCGGGCGGCAGGTTGTTTTCGGCCCGTCTCCCCTTGTTCCGTTGGCTTGTGCGCTACCTGCCTGATGTCAGTCTTCGTCCGAGTAGTTCCAGTTCTGCCGCTCAAGAAAGGCGTTTACAGTTTTCTTCAGCTCATCGCTGAAATCCTCCAGATCTTCTATGCTGATTACGTTATTGTTGATAAGCGCAATGATGTTGTAGAGAAAGTTTGTCCGAGTCATCTCTATCCGGACGCCTGGATTTCTTCTGTCACTTCTTATCCGCTTATCCAACTGCCAAAATTTTTCTGACGGATCACCATCGCCGCTCAGCAGTTCTATGTATTCATCGCATAGCCTGCCTATGTAGGCCTCCTGCCAGCTGCCAATTTTACTGCGGAAAAGGGCCCAATCCCGTTTTGTAAATCGCTGTTCTTGCAAGGTCTCATTCCTCCAGTCAAAA
>CAJTZL010000018.1 GCA_910583695.1 uncultured Oscillibacter sp.
TGGACGTAGGCCCGGCCGGACAGGGGGTCCCGGATGCAGCCGCCGATGCAGGTGGCCGCGCCGCCGAAGGGCTCGATCTCCGTGGGGTGGTTGTGGGTCTCGTTTTTGAACATGAGGAGCCAGTCCTGGGTTTCTCCGTCCACCACGGCGGGGACGTGAATGGAGCAGGCGTTGATCTCCTCGCTCTCGTCCAGCTCCGGGAGAAGGCCCCGCTTTTTCAGGGCCTTGGCCGCGATGGTGGCGATGTCCATCAGGGTTTCGGGGCGGTCCTTGGCCCTCTCGCCGTAGACCTCGCTGCGCAGCTTCAGGTAGTGGGAATACGCCAGTTTGACGGCGGGATCCTCGATTTCTCCGCCGCTTAAGTGGGTGGAGAAGGTGGTGTGGCGGCAGTGGTCGGACCAGTAGGTGTCCACCACCCGGACCTCCGTGATGGTGGGGTCCCGCTTCTCCGTGTCCCGGAAATAGGCCTGGAGGAATTTCAGGTCGTCCAGGTCCATGGCAAGGCCCAGCTTCTCCAGCAGGGCGGTCAGGGCCGCCTCGTCCATGGCGGCAAAGCCGTTCAGGGTTTCCACCGGATCCGGGACCGGGTGCTCCCGGACCAGGGTTTCGGGCTTGTCCAGGGAGGCCTCCCGGCTCTCCACCGGGTTGATGAGGTGGCGGCGGATCTTCTCCAGGTTCTCCTCCGTGAAGGGGAAGGGGCCCTCCCCGGCGCTTTCAAACCAGTACTCCGTGGCGGTCCGCACCAGGGGGCGCTCGCCGCCGGTCATCAGCTGGATGCACTGGGCGGCGGAGTCCGCCCGCTGGTCGAACTGCCCCGGCAGGGGCTCTACGGCCAGGGACCAGCGGGGGCAGTCTCCGGCAACGAAGACCGCCTCATCCCAGACAATATCCACCTGGGGCTCGGAGAACACGGTCCGGCGGGCCTTTTCAAAGGCTTGGGCTTCCAGGTTCTCCACGTCGTAACGGTGGAGAATCCGGACGCCGGTGACGCCCGGAATGCCCAGGAAGTCCCGCAGGTCCGCCAGCAGGCTGCCGGCCTCAGGGCTGAGACCGGGACGTTTTTCTACATAGATGCGACGTACCATATTATCCCTCCAGGGCCCGGAGGGCCCGCTTCCCAATGTCGTGCCGGAGATACCTGCCCTCGAAGCAGATGCGTTCCGCGGTGGCGTAGGCGTCCTTCAGCGCGGCCTCCAGGCCGCCGCCCACGGCGGTGACACCCAGGACCCGGCCGCCGCTGGTGACTAACGTTCCATCCTCCGTCCGCTTGTCCCCGGCGTGGTAGACCGTGACGTTTGCAGGGAGGTCCTTGGGAATGGAAATCTCCCGTCCCTTCTCATAGCTGCCGGGGTAGCCGCCGGAGGCCAGGATGACGCAGGCGGCGGAGCCGTCGTGCCACTCCACAGGGAGATCGCCCAGAGTCTCGTTCTCCACGGCCTGCATGACGGTCAAAAGGTCCGTTTTCAGCAGGGGGAGGACCACCTGGGTCTCCGGGTCGCCGAAGCGGCAGTTGTACTCAATGACCTTGGGGCCGTCGGGGGTGAGCATGAGGCCGAAGTACAGACAGCCCTTGAAGGGACAGCCCTCCGCCCGCATGGCGGCCAGGGTGGGAAGGAAGATGCTTTCCATGCACGCCGCCGCGGCCTCCGGCGTGTAGCAGGGGTTGGGGGCCACGGTGCCCATGCCGCCGGTGTTGGGGCCGGTGTCGCCGTCTCCGGCCCGCTTGTGGTCCATGGAGGAGACCATGGGGACGATGGCGGTTCCGTCGGTGAAGGCCAGGACGCTGACCTCCGGGCCCGTCAGGAACTCCTCAATGACGATTTCACTGCCGGAGTCGCCGAAGGCCCGGTCCTCCATGATGGACTTCACGGCGGACTCCGCCTCCCGGAAATTTTCGGGAATCAGCACGCCCTTGCCCAGGGCCAGGCCGTCGGCCTTGACCACAATGGGGAAGGAGGCGTTTTGCAGGTAGGCCAGGGCCTTGGCGGGGTCGTTGAAAACCTCGTACCGGGCGGTGGGAATGCCGTATTTTCGCATCAGATTCTTGGCGAAGACCTTGCTGGCCTCGATGCGGGCGGCCTTGGCCTCGGGGCCGAAGCAGGGGATTCCCGCCTCGTGGAGCCGGTCCACGCAGCCCAGGGCCAGGGGGTCGTCCGGGGCCACCACGGCGAAGCCGACGGCGTGGGACTTGGCGAAGTCCACGATTTGGTCAATGTCCTTGGCTCCGATGGAGGGGACGCACACGGCGTCCTGGGCAATCCCGCCGTTTCCGGGGAGTGCGTAGATGGTTTCAACCGTGGGATTTTCCTTCAATTTCTTGATGATGGCGTGTTCGCGGCCGCCGCCGCCGACAACAAGCAGATTCATAAATCCACCCTTTCTATCTCAGCATCGTGTTACAGCTCTTCCCACTCAATGCAGTCCGGGATTTCCTGAGACTGGAAGAATGCCAGTGCGCATTTCATGGCGTCGGCGGCAGGAATCACCTGATAAGCTGCGATTTCGTACTGCCCTCCGCAAAAGTCAATGGAGCCTGCCGCGTTCTCATCCCCGAAGGAGGCGGCCATGTCCCCGCCCTCTTGGGCAAAGTAATTCACAACGGCCTGTTCGCCTTTGACCAGGATGGAGAGGCAGGGGTATCCGCCCTCGCTCTGGGCGCACCAGATTTCATTGTCCTCTTCGGAGGTGAAGCAGGCCTTCAGATGGGTCTCGTACTCCTCCGGAGAGGGGCAGAAACGGGAGCCGGAGCTGCTGCCGACATGCATGGAAATCCCCCTTTCCCTCAGTGGTGGAATAAGCGCATCCCGGTGAAGCACATGGCCATGCCGTATTTGTCGGCGGTTTCGATCACGTGGTCGTCCCGGATGCTTCCGCCGGGCTGGACGATGAACTCCACGCCGCTCTTCCGGGCACGCTCCACGTTGTCCCCAAAGGGGAAGAAGGCGTCGGAGCCGCAGGTGACGCCGGAGAGCCCGGCAATCCAGGCCTTTTTCTCCTCCGCCGTCAGGGGCTGGGGACGTTCTGTGAAGACCCGCTGCCATTCGCCCTCCGCCAGCAGGTCCTCCCACTCGTCGGAGAGGTACACGTCGATGGCGTTGTCCCGATCCGGGCGGCGGATGTGTTCCACAAAGGGCAGGGCCAGGACCGCCGGGTGCCGGCGCAGCCACCAGTTGTCCGCCTTGGTTCCGGCCAGACGGGTGCAGTGGATGCGGCTCTGCTGGCCTGCTCCCACGCCGATGGCCTGTCCGTCCTTCACATAGCAGACGGAGTTGGACTGGGTGTATTTCAGGGTGATGAGGGCCACGACCATGTCGATCTTCGCCTGGGCGGGGATGTTCCGGTTTTTCGTCACCAGATTGGTCAGGAGGCTCTCGTCGATTTTGTACTCGTTCCGGCCCTGCTGAAAGGTGACGCCGAAGACGTCCTTGAACTCCTGGGGGGCGGGCTTGTAGGCCGGGTCGATCTGGACCACGTTGTAGCCGCCCTTCTTCTTGGTTTTCAGAATCTCCAGGGCCTCCTCCGTGTAGCCGGGGGCGATGATGCCGTCGGAGACCTCCGCCTTGAGATAGCCGGCGGCGGAGGCGTCGCACACGTCGGAGAGGGCCGCCCAGTCGCCGTAGGAGCAGAGCCGGTCCGCCCCCCGGGCCCGGATGTAGGCGCAGGCGGCGGAGGAGAGCTCCGCGCCGGGCTCCACGAAGTAAAGCTTCCGGTCCGTCTCGCTGAGGGGCAGGCCCACGGCGGCCCCGGCGGGGGAGACGTGCTTGAAGCTGGCGGCGGAGGGGAGGCCCGTGGCCTCCTTCAGCTCCCGGGCCAGCTGCCAGGAGTTCAGGGCGTCCAGGAAGTTGATATAGCCGGGCTTGCCGTTCAGAACGGTCAGGGGCAGGTCCCCGCCGTCCTTCATGAAGATGCGGGAGGGCTTCTGGTTGGGGTTGCAGCCGTATTTCAGTTCCAGCTCGTTCATGGTCCTCGCTCCTTTTTCTTTATTTATCTGCCGTGTCCCGGCCGATGAGGGCATGGCCGTTTTCCGCCGGCATGTTCGCATAGCGCCGGGGCTGTCTGCAAGGGCCGCCCCGGCGCTTGCGGATATGGCGTCAGTCTTCCGTCAGCTCAAAGGGCTCCGGGCGGAACGTCCCGTCCTCTCCCCGGACGAAGGCGCTCCGGTAAGGGGCGGTCAGCAGGGGGACGATCTCCGGGTCCAGGTTGCAGGCGGTGTTCAGGTCGAAAATGCCGGTGTGGCCGATGTCCGCAATGTATTCCTCGCTCTCGTCTCCGGCGAAGAAGCGCCAGCCGCTGTCGGGGAAGGCCGTCTCCGGCTCCTCCCGGTAGCACCAGCCGACTTTGCAGCCGTCCACGGCGATGCGGTCCGTCAGGAAGCAGCCGTTGGGGCCCTCCCAGTCCGGGAGGTACAGCTTCATCTCCGAGGGCCAGAGGCGGTATTCCTTCTCCCGCCTGGGGGTGTACCAGAAGCCGCTGTCCCAGGCGGCGTCGTTGGCCAGCAGGGTCCGCACCAAATCCATCCAAAGCTGCTGGGCCTTCCGGAGGTCCGGCAGGGAGGTCCCCTGGCGGAAGTCCCAGTACAGCGCACCGCAGACCAGACTGGCGGCGTACTCCTCCCAGCTGCCGAAGGCCTGGGCCTTGGCGATCTGCTCCTCCGCCAGCTGGTCGAACTCCTCCCGGGTCAGCAGACCGCAGGCCAGCGCCGCCCGGAGATGGCCTGTCCGTTCACTGATGTCCCAGGCAAGGTAGCCCAGGTGCCCCACCAGGGGATAGAACTGGGCGGAGAAGTCCCGGGCCCGGATGAAGAATCCGGCGGCGTCGGGGTTCAGGGAGGCAAGATCAAAGAGGGGGCGCCCCTCCCAGACGGCCTCGAAGTCCAGATAGTGGTCCTGGCAGTGGAATTGCCGGTCGCAGAAGTCCAGAAGACCGTCCTTGTCCTTGATGCCGAAAACCGTTTTCAGATGGGTTCGGCAGGCGGCGGCATCCGCCTCCGCGGCGCAGAGGGGCAGGGTGGTGAAGTAGTCCGGCCCCTTGGGCTCCGGGAGACCGGGGGTCCTCCGCAGGGCGGGCACCCCTGCCAGCAGGGCAAGGAAGGCGTCCCGCTCGCAGGGGCGGCGCTCCCGGCGGGAGCGGGAGAGCAGGACGCTGATATCCCCGCACAGGCCCTCCGTGGGGGCGCTGGCGGGGTGGAAGTCGTGAAGTTGAGAGCGGTCCATTTTTGAAAACCATCCTTTCAGTCAGCAGACAGGCTTCGGGCGGTCAGCTCTGCCGCCTGGGGCAGCAACACCCACTCCGCCTGTTCCATCACCCGGCGCTGAAGCGTTTCCGGCGTGTCGCCGGGGAGAATGTCCACGGCCTTTTGCAGGAGAATGCGGCCTCCGTCGGGAATTTCGTTTACCAGATGCACCGTGGCCCCCGTGACCTTCACCCCCCGGCGGAGGGCCTCCTCGTGGACCTTCAGGCCATAGCACCCCTTTCCGCAGAAGGCGGGAATCAGGGAGGGGTGGACGTTCAGGATGCGGTCCGGCCAGCGGCGCACGAAGTCCTCCGACAGGATGGAGAGAAAGCCCGCCAGAATAATCATGTCCGTCCGGTGCGCGGTCAGTTTTTCCGTCAGGCCGGCTTCAAATTCCTCCTGGGTGCATCCCTTTCGGGGCACGGCGAAGCCGGGGACGCCGTGGTTTTTCGCCCGCTCCAGGGCATAGGCCCCGGCGGCGCTGGAGAGAACCAGCACGATCTCTCCATGGGGAATTGAACCCGCCTCCTGGGCGTTTAACAGGGCCTCCAGATTCGTTCCGCCGCCGGAGACCAGGACGGCGATGCGCGCCCGGCTCATAAGACCGGGGGGCAGACCTCGCAGAAGAGGACGCCCCCGCTGCCCGGGTGGACGCTGCCCACGAGGGCCGCGTCCGGCTCTCCGGCAGCGTGCAGGAGCTCCAGAGCCCGGTCCGCTTCTTCCGCGGGAACCGCCAGCACCATGCCGAGGCCCATGTTGAAGGTGTTGTACATGTCGTGCGCGGAGACGTTCCCCCGCTTGGCGATGAGCTCAAAAATGGGGAGCCGGGGCAGCATGGCGGCGTGGAAGTGGGCCTCCAGCCCCTTGGGCAGCATCCGGGGCACGTTTTCAAAGAAGCCGCCGCCGGTGATATGGCTGGCTCCGTGGAGGTCAATTCCCCCCTCCAGCAGGGCCAGGACCGGCTTGACGTAGAGCTTGGTGGGAGTCAGCAGAACCTCGCCCAGGCTCCTGCCCTCCAGCTCGTCCATGGGGGTTTTCAGGTCGGCGTGCTCGATGTCGAAGACCTTCCGCACCAGAGAGAAGCCATTGGAGTGGACGCCGGAGGAGGTCAGGCCGATGAGGGCGTCTCCCTCCCGAACCCTGCTCCCGTCGATGATTTTGGGCTTGTCCACCACGCCCACGGCAAAGCCCGCAATGTCGTAGTCGTCGGGGGCCATGACCCCGGGGTGCTCGGCGGTCTCGCCGCCGATCAGGGCGCAGCCGGACCGGACGCAGCCCTCCGCCACGCCGGAGACGATGGAGGCCACCTTCTCCGCCTCGTTTTTGCCGATGGCGATGTAGTCCAGGAAGAAGAGGGGACGGGCCCCGCAGCAGATGATGTCGTTGACGCACATGGCCACACAGTCGATTCCGATGGTGTCGTGTTTGCCCAGCAGCTGAGCCAGACGGAGCTTGGTGCCCACGCCGTCGGTGCCGGAGACCAGGACGGGCTCCTCCATGCCGGAGAGGTCCGGCGCAAAGAGGCCGCCGAAGCCGCCGATACCGGAGACCACCCCCGGGATTCTGGTGCGCTCCACAAAGGGCTTCATCAGCCGCACGCCCTCATAGCCGGCGGTGATGTCCACCCCGGCGGCGGCGTAGGCTGTGGAATGGGAGTTGTTCATGCCTCATTCTCCTTCCAGCATTTGCACTGTTCAATCCGCTTCCCGCCGTCGCCCTGGTGCTCGTCATAGGCGAACTGGTTCAGCAGGGCGCAGGGAAACTCCCCGCACCGGCCGCAATGGGAATGTCCCTTTCCCTCACAGCATGCCTTGACCGGGCAGCTGTCGCCCCAGAAGGGCTTTTGAATCTGCGTACAGCCGGCGCAGCCCGGTTGTTCCCGATAGGCGCATTCCCCGCATAAAATTCCGCATCTTGACTCGATCATCGCGGCCCTCTCCTTTTCTCAATTATTCTCTGCCCGTCCAGCAGTAGGTGCAGATTTTGTCCCGGTCGATGCCGATGGCCTCCAGCAGGCCGTCCAGAGACTGGTAGCCCAGGGAGTCAAAGCCCATTTCCTCGCAGATGGCCTTCAGCATACACCGGCCCCGCTCCGTGGAGGCGTCGGCATACTCCTCCAGGTGCTCCCGGCCCGCGTCCCCCTCCAGGGCCTGGATGGTTTTTCGGCTGAGGAGCTCCATGTCGGAATTGCTCCGGGAGAAGTTCAGGTACTTGCAGCCGTACATAATGGGGGGACAGGCGGAGCGCATGTGGACCTCCTCCGCGCCGGACTCGTAGAGAAATTCCACCGTCTCCCGGAGCTGGGTGCCCCGGACGATGGAGTCGTCCACGAAGAGGAGCTTCTTCCCCCGGATGAGCTCGTGGACGGGAATCTGCTTCATCTTGGCCACCTGATTCCGCACGTCCTGGCTCTCCGGCATGAAGGACCGGGGCCAGGTGGGAGTGTACTTCACAAAGGGCCGGGCGAAGGGCTTGCCGCTGCGGTTGGCGAAGCCGATGGCATGGGGGACGCCGGAGTCCGGCACCCCCGCCACGTAGTCCACCTTGGGCAGCTGGCCCCGCTGGACCTCGTCCCGGGCCATGATCTCGCCGTTGCGGCAGCGCATGACCTCCACGTTCATCCCCTCGTAGCAGGAGTTGGGGTAGCCGAAGTAGGTCCAGAGAAAGGCGCAGATGCGCATGTCCTTCCCGGCGGGGGAGAGCGTCTCCCAGCCCTCCGGTGTGAGCTTTACAATCTCCTGGGGCCCCAGCTCGTAGGCGTCCTGATAGCCCAGCTTGTGGTAGGCAAAGGACTCGAAGGAGACGCAGCAGCCCTCGGCGCTCTGGCCGATGAGCACCGGCAGGCGGCCCAGGCGGTCCCGGGCGGCGTAGATGCCGTCCTGAGTGAGGATGAGGATGGTCATGGAGCCCTCGATCTGCTCCTGGGCGTAACGGATGCCGGAAACCAGATCGTCCTTCTGGTTGATCAGGGAGGCCACCAGCTCCGTGGCGTTGACCTTGCCGGAGCTCATGGCCATGAACTGGTGGCCGTGGTCGGAAAAGTACTGTTCCACCAGCTCCTCGGCATTTTGGATGATGCCCACGGTAGAGATGGCGTAGAGCCCCAGGTGGGAGCGCATCAGCAGGGGCTGGGGGTCCGTGTCGCTGATGCAGCCGATGCCCGCCTGCCCGTGGAAGGAGCTGAGGTCCTTTTCAAACTTCGTGCGGAAGGGGGTGTTTTCAATGTTGTGAATCTGCCGGTGGAAGCCGGACTTCTCCCCGTCGTAAACGGCCATGCCGCCCCGGCGGGTGCCCAGGTGGGAGTGGTAGTCCGTGCCGAAGAACACGTCCAGCACCACGTCCCGTTTTGAAATCGCGCCAAAAAAACCGCCCATTGCAGCCTCCTTATTTTTTACGCTCGCGCAGGAATATCCAGAGTACAGCCCCCAGCGCCGCCGCGGCCAGGAGCGCTAAGGCGGCGATCCCGGCGGGGATGGTGGAGACAAAAATCGCGGTGGGGCCGTCCGGCCCCCCGATGATACCCACTTACAGCGCCTCCGCCATCCGGCGCATGACCTCGGCATAGGCGTCCTCCACGCCGCCCAGGTCCCGACGGAAGCGGTCCTTGTCCAGCTTTTCATGGGTCTTGGAGTCCCAGAGGCGGCAGGTGTCGGGGCTGATCTCGTCCGCCAGGACGATCGTTCCGTCCTCCAGGCGGCCGAACTCCAGCTTGAAGTCCACCAGCGTCACACCGCAGGAGGACCAGAAGGACTTAAGAAAGTCGTTGACCTGGAAGGCGTACCGCTTGATGGTTTCAATCTCCTCCCTCGTGGCCAGCTTCAGGGCCAGGGCGTGGTGCTCGTTCAGCAGGGGGTCCCCCAGGTCGTCGTTCTTGTAGGAGAACTCGATGGTGGGGGCGTCGAAGACGATGCCCTCCTCCACGCCGTAGTGCTTGGCGAAGGACCCGGCGGAAATGTTGCGGATGATGACCTCCAGGGGGACGATGGAGACCTTTTTCACCACGGTCTCCCGCTGGCTGAGCTCCTCCACGAAATGGGTGGGGATCCCGGCCTTCTCCAGCTTGGCCATGAAGCGGTTGGTCATTTGGTTATTGATGATGCCCTTGCCCACGATGGTTCCCTTTTTCAGGCCGTTGAAGGCCGTGGCATCGTCCTTGTAGTCCACAATGTACAGATTCGGGTCGTCGGTTTTGAAGACCTTCTTGGCCTTGCCCTCATAGAGCTGTTCCAGCTTTTGCATGTCAAGTTCCTCCGTCAAGTAAAGTGAAGTCAAAGGAAAACCGGTCAGATTTCCGATTGCAGGGCGGCGTCCTTTTCCTCGATCTGGGCGGCCATGTCCCGGCGGGCGGCGTCCAGCCAGGCGGCCAGATTGGCGTCCTCCACCGCCAGAATCTGGGCGGCCAGAAGGGCGGCGTTCCTGGCCCCGTCGAGGGCCACCGTGGCCACGGGGATGCCGCTGGGCATCTGGACTGTGGCCAATAAAGCGTCCAGCCCGTCCATAGCGCCCCCCTTCATGGGGATGCCGATGACGGGCAGGGTGGTGTTGGCGGCTACGGCCCCCGCCAGATGGGCGGCCATGCCGGCGGCGCAGATGATGACGCCGAAGCCGCTTTTCCGGGCGTAGGAGGCAAATTCCGCCACCTGGGCGGGACTGCGGTGGGCGCTCATGATATGGGCCTCGTAGGGGATGCCGAAGGCGTCCAGCTGGGCGCAGGCGGCACGGACCACCGGCCAGTCGGAATCGGAGCCCATGAGTACGGCAACTTTTTTCATTGGAAACTCTCCTTTCAAATTTACAGCTTCTTTCGCAGAACCGTGTGACGGAAAATGCCGTCGGCAAAGTATTCGGCGGAGCAGAACACCGGCTTGCCGTCGATGTCGAAGTCCACCTCCTCCATATACAGCAGCGGGGTGCCTACGCCGACCTGGAGGATGTCCGCCAGCTTTCCGTCCGCCGGGACGGCCCGGAGGTCCGTCAGGTCCAGGTAGGGGTATATGCCGCAGGACTGCTGAAGGAAGTGGAAGATGGGCGGCTTCAGGTCCTCCTCCGTGTAGTGCTCCCGGATCAGGGCCTTTTCGATGACGTCCTCGCAGTAGATGGCGGGGCGGCCGTCGGCGGTGCAGAGGCGGGAGACCCGGAGCATGGGCGTTCCCTGGGGGAGCTGGAGTTGGGCGGCGGTCTTTTCGTCCGCCGGCTCCTCCCAGAAGCGGACGGAGGCCACCGCCGGGGTGAAGCCGTTCTGGCGGATCATGTCCAGAAACTCCACCTCGATGTCCATTCGGGTGTGGACGTCCAGCACATGGCGGTTGATGATGGTGCCCACACCGTGGCGGCGGGTGATGAAGCCCTCCCGCTCCAGGGAGGCCAGAATGTCCCGCAGCTGGGTGCGGCTGATGCCCAGCTTGACACAAAGCACGCTCTCCCGGGGCAGACGCTCCCGGTGGGCGTATTCGCCGTCGCGCATCGCCGCCAGCAGCTGGGCGCGGATGGCCTTGGTATGGGAGATGTGACTGTTGTTCATTCCAAGCACCTCGTTGTGAAGAAGATTCCGGGAAATAGGTCATACCTTATTGTATCGGTTTCCGGGCCGGACCGCAATTGACAAAATTGACAGTTCCCAGAAAAATTCCGTCCCCGGCTTGGGATGGTTTCGCAAAGATGTCTCGAAAACAGGAGAGGCTCCCGGCGGAAAGCCGGGAGCCCCGATCAAAGTCATTCCAGAATATAAACAGTGCAGGAGCGCCTGCCGAACTGGATGCATTCGTCGTAGGTGTCGTAATAAAGGTCGATTTTGCTGCCCTTAACGCCGGTGTCCTCCGCTACGGCCAGACCGTAGACCACGTTTCCTCCGGCGACGATATACATGCGGGTGCCCAGGGGAATAACGCTTTTGTCCACGGCCACGGAGCCCACGTGGACGGCGGTTCCGCTGGCGGTACGGGTGCCTACGCCGCCGTGTCCGGTGGTGTAGGCGGTGGCGGTCATGGAGCGGACGCCGGAGTAGTTCAGCACGGTTCCGTCCTTCAAGGTCAGGACGCCGCTGCCGTCGGCATGTTCGGAGATGCTGGCGATGCCGCCGCCGGTTTCCCCGTGCTCCGCCAGAATGCTGTCCGGGTTCTCCTTGACCTCGGAGGGCTTCGGCTTGGGCTTGGCGGTGCCGTACTCCACAATGCGGTCCACGGCGGTGGTGTCCAGCTCCTCCACGAACTGACGGGAGAGCTGAGCCCCGTTGGACCAGACCACCTCATAGACGGAGGAGCGCACGCCGTCGGAGCCCTCCTGGACCACCTTCTCCTCTCCCTCCGGCATTTCGGGATTGGCTACCCGCTGGGTGGAAAAGGGGGCGGTTTCGGTGACATAGTCATAGTAGGTCAGCTCGGAGGCGACATTCACCTCCACGCCGGACTCGTAGAGCTTCACGCCGATCATCTCCAGCGCGCTGGGGTAAATGTGCAGCCGGGAGAGCAGGGAGGAAACGCTCTCCTTGTGGGACTGGACGGTCATGGCGGAGCCTTCGTGCCGGACGGTGACGGTGGTGCCCTCCTGCAAGGTGATGTCATAGCCCCGGCTGCCGTTGGAGACATAGACTATCTGAGAGGACAGGTCGGGGGGATTTTCCTGGTTTGGGTCCAGAATGATGGCAGCCTCGTCCTCTGTCCCGGTGATGAGGAACAGGGAGTCGGCCCAGCCGGTGGCGGAAAGGCCGGTGACAGTGGCGACAAGCAGACAGAACAGCATCATGCCGCCGCGCCGGCAAAGGGCGTATAAGAGACTTGGTCGTTGATCAGCGTTCACGAGAATACCCTCCTGATAAAGGTGATTTCGCGGCAGGGCTTTTGAAAAGCCCCGTCCTCCTGCCGCACCCGAAGGGGCGGAGGGGCGCCGCGGGGTCCCCTGCGGGGGAGTATTGGGCGGCCGCCCGGTTTGAACAGGCGGCTTGTAACTTTTGTTACCAATGAGAAACTGGGCTCAGTATACACCTTCACCCCACTTTTGTCAAGCCTTTTGGGCTTTGCGGGTATAATTATCCCCACTTTTGACGCATTTGGACAAGAATTGACTGGAAAAGATTCGGGGAACGGGTGGGAAAAGGTTACAAAACGGTAACGGAACGGGGGCGTATGGGGAGCGCAGGGGAGCGTGTGGATAAATCCGTTGCAGGAGGAAAAGAGGACCGGAGGGCGGGGGCGTTTGGGGGCGATGCGACTGCTTGGGATGACTCAAAGGGCCGGCAGCGGAAACCGGAAGATAAAGGGAAGAACTTTTGAGGAACATGAGAAAAGCCTTAAAACCGTAAGGGCTACCCCGCATAAGGACAACAACCACATAGTTATAGTGCGGGTTATGAATGAGCAGATTATCGCCTTGAACGGATTGATGAAAAGCTATGGAAAGCACCAAGGCATCAGTAATCTCAGCTTTTCCATCAACGTTGGGGAAATTTGCGGCTTCATCGGGTCGAATGGCGCTGGGAAATCTACGACCATCCGCACGTTGATGGGACTGATTCGCCCCACCGGGGGGAGCGCCACGATCTTTGACCTGGACTGTCAGACGCAGGCCAGTAAGATTGCTAGGAACGTGGGCTATCTGTCCAGCGAGGACAGCTACTACGAGAGTATGAAAGTCCACCAGCTTTTGCAGTATACCGCCAATCTTTATGGCATGGATTGCTGGTCAAAGGTGAATGACCTGGCAGCGCGGCTTGATCTGGATTTATACCGCAGAATTTCCGACCTGTCCCCGAGGAACAGGAAGAAAGTCGGCATTGTTTCCGCTCCTATCACACGCCCCAAGCTGGTCATTATGGACGAACCGATAAGCGGCCTTGACCCTCTGATTCGACAGGCGTTTTATGAAGTGCTGGAGGAAGAAAACCGCCGGGGGACAGCGATCCCTCTGCTCGCCCATGTTCTGAGCGAGGTACAGCGGCTCTGTGACCGTGTGGCGATTTTGAAGGATGGCCAACTTGTGGGCATCCAGTCTATCAAAGAACTGCGGTAGAGCGGCTATAAAAAGGTTTCCGTTACAATGAAATCTGCAATTCCCAACGGATTCCTTGACCTTGCGGGAATTGCGGATTACAAAGAAAGCGCCGATCAGACTTCCGCCTCTTTTGTGTATAACGGCAATATCACGTCCGTAATGGATAAGCTGCACAGCCTTTCCTTTCGTAATACATCTGGTGAAGTGTGCATCTGCCCAGCGCTTTGGGCTGATAAGCGACACCGGATATACCGAAGTCCTTGAGCTTAATTGTGTCCGCCGCCGCAAATGTGGAAGTAGGGAACAGTCCAGGAACACAGATCAACACCAACAGTAGGGCTGTCAAACACATTCCCAGAGAATGGTGTTGCTTTTTCATGGTTTTTGGTTCCTTTCTGATATAAATTTTGGGAAACACGTCTCAAATGGTTCCGCTTTGAAAGCTCTTTTGAAGGCTAGGTAGTAATTTGCTTTGATTTCCAAGTTCCAGGCATCCTTGTTGTATCTGCAATACTTTGCATATGTCCAGCCCATGGTTACTAGAAGATATCGGTTGACGAATAGTGTTTGCTTGCTCCGCTCGGTATCGTTCATAACTATACGAAAGATACTCAATATTTTCGTACCATACGGTGCTTTGATTCATTGCCGCATAACGGCATAAAAGATCTTTCCCGGTCTTACATTCGGCCTGTTCTTTTCTAATTGTGCAATCAACTCACCGATGACTTCTCTCTGTTCCGGTTGATAGCTTTCCGGTATCCGTGTACAAATTGTGATCAAGGTGCCGCGCGCAATCTCTTTCTCCAAAATCGGCAGGATTGCTTTTAAGCGGGGCTTGTTCAAAAATGGGCACACGAATAAAATATCTATTGCAGCGTTGCGGAAGTCGTCCATAAACGGAGCAAGGCAATCTTGCCCAGCATAGATTTGGCTTACAGCGTTATCCCGCTCTGACAGCTTCACCAAGCAACCTATAGCTTCAGCCGCTTGATGATACATCCTCTTCGGTGTTAGGGGAACCCAAGAGATGGAGTAAATGGGAATATAAAAATTCAGTTCTAAAAGGCGGTAGGTTTTTGCAGCTTCCAAACGGATCAACTTTTTCACCTCAGCTGTCCCCTGGCGCTTCTGCGGGAGTTTGCGGGAAAGAAGGTGGCCGCGCCCTGGACAGGTCTGGTGAAGGACGCGTACGGTTTGTATGAGAAAGAGAAAGGCAGCCGCGTGACGCTTGCACGTCACGCGGCTGCCTTTCCAAAGACGAAGAGCCTCTTGGATTAGCCGCAGACAATGGACAGCCCGCCGTCAATAAAGAGGGTCTGCCCGGTGATATAAGAGGCATAGGAAGATGCCAGGAACAGGACGCCGTCGGCGATCTCCCGAACTTCGCCCCGCCGTCGGAGGGGCAGTTTGTCACACATGGCTTGGTGGACCCGAAGATCGGAATATTGTTTCCGGTTTATCAGCGTGGGGACGCTGCCGGGAGCCACGCAGTTGACCCGGATACCGCTGGGACCCCATTCTCTGGCCAGGTTTTCCGTCATCTTGGAGATCCCGGCCTTAGTGGCGGCGTATACGGTCTCTCCGACGGTGACGATAGCCTTGTTTACGGACCCGATGTTGACAATACAGCCTCCACTTTGTTCCACCATGACCCTTGCCGCCGCCTGGGCCCCGAAGAAATACCCCCGCAGATTTACGTTTACGGTGTTGTCCCAGTCGTCCGGTGTGACCTCCAGGGACGGCTTGGGGAAGTGGATTCCCGCATTGTTGACCCATACGTCAATGCGGCCATACCGCTGGATTACCGCCTCCGCGAAGGCTCGGACGGAATCGACGCTGCCGGCGTCCATCTCTGCGGCAAACATCCGGGCTGTGTCCTGGCCGGAGATTTCCTCCGCCGCCTGATGAATGCGCTCCTTATTGTGGCTGCATATGGCCAGCTTCGCTCCGGCGGCGTAGAACTGCCGAGCGATGACATTTCCGATGCCAATCCCGGAAGCGCCAGTGACTACAACGACTTGATCTTGAAAATCAAACATAAAAACCTCCGTGCGCTCTTCACGCGGTTTGTTCAGAGTTTGTAGAGCCCGCAGCACGCCGCCGCGGTATCGTATTGAGCGGAAAATTCCTCTAAAAAGGCGGCCGCCGTGATGCAGGCCCCGCTGCCTAAGGGTTTTCCATTCTCCCTCCGGCAGAGGTAGGCAGCCAGCTCTCCCAATCGGAAGTTTCGAGGATGAGCATCTAGAAATTCCCGGGTCCACCGATAAAGGCGCTCCACGGAAAGCAGGCCCTGGCGAAGTTGCTCGTGATAGGAGGCTGCGTTCCAGATGTCCGGACTGTGGGCACTGTACACCCGGTCGGCATCCAGGGACGCCAAGCGCTCCAGTGTGGCCCGATAGGGGCTCACATGGTTGATTTGGGGGAGCACGCCGAAAAAACCGTCGCCGCAGACTGCGTCCCCTGTGAAGAGGATGCCCTCCTGAGGCAGGTAAAGGCAGACGCTCCCGTCGGAATGCCCCGGCGCAGCGATGATCTGCAGATCGACACCGCTGATGGACAGCATCTGTCCATCGTATAGGTCCCTGGTGGCAAAAACAGGTTTTTGAACCTCCTGCCGATAAATATCCCGCCGAGCGGGGGGAATGTCGAAATCGCCAGAGAACTGCTCATAGAGGAGGGTCCATTGCCGCTCCGGGTCCTCCAGAAGAGGCTGATCACCGGGGTGAGCGTATACCACTGCCCCACGAGTCTGGAAAAGGAGGTGACCGCCAGTGTGATCCCAGTGCCCGTGGGTACAGAGGACCGCTTCAGGCTGGGGAGCCAGGGCGGCAATCCGCTGGGCGCCGCTGAAAAGCCCGGTGTCGATCAAGAAGCCCCCCTCCTGTCCGGGGATCAGGAAACTTTTGGTGAACTGTCCCAAATAGGGGTGCTCTACGCAAATGATGTCCAATGCCGTGTCCCTTTCCGGCTCAGCGGCCATTTTCCCGGGGAATGATAAACTCGAAATCCCCATTGCGTTCCGATTTCGTCTCCTTGCCATCAGCAATTTCCAGAACCCGCTCCAAGAGAGCGGCCCCCACCTCCCGGAGAGGAACGCCCTCCAGGGCTACGCCGGCGTTGAAGTCAAAGAGGCCGGGCATCTCTCGGAAACTCTGGGGGTTGCCGGTGAGCTTCAGCACGGGCATGACTATGTTGCCCAGCGGGGAGCCGCGTCCGGTGCTGAATACATTGATATGTGCGCCGGACATGGCAAAGCCGCTGGTGGCGTTCCCGTCGATGCCCGGGGCCCGGAGGTCCAGCATCCAGAGCCCGGGATAGGGAACCGGTTCCCCCGCGTGGATAAGGCCCTGGATTTTGGAAAGGACACCCATCTTTTTTACATTTCCCATGGATTTTTCCACCAGGGTGGTAATGCCTCCGGCCTTGTTGCCGGGAGTGGGATTTACCTCTTCCATGGTCTGGCCGTGTACGGCGGCATATTCCGATCGAAGCTCGTCGCACATTTGAATGATCTGGAGCCCTGTCGCAGGGTTGGCCGCCCTGCTGGCCAGGACATGTTCGCTGCCTGGGAAACCGGCGACCTCACTGATGATGATACTGCCGCCCTGGCTGACCAGAAGGTCCGTCATCTCGCCAATGGCGGCATTGCCGGACAGAGCGGTGGTCCAATCGGAGCCTCCGCATTGGACACCCAGCACCAGCTTGGAAATAGGGAAGGGCATCCGCTTCTGCGCCGCCGCTTCCCGCTGAAAGGTTTCCACGATGGAGGTGCCCCGTTCCACGGCCTCCTTCGGGCCGCCGGATTCTTGAATACCGACAAAGGCCACCGGCCTGCCGGAGGCCGCGATTTCCTGCATCAAGGCGTTGTGATCCGTCTGTTCACAGCCCAGGCCCACCAGCAACACTGCGTACACATTGGGATTCAGCGCCGCGGACAGCAGAGCCAGGTAGGTCCGAGCGTGGCTGTCCGCAAATTCAATGCAGCCATACTCATGGGTAATGGCATGCGTCCCGGTCCTCCAGGCAATCTGCTGAGCCACTGTGTTGGAGCAGTGTACCATGGACATCAGCAGCACGTAATTTCGAATGCCTACCGATCCATTGACTCGCGCGTAGCCTTGAAAGATTTTGGTCATGCTTTCACCTCCCTTTGAAATGTCGCTGCATATTCCAGGCAGAGCTGAGTCGTGATGTCTTCCACGTTTTGAGTATGTACGTGGCTGCCCCGCGCGATATCCCGGGATGCCCGCCCGATAGGGACGCCGTATTTTATCACCATGTCTCCGGCGGCGATGTCGCGCAGGGCGAGCTTGTGGCCCACGGGGATTGCTTCTCTGGCGGCTATGGTCAAATCGCTGCGGATATCTACCGGGCTGCCGGGGGGAACAGCCTGGACAGCCACCGCCACATTGTCGACGGGGTCGATCTGCAATGCTCTCATAGGGGATTCCTCCTCTGTACTCTGTAAGTCGTAATGGAATATGTGTAAAGATTCCTTCCGCCTGGAAAATGTGGTGGAACATTTCGCTTGTGCTCAGGTTTCATCAGCCCTACCCTGCGGGGAACCGGGAGAACAAGCAGGGAAAAGGCGTTCCCCGCCCCGCCCGGAAGAAACCACGGCAGGACGGGGAGAATAGGGAGCGTTTAGACAATCAGCAGCCGTTTGCCCAGCCGCCGCAGCCTGCGCTGGATGTCGGGGGAGAGCCCGCTGTCCACGATGATGGTGCTGACGGCATCCAATTTTTCAAAAGCAAAGCGGGCATTGGCGGAAAACTTGGAGTGGTCGCACAGGAGAATGGCCTCCTTGGCCTTGGAAATGCAGTTTTTTTTCAAGTTGATGTCATCTAAGGTGTAGTTCATGAGGCTTAGGTCGGGACTGACGGCATCCACGGAGAAAAAGAGCTTGTCAATCACCAGACAGTTCAGCATGGATTCCGCAAAATAGCTGTAGGAAGAGTAGAAGCCTTTGCGTATCATCCCGCCGACAAACAACATGTCGAGATTTTGGTGAGAGCCAAGAGTTATGGCAATCCGGAGATCATTGGTAATGAGCGTCCCATGAAGATTTTTATCCAGGACTTTTGCCAACTCCAGCGTTGTTGACCCGGAGTCAAGCATGATCCGGTCTCCGGGAGAGATCAGACTTTGGGCGGCCTGAGCGATTCGCCGCTTTTCCTCCTGGGAGAAAAGATCCTTCGTCTCCAGGGAAGGTTCCTCTTCACAGGCGGGGGTGGCGGCGGCGGACCCCTCGGGAAGAATGGACCTGGCGCCGCCCCGGATTTTGACGATTTGTTTCCGAGCGTCAAGAGCGCTGATGTAACGATGGGCAGTCGTCTTGGATATATGGGAAAGGGACATCACTTCTTCCACTGAGACGATCCCCTTTTGGTTGACCAGGTTAACAATCTTCTTTTCTCGTTCCATGCTCAACATGCTGATTTACCTCACAATTCATGAGAGCTGGGAAGCCGGGGCAGAAAGGGGGCGGCTTCCTCAAGAAAGGGTGGCGCGATAGTCTTTTACAACATCCATAAAGGCCCGGACTCTGGAGATGTCGACGGCGTTTTCAAAGACACCGTCATATTTAAAGGTAGTGGCGCAGACGGCGCCGTCCGAGCTGGAGAGCTGCCGGACAATGTTATCAATGTTGCAGCCGGTGTTGCAGAGGATCGGGGTGCGCTTCACAGCGGCCTTGACCCGGGTGAGCACCTGGGTGTCCGTTTCGGCGCCGGCGGTGAGGCCGGAGACGCAAATGGCGTCGGGCCGGTTGTTGAACTCCGTGGAGCGGGCAATCTCCTCGATGGGGCGGTCGGCCAAATATTTGGCGGCTTCCGGCACAATGTTATAGAGCATCCGGACATCCTTGGCCCCGATGTCTACCTTGTGGCGGACGGTTTTGCCCACATTGGTGTTCCAAAGGCCAAAGTCCGAGGCGTAGACGCCGGTGATAATTTCACGGATAAATTTGCCGCCCACGGCTACGCACAGGTCCAAGGAGGCGATGGGGTCCCAGAGGCAGTTGACGCCATAGGGAATCTTGATTTCATCCCTCAGTGCGCCGATAATCCAACCCATGGAAGCGATCGTAATGGGCTCCACCTCAGTTAAATAGGGGAGGCTGAATTCGTTTGAGAACATGACGCCGTCCACGCCGCCCTCTTGAAGGGCGCGGAGATCCCTTCGCGCACAATCCAGAACGTAATCCATTCCCTTATCCCGATCAAAATAAGGATCATGGGGGAGCGGTTGGAGATGGCACATTGCGATAATCGGTTTTTTCACGCCAAAAAGTTCTTCCATCCAGTTCATGATACGCTCAGTCCTTTCATAGTTCTACTGCATTTGCCATGCATGTGAACCATTTTAACATGTATTGATTCATAATGCAACCACCGAATGAAAATAAAAGAAAAATTTTGAATCGATTTGAAAAAAGTGGTTGCAAAACGTATCAAAGAATATTAAAATGAAAAGAGCCAGGCGGGAAGAGCTCATTTTGGGGAAGGAGGGGCGGGCGATGATCAGACTCATGCCTTCGCTGGCGTCGGCGGATCCGCTTGATTTAAAGGGCGCGATCGAGAGCGTGCCGGAGGTGGAATTGCTTCATATGGACATAGAGGACGGAAATTTCATTCCAAACATCACTTTTGGGCTACGAACGGTGGAAGCGGTTTCCAGCCGGTATCCCAGCAGACACATGGATATTCACCTCATGGTGTCTGATCCCGAGGCATACCTGGAGGATCTGCTCAAGACGCGGGTGGAACGCATCGCCTTTCAAGTGGAGGCGGCCCCTTACCCGGCGGCGCTTCTCAGCAGGATACGCAAAGGCGGGGCCAGGGCCGGATTGGCGTTCAATTTCCAGATGCCGGTGGAACTGGCTGGGATCTACGCGGATCAACTGGATTACGTGCTGATTATGACTTCGGAGCCCGACGGAGCAGGCCAAGCGTTCAATCCCTGGACGCTTTCTAAAATTGCCCGGGCCCGTGCGCTTTTGCCGGAACGAATCGGGATTACAGTGGACGGAGGCGTCTCGCCGGAGCGGTTGCCCCAGGTAGTCCGGGCGGGAGCTGACACCGTGGCCCTGGGCCGGGCTGTCTGGGAAGCGGAGAAACCGGGAACTCGGTACCGGGAGCTGACGGCCCTGGCTAATGAAGCCGACGCGGACAGGCAGATGTGCTTGGGAAAGGAGAAACGGGATGTATGAAGCGGAAAAAGCAGCTGTGCTGAACACTGCGCTGGAGATTAAAAAATGCGGGCTCGTGTCGCTCTCGGGCGGCAATGTAGGGCTTCGGGCGGATGCAGGGCGGTTTTTGGTAACTCCGTCAGGAATGATTTATGAGGAGATGACACCGGAAGATGTGTGCCTTATAGATGAAGAGTGCCATGTGATGGAAGGAAGGCGGAAACCCTCCTCCGACTCGGAGGCGCTGACGTATATTTTCCGGCACATGCCGGAGGTGGGGGCAGTGATTCATACGCACCAGCCCTGGGCCACGGCGGCGGGATTTGCAATGGATGAAATCCCGGAGTGCCTGGTAACCATCATTGATGCCTGCGCGGCTCCGGTTCGTGTGGCACCCTTTACGCCCTCATCCGCCGTGGGCATGGGTGTGCTGGCGGTGGAATACGCCGGAGGCTCCCGGGCGGTAATTCTTAAGCACCACGGCGTGATTACCTTTGGAGCGGACCTGAAAGAAGCCCTGTACGCTGCGGTCTATCTGGAAGAGGGCGCGAAAACGCTGATGCTGGCGCGGATGGCGAATGCCGTTGTCCCGCCGTTGGACCCGGAGCTGATCGCCCGGGAAAAGGCTGGCTGGGAAACTTATGGACAGTAAAGCGACTGGAATGCATGCACGCCGAAATCCTGGGCTGTTTCTCAGTGACGTGGACGGGACCCTGCTTAAGACGCGGGAACCGGTTCCACCTGTGGTCCTGGCCTCCATTCGCCGGTGGATGGAGGCGGGAGGGAAGTTTGCACTGTCCACCGGACGGTGTCTGCGGTCGGCCCGGCGGCTGGTAGAGGAGATC
This sequence comes from uncultured Oscillibacter sp., assembly GCA_910583695.1. Lineage (GTDB taxonomy): Bacteria > Bacillota > Clostridia > Oscillospirales > Oscillospiraceae > Oscillibacter. The sequence goes on from CAJTZL010000018.1 coordinate 21,257, forward strand.
ACGGTCAATGCCCCCTGCATCCTCTGCGGAGGCGCGATGGTCTACGATTTTTCCCGGAACCAGCTCCTGTGTGCCCGGCCGCTGGGGAAGGGGACGCTGGAGAAGCTGGAAACAGTTCTGGAGGAGTACCCGGGCGTCAGTGTTACGCTGACCACCCAGGAGGACGTGTATAATGTCCGAACAAACAGCCGCTTGAAGAACCGAGGAGTGGAGGAAGATGCTGGCGCACCTTTGACGACCCTGGAGGATATCCGGGAACCGATTATCAAGGTGTTGTTCACGGAAGACGACCCCCTGGTGCTGGAGGAACTCCGAGAGCGGCTTTTCAGCGGGGAAGAGGAGACCTTTAGCTTCGCCAGCCGTCATTTCTGCGAGTTGACTGCCCGGGGTGTGAATAAAGGCAGTGCCGCCGCCTTTCTCCGGGGACTCTATGGCGATTGCCGGATGTATACGGCGGGGGACGCAATGTCGGATGTGTACATGGCAGAGATCTCCGATTGTTTTTTCGCTCCGGTCAGCGCTCTGGAAGAGGTGCGGAGCTGGGCGGACCGGCTTTTCCCCCCGCCCTGGGAGGGCGGCATTACGGAGGCGCTCCGGTACGCGCTGGAGAACGGCGAAGCCCTGGAAAAGTGACAGGGGATCAACATCAGGAATGGAGGACAATGCGATGGCGAGATTGATCTGCTCGGCGGAGGGCGCACCGCGAAACAAGACGTATCTTGGCATTGAGTTTGGCTCGACCCGGATCAAGTCCGTACTGATCGACGGACAATACCGGGTTATTGCCTCTGGCGGATATACCTGGGAGAGCTTACTGGACGGAGGGGTTTGGACGTATTCCCTGGAGGAGGCCGCCGTTGGGCTGCGTGCTGCGTTGCGGGAGCTGTTAGAAAACTTGAAAGAAGATGTGTTTCTTCAGTGCGTGGGCCTCTCCGGCATGATGCATGGTTATCTGGCTTTTGACGAAAACTGGGAGCTTTTGACACCTTTCCGGACTTGGCAGAACACCATGACCCGAGAGGCGGCGGAGGAACTGACGGAGCTGCTGCAATTCAACATCCCCCAACGCCTGAGCGTGGCGCACCTGTATCAGGCGGTGCGGAACGGGGAGGAGCATCTGCCCCGGCTGCGGCATCTGACCACTCTGGCGGGGTATTTCCATTACCGGCTGACCGGCGTGAACGCCGTCTGTGTGGACGAGGCGTCGGGGATGTTTCCCATTGACTGCGGGAACCTGACCTATGACCGGGAGATGGTGGAGAAGACCGAAGCGCTGCTGGCCGCTCATGGGGCGGCGGTATCCATAGAGGCGCTGTTCCCCGGCATTAAGGCTGCCGGTGTCATCGCGGGCAGCCTGACAAAGGAGGGGAGTGCCTTGTTGGGCGGCCTGCTCCCTGAGGGTATTCCCTTTGCCCCCGCCACGGGCGACGGCGGCACGGGGATGGCGGCGACAAACAGCGTCGCTCCCAGGACGGGAAATGTGTCGGCGGGAACGTCCATTTTTGCGGACATTGTGCTGGAGCGCCCGCTGAAGAAGCTGTACCCTGAAATCGACATGGTTACCACCCCCGCCGGAAGGCCGGTGGCGGAGATCCATGGAAACAACTGCACCGCAGATATGAATATGTGGGTGAAGCTGTTCGGAGAACTGCTGGCGCTGTTTGGACACGGTGTTTCGGAGGGAGAGCTGTTCCAGAAGCTGTATACCCTCAGCCTGGAAGGCGAGGCGGACTGCAGTGGGGTTTGTGTGCTGAATTATCTGGCGGGAGAGTGCGTGACCCATATCGACGAGGGCCGCCCTCTGATGATCCGCAGGCCAGACAGCGCGCTGAACCTGGAAAATTTCGTCCGGGCTCATTTATACAGCGTGTTCGCCACCCTGAAGGCAGGTATTGATCTGCTGCAGGGAGAGGATGTCCACATTGACCGCCTGATGGGCCACGGCGGTGTGTTCAAGACCAAGGGTGTGGGCCAGCGGTATCTGGCCGCGGCCTGTGACACCGAGGTGACCTGCCTGGAAAACGCCGGAGAGGGCGGTCCTTATGGCATGGCGCTGCTGTGTGCCTATGCATTCCGGCAGGACAAAGACGAGTCCCTGGAGGATTTCCTGGCGTCAAAGGTATTCAAGGACGCGGATATGGAGACTGTCTCGCCTCAGGAGGAAGATAAAGAGGGCTTCCGGCGCTATATGGAACGGTTTGAAAGCTGTGTCAAGCTGAATCACCAGGCCCTGGAGCTGAGGCTGTGAGCAAACGGCTTCAGACCAGGATGACATCAATCCCCATCTCGGTAAAGTAAGAATAGGTATGTTCGTCCAGTTCCTTTCCGGTGATGATATGGTCGATTTCCTCAAGTCTGCTGATGGTCACAAAGGCGATTCTTGAGAATTTTGTGTGGTCGCAGAGGAGCGTGACTTCTCGGGCTCCCCGTATCATGGCCTTTTTCCCGGTGACTTCGTCCAGGGAGAAGGCCATGAGGCCCTTTTCGCTGTCCACAGCGTCGGTGCTGATGAAGGCGGTGTCTGCATGCATTTGAGAGATGATGTTGTCACTGAAATAGCCGATCATGGAGTAGTGCCTTTTACGCAGCTTCCCGCCGATGACGATGATCTCCAGGTTTTCGTTATTCGAAAGTGCCATGGCAGAGGAGAGGTCGCTGGTGGCGACCATCAGGCTGTGACGGTACTCCTTCAGCTTTACGGCCAGCTCGTAGGTCGTGGTTCCGGAATCCAGAAATATGGTATCATTTGAATGGATGAACCGCATTGCCGCCTCGGCAATGCGGATTTTTTCATCCGTGTTTTCTGATTGCCTTACTTGGACGGAAGCCTCGGAGGTGACATTGAATTGTTCTACGTCGTTACCCAAGGCGATACCGCCGCGAGTGCGGGTCAGGTAGCCTTCCTGCTCCAGGTCATAGACGTCTCGGCGGAGAGTCGACTTGGACGCGTTTATTTTTTGAGTGAGCTCGTTGAAGGAAATATACCTTCGCTCATTCAGCAGGCTCAGGATCTTGTCATGCCGTTCGGCAGGTATCATATCGAATTGCTCCTTATTTTTAAGTATTTTGGGGACCAAAGATTACGCTGGGGGCAATGGAGTGGCAAATACATTATTTAGATAATAATGGATGGCGTTAAATTTGTAAAGGATAAAAGCAGTAATTTTTGAAGAAAGCGCCATTGAGCTGCTTGGAGGGATATCCAAAAAAGAGAGAGGACCTTCGAGAGTGTTCTGCGATTTTAGCCAAATTACAGCAAAGAATTTCTACAGTTGATCCAAAAAGATTTATTTAGTTCCAAAATAGACCAAAAGGAGTTGACGCGTTCTAAATAATATTGTAAAATGCAATTGATAAATGGATGAAACAATTTGAGCTCAATCGGTAAATTTTGGACCCGTGTGCTCTCTGTCAAGCGATACATACTCTTTTGGTTGATTTTGGATCAAATTTTTTGCCAGCAGCCCTATAAAATGAGATGTTTTGAATTTTTGAACGGGGGAAGACGGCATGAAACAGAGCAAGCGGACAGTAACCATCTTCAATAACGTCATGGGGCCGGTTGGTATCGGACCTTCTACCTCCAACACCTGCGGCCCGTGCCGGATTGCGTACTTGAGCAGGAAACTGTGCCGGGGACCTTTGAAAAAGGCGGAGGTTATTTTTCCGGCGGAAGGCGGATACGCCTCCCCCAATGGAAAAGGGATGCGTTCGGATTATGCGTTTGCCCACGGTCTTCTGGGGAGGCTTCCGGATGCGGACTTTCCACTGCTGAAGGCGTTTGATGACCTGAAGGCGGCGGGAGTAGAACTGAGTTTTTCGGTGGAGCAGACGTTGGATGCCGGCGGGGAGCACCTGCTGAGCCTCTTGAAGCTGACAGATGCCGAGGGGGAAATCACGCTGGTCCGGGGCCTGTCCAAGGGCGGCGGCATGATTGAGCTTACAGGAATTGATGCGTTTCCGGTTTCGATCGGCGGGGAATACAACCTGTTGCTGGCCTTTACGGAGGCGGCGGCCGCCGCCGGACTGGTGGAAACGCTGCGAAGCACTTGGCCGGAGCTGGCGGAATACGAAAGCTCCTGCTCCAGGGCCGGAGATCGGGCGCTGATCCTGATCCCTACATATGAGCCAGTTGCGCCGGAAAAGCTGGAACAGGTGCGAAGCATGGCCGCTGTCGAGCGGGCCTGCGTACTTCCCGCTATTTTGCCGGTGGTGGTGCGTCCCCGACTGGAGCTGCCCTTTGTGAATGCGGACGGTTTGAGTGCCTACTGTGCAAGGACGGGAAGAAGTCTTACCGAGGCGGCCGTTGCTTATGAACAAGCGGTCAGCGGCTGGAGTGAGGAGCGGATTCGGGAGTTTGCCCGTTCTGTTTTGAATGCGATGCGGGCTGCTGTCCGGCAGGGCTTGAAGCCGGGACTGCAGTTTGACGGCATTGTCAAGCCCTTTGCCTCTGAGATGGTGGAGAAGATGAAAACGGCTTCGGTGATTGAGGACGGCGTTGTCACCAAGGCGGCTGCCTATTCACTGGCGGTGATGGAGTACAGCAATGCCTCCGGAGTGGTAGTGTGTATGCCGACAGCGGGAGCCTCCGGTGTCGCAGCCGGGGCTCTGCTGTCAGCGGCGGAGCGGCTGGACAGTACGGACCGGGAGGTTATAGACGCATTGCTGGCGGCAGGGGCCGTGGGTGTGTCCATCTCAGAGGAAAATGACTTCTGCGGAGGAGTCTATGGCTGTCAGGCAGAGGTGGGCTGTGCCTCCAGCATGGCGGCAGCGGCATTGGTTGTTTTGCTGGGAGGTACGGTGGACCAGGCGATGAACGCGGCTTCCATGGCGCTGCAGAATATGCTGGGGCTGATTTGTGATCCGGTTTGCGGACTGGTTCAAGTTCCCTGCTTTTCCAGGAATATGTCGGCGGTGGCCAACGCAGTGGTTTGTGCCAACGCCGGGGTCCTGGGGTTTCCCGGAACGATTCCCTTGCAGGACGTCTTTGAGGCAATGAAGTCCTCCGGCGCGTTGATGCCGGAGCGGCTGAAGGGCGGCGGAGGCGGTCTGTGCCAGACCCGGCAGGGGCGCTGCCTGCTGGAACGGTATACGTCGGAGAGCGGCAGAGCTTAGGGGCTGTGGCGAAGAGAAAGACTGCCGTCCTGCCGGGGCTGGCGGTATAAGGGAACGAGGCAAATAGTTTAGGAGGCAGGATATTTATGAAAAGAGACTACGAGACGATCCAAAAGATTATGGAGCGGGAACTGATTCCCGCCTTGGGCTGTACAGAGCCGATGGCGTTCGGGCTGGTTTCCTCCGCTGCGCGGCACTTTGCCGGCGGGGAAGCGATCAAAAGCATTCATGTAGAGGGTTCTCCCTCTCTGATCAAGGGTGTCGCCTACGTGAAGATTCCCCACTCTCATGGACTGCGTGGCGGGAAGTACGCGGCATCCATGGGTGCCGTCGGAGGAGATTATACCTTGGACATGGAGGTCTTTGCCTCTGTGACGGATGAGCATGTCAAGGAGGCCGTGGCGCTGGCGGATTCCGGGGCCGTCACGGTTGAGAAGGTGGAGGCGGACCGGAAGATGTACCTGAAATCCACCGTGGTTACGGACATGGGTTCCGCTACAGCGCTGATTCAGGACTCCCATAACAACATTTGCTACATTGAGCGGAACGGAGAAGTGGTTAAAGATACCCGGATCTCGGCAGAAGAGGCCACAAGGGTTCTGGATGAAATGCCGGACTACTCCATTCTCAGCGTCGAGTCCATCTACGATTTCTGCAAGAACACACCGCTGTCCTCCTTTGACCGAATCCGGCAGGCGATTTCATTGACCAAGGCCATTTCCGAGGATGGCATGAACCATCCCTATGGCCTTCGAGTGGGACAAAACCTCCGGGATGCGGCAGGCAAGAATCTGATGGGCCTGGATTTGGCGATGCGAGCGGTGATGTGGGGTGCTGCGGGCGTGGACGCCCGGATGGGAGGAAGCAGTTTCCCCGCCATGAGCAACTCCGGAAGCGGCAACCAGGGCATTACCTGCACGATGCCGGTAGTGGCGGTGGCGGAGCATCTGGGAAAGAGCGAGGAGGAAATGATCCGGGCCGTCGCGGTCAGCAATCTGCTTACGATTTTCGTGAAAACTCACTACGATGTGAACTATGGGCGCATGGCTCCCGTTTGCTGTGCGGCAGTAGCGGCCGGCGGCGCGGGTACCGGCGTGGCCTATCTGCTTGGTATGGAGGCAAAGGAGCTGGCCATGGTGCTTCAAAACATTCTGGGTGCGGTGTCCGGCCTGTTCTGCGACGGCGCTAAGAGCAACTGTGCGCTGAAGGTTTCCATGGCTCTTCAAGGGGCGATGCAGAGTGTGATTCTGGCCGCAGAAGGCTGTGCGGCCAACGAGTATGACGGAATTGTAGGCCATAGGGTTGAGGATACCATTCGCAATTTCTTCCTGATCCAAAAAGAGGGCATGCCTGATATTGAGGATGTGCTCTGCCGGATCGAGGCGGAAAAAGAGGAGGTCTGCTGAGCTCCATTTCATGAAGGTATATCCGTTTTTACGTATATACAAATTTTTAAGAAAGAAGGAAAAAGTATGAAAAAGGCATTGTCTCTCGCTCTGGCCCTGGTTATGGCTCTGTCCCTGTGCGCTTGCGCGAACTCTGGCGGCTCTTCCTCCGATTCCGGCAGCGGTTCCGGCGGCTCTTCCTCCAGCAGCGGCTCCTCCTCGGACTCCGATACCATTCGTCTGGCGGTTGTCGGCCCCATGACCGGCGCGGATGCCGACTATGGCACGGGCTTCAAGAACTCCGCTATGATCATGGCCGACAAGTGGAACGCCGAAGGCGGCGTCCTGGGCAAGCAGGTAGAGATTGTGGTGTTCGACGACAAAGGCTCTCCGGAAGAGGCTGCCAACGTCGCCGAGCAGATCGTGGCGGACAGTTCCATTGTCGCCGTGATCGGCCACTTCACCAGCTCCTGCTCCATGGCCGCAGCGCCGGTCTATCAGGATCACGGCATGCTGGAAGTCTCCCCCTGCTCCTCCCATGCCGACTACACCAAGACCGGCGACTGGATCTGGCGCGTCAGCCCTCTGACCGCGGATGAAGCCCGCACTGTTTCGAAGTTCGTGGCCAACTATTGGCAGGCCAAGAAGGTGGGCATTTTGACTATGAACACTGACTGGGGCCTGGAGGTTGCCAATCTGGAAAAGGAATACATCAAGCAGTTCAATCCCGATATTGAGATCGTGGAGGAGCTGGTGGTCGAAGGCAACGATGACTATGGTCCCGTTGTTACCAACTTCACTTCGGCCGGTGTCGATACGGTTATTCTGGCCTCCACCTATACCATCTCTGCTCCCTTCCTGAAGCAGATGCGGACAGCCAATCCCGACGTAAATGCCATTGCGCACGGTAACTGCCAGGTTACCCAACTGACAGACATCGTCGGAGAAGATTGCAACAACTTCTGCTGCTCCTGTTCGTGGTCTCCCATCTTTACCGATGACGCGACCGCTTACTACCTGGAGAAATACGCGGAGCTGGACCCCGACAACGCTCCTATCGGCGACTATGCTCAGTATTATGATACCGTAGCGGTGGTTCTTGAGGCCATCAAAGCCGCGGGCACTACGGACCGAGAGGCTGTCCGTTCCGCCTTGGCGGGTATCGAATATACCGGCCTGTCCGGTGTCATGAAGTTCGATGAAAACCGTGACTGCCCTCGTGACTATGGTGTTGTCTATTGGGATACCTCTGATAACAACTGGCATCAGACCACAGAGTGGAATACCTGATCCCATCCACGCCCAGATAATCTCCTGAGCCTCTGCGGAGCTTTGTCTCCGCAGAGGCTCAGGAAGGGCAGATTATGGTGGAAAGGAGATAAGTTGCTATCTCGCATAACAACAGACATCAAATATGACCAACATTTTAATGTATATCATCGACGGGATCGTACTGGGACTTATCTACGCGCTGGTAGCCTGCGGTTACTCTTTGATTTTCAGTATCCTGCGAATCGTGAACTTTGCTCATGGTTCCATTTATGCCTGCGGCGCCATGCTTACACTGTTTTTCATCCATCATGGTATCAACCCCTGGCTGAGCGTTCTGCTTGCCATGGTCGCCGACGGCTTGCTGGAAATGCTGATGGACAAGATCTGCATTGAGCCGCTGCGCAAGAAAAACTCCCCCGGTGTATCCACGTTGATTGCGACAGAGGGCTTTTCCTATGTCGTTATGAATATGCTGATTATCCTCTTCGGTTCCAACCGGCAGACGTTTGAACCCTTTTATGAGCTGGGGTTTTCCATCAGCCTTGGTTCCATTACCATCACTTCTACAAAGATTGTTCTGTTCGCCATCTCCGGCGGTTTGATGCTGCTGATGACGTATATTATCAATAGGACCCATTTTGGTCTGGCAATCCGGGCGGTGCAGCAAAATACCCAGTCTGCCAGACTCATGGGGATCAATGTCAATCTCGTTGTGCTGGCTACCTTCTTTATGGCCGGCGCGACGGCCGCCGTCGCCGGCGCGCTGGTAGCCGGATACTATCAGGTGGCTTACCCCACTATGGGGACGGTCATGGGAAACAAGACCCTGGCAACAGCTTTGTTAGGCGGTTTGGGCGCCATGCATGGCGGTCTGCTAGGCGGCATTATCATCGGAATCCTGGAGTGCATTGTGGCAGGCGTCCTCGGCGCGACTTACCGGGATGCGGTTTCCTTTGTAATCTTGATTGTTATTCTGATCTTCCTGCCTTCCGGCTTGTTCGGGAAGAAAGATATTGTAAAGGTGTGACGGCATGAAGAATAACGAAAATACAAGGAGTCGTCTGAACTCTTTTGAAAGATTTGTGGACCGCTATAAAGTGATTATTGCCCTGGGAACGGCGGCTATAGTGATGGTTCTGCCCTTTTTGATGACGAACGACTACCTGATGCGGGTGCTGGTCATCATTTTGCTGTATATCGGATTTGGATTCGGCCTGAATCTGCTGCTAGGTGAGATGGGGCTAATGTCCTTGGGTCAGGCGGGCTTTGTGGGTGTAGGCGCTTATACTACGGCCATTTTGATGACGGAGTTTGGGTGGAATTTCTTCCCGTCCATTATCAGCGGCGCGCTGATGGCGGCCCTGGTTGGCGTTCTGATCGGTCTGCCTACCTTGCGGCTCCGGGGCTCTTATCTGGCCATCGTCACCATAGGCTTTGGCGAAATCATGCGCACGATCTTTCTGAACTGGTCCTCGGTTACAGGCGGTGCTTTGGGCATCAAGGGCATTCCGCGTCCCATGGTGTTCGGCGTTGAGATGAATTTTACGAATAAGGGTTTCTACTTTGTGGTGCTGCTGACCGTGTTTTTGGTGGGTGTGTTCTGCCATACGTTGCACAACTCCAAATACGGCCGGGTTTTCGCTACCATCAAGCAGGACGAGCTGGCAGCCACGATGATGGGCGTTGAAACGACACGCTATAAGGTGATGGGTTTCGTGTGCTCCGCGGCGATCAGCGGTCTGATGGGCGGCTATTACGCGATGATGCAGCGTTATATCGACTCCAACAGCTTTGTCTCCGATATGTCGGTTATGATCGTCAGCTGTCTGGTCATTGGCGGAACGGCGACGTTGAGAGGACCTGTTCTGGGAGCGATTCTCCTGGTGACGGTTCCGGAAGTGTTTCGGAGCCTCCAGGCGTACCGTTTTGTATTCTATGGTGCGATCTTGATCGTTATGATGCTCGTCCGTCCTGCGGGCCTGCTGGGCTGGGACAGTACCTTGCCCTATAAGCTGCCAAAGGGTACGACGGAGTATAAGGAACAGCTGGAAAAAGAACACAAGAGAAAGGAGCAGGCCGTTGACAAGCAGTGATTTGACGGCGAAGGGGCTATGTCATTACTTGATGTAAAAGATTTGACGATCCATTTTGGCGGGCTGATCGCTGTTGACCATGTGGCCTTTCATGTCGAACAAGGTGAAATCATCAGCATCATCGGTCCCAATGGCGCGGGGAAAACAACTATTTTCAACCTTCTGACCGGACTGTACAAACCCACGGAAGGCAGCATTGAATTTGATGGACACCAGATCGCGGGCAAACGCCCCCAGGACATCGTAAGACTGGGCATGGCCCGCACCTTCCAAAATCCAAAAGTGTTTACAAAGCTGCGTGTGATTGAAAATATCATGGTCGGTTCCCACATCCACACAAATTACAATGCATTGGACGCGGTATTCAGAACACCGAAATACCGGAGGGAGGAGAAAGAGCGCTGTGGAGAGGCGCTGGCATTCCTGGATCGGATGGGCTTTGAAGACAAGAGCGATATGTACGCCGGCTCTCTTCCCTATGGCGATCTGCGGCGTCTGGAGATTCTGCGGGCCATGGCCTCCAACGCGAAGCTGCTGCTGCTGGACGAGCCGGCCGCTGGCATGAATCCCCAGGAATCTGCTCAGCTTGTGGAATTTATCCAGAAAATTGCCAGGGAAGATGGTTATACGGTCATCCTCATTGAGCATGACATGAACGTAGTCATGAATGTGGCGGATCGCATTTACGTGCTGGACTACGGACAGCTGATTGCCCAGGGGCTTCCTGCGGAGATTCATTCCAATCCTGACGTGATCAGAGCGTACCTGGGAGGGAAGACATCATGATTTTATCGATTCAGGACCTCCATGTCTATTATGGGAGCATCCACGCACTCAAGGGCATCAGCCTGGAGGTGGACCAGGGCGAGATCGTCACTCTGATCGGTGCCAACGGAGCGGGCAAAACCACTACCATGGGGGCGATTTCCGGTCTGCTGCCTATCAAAAGCGGCGTCATCACTTTCGAGGGCAAACAGATCAGTGGCATGAGCGCCGAAAAGATTACGCCCCTGGGTATTTCCCTCTCGCCTGAGGGCCGTGGGCTGTTCCCCGGCCTTTCCGTAGAGGAGAATCTTCGCCTGGGTGCGTATCTGAAGAAGGATAAGGACTTCATAGCCCAGCGCTTTGCAGAGATTTATGCCATGTTTCCCCGCTTGAAGGAACGCTATAAGCAGCTGGCGGGCACGCTCTCCGGCGGAGAGCAACAGATGGTGTCCGTGGGCCGGGCACTGATGTCCGGCCCGAAGCTGGTCATGCTGGACGAGCCATCCATGGGCCTTGCGCCAAATCTGGTGGATTTCATTTTCGAGACCATCACGAAAATCAACCAGAACGGCGTCAGTGTCCTTCTGGTGGAGCAGAATGCGAACATGGCGTTGCAGATAGCGGACCGAGGCTATGTGATTTCCACCGGGGAAATCATCCTGTCGGGCACCGGCAAGGAGCTTTTGGAGAACTCGGATGTGCGCAAAGCGTATTTGGGAGGCTGACGAAATGGAATTTGCCGTAAATCCGGGCTTGGCGCAAAGGCTGAGTTCCCCCAATCCCTTTGCGTTGGTCACTTCCTGGGATGGGAGCAAGACCAACGTGATGGCGCTGTCCTGGTGGACCTATTGCAGCAATCATCCCCTGACAGTGGCGGTTTGTATTGGGAATCGGAGCTATTCCGGGGATTGTATCGCCGAAAACAAGGAATTTTGCCTTTGCCTTCCCGCCGAGGGCCTGGAAAAAGCAGCCATGGAGGCCGGGGCTTGTTCCGGCCGGAACCGGGACAAAGCAGCGGAGCTGGGCATCGCTCTGGCACCGGCGGCCGAAGTGGCCCCGTCTTATGTGGAAAAGAGCAGCTTAACGCTGGAGTGCCGGGTGAAGGAGATGCTTTCCCTGGGCGATCACCGTATGTTTATTGCAGAGGTGGCAGCAATGCATACAAAAGAGGGTTTGAAAAACCTGATGGCGGCGGATGGCTACGCCCGGCTGTCGGCAGTTGAACTCTGTCAGGGCGAATAAGAAGGGAGAACCTGCCGGGCTCGGAAAAAACCGCTGTGGAATGACAGATGGGCGGCGTCCATCGACGCCGCCCACGCTCGTCTGCGCCCTTTTGCCCCTGGAGTCCGGTCATACAAAGGGAAATCGCCAAGGTTGAAGGAGGAGTTATATGAAAATTGAAAACAGATTGAAAGAACTTGGGATTGAGCTGCGCCCCTTGGAGATCCCTGTGGCGAACTATCTGCACGCGAAAGTCTTTGGCGATTGTATCTACGTTTCCGGTTGTGCGCCGATCAAAGACGGGATAGCCCTTTATCAAGGTAAGCTGGGCCAGGATTTGACCGTTGAAGAGGGTTACCGGGCCGCCCGAGAGGCGGCGATCAATCTCATCAGTGTATTGAAATTTGAATTGGGCGATCTGGACCGGGTTGTCAGTATCGTGAAACTCCTGGGGTTTGTAGCCAGCGCAGATGACTTTTTCCAGCAGCCTGCGGTGATCAACGGCGCCTCAGATCTCATGGTGGAGGTTTTTGGCGATATGGGACGCCATGCCCGTGCCGCGATCGGCGTCAACGCCATTCCAGGAAATTTATCGGTGGAGATCGAGATGATCGCTCAATTTCGAGATTGAATGAGGGAGGAGAGAGCGGCTTACGCGGACCAGGGAGCTGTTCGGTGTTGAAAAGCTGATTGACTCTCTGCTCCACCTGAGAGCTCTGCCGGAAGAGCCGAGCTATGACAAGTGGGCAAGTGGATATGAGTAAGGCTCTCTGCCATGTTTGCCGCAACCTCTCTGTTCTTCAGAAGGGCGGGATGGATGTCATCGCTTTGTAAACGAGTTCAGCGCGCCTTTCCAGATGACGGCGCCTCTGCGAAGGCTTCCTGTACGCCATTGCTTCCTGGGCATCGGAGGAGATTGACCGGGATACTACGGGAGAAACGGGCAGCGAGGTTCTGCGGCCATCAAATAAGTTCGTACGACGGCGCACCGAAGATCCTCTGGCTCAAGCGGCAAGATCCGGAGGCTTACGAACGGACCCGCCATTTTCCGGCAGGAATGGTCTTCACCCGCGCGAAAACCATTGACCGGGATGAAATCGATGCCTTCCTGGCGAAGATGGGCTTCAGTCCCCCTTGCAACAGCGCCGGGAAAACAGCAGTGAGTGCCGCCTTTACTGCTGGAGGGGCAGCTGGCGCAGGCCCAGCCCGCCCAAGCCCCCGCGGGAACGGTCACGCCGGAAGCGGCTGCCGGGCCTTTCTGCGAAGCCCCCTGGCATTACCGGCTCAGGGATTCATGACCGTAGCTTTGTGGTGCCGGAGACCTGTCAGCTCTCGATGTGCACCAATGCGGCAGGTATGCTCTTCGACTTGGCGCTGCTGGCGGATGGAACGCCGCGGGATTATGGCAGGCTGACCGACCATGTTTCTGGGGGAGATCCGGCTGCCCGATGGGGAGAGGGCAGCACTTTGCGCCCGATATTTTGAAATCTACAAGGAGTTTATCCCAGGACCTGTAAATTTATGTCCCGGCTCTGCGGAGCCGGGGGTCAAAGAAAGGAGCATCTGAATGGAGAGATTGGGAAAGATTGTCCGGGCCATCGAGGCAAAGACCGTCATGGATGAACAGGAGCTTTTCCGGGAGTATTTCCACACAGAGAAAATCACGGTGGGTGTTTCCACGCTCCGTCCCGGTGCCGTAGGGGGGGTGGATACCGGCCACGCCGTGGCGGATGAGGTATTCTACTGCGCGGCAGGCCATGTCTTGTGCTACTTCCCAGAGGACGACACCTATTATGAGCTGTTGGCAGGGGATGCGCTGCTGATTCCGCCGGCCACCGGGCACAAGCTCTATAACATTGGGGAAGAGAATGCGGTGATTGTGTGCAGCTGCGCGCCGCATCCTTGATTAAAGAGAGGAGCGAGGCTATGGCAAACTATATTATCGGTCTGGACCTGGGCACGACGGCCCTGAAGATTGCCATTTTTGATCAGGCCGGCAATTTGATGGGGGTCTCTACCCAGGAGTACCAGCTGATCACGCCTGAGGTCAATTATGTGGAGGAGGACCTGGAGGTCTATTGGGACTCTTTTAAAAAGGGCTTGGGAGAGCTGCTGGCGGAGACCGGCGTAGAGCCGGCATCCATCATTGCCTTGGCCATGAGCGCGCAGGGGGAGACCTTGGCCTTCCTGGATAAAGACGGCAAGCCCCTGCGCAATGCCATCGTGTGGCTGGACAACCGGGCGCAGCGGCAGGCGGACAAGCTGCGGGAGGCTCTGGGCGGCGACGAGGTCTGCTATCGCAGGACCGGCCAAGTCAGCTTTGAGGCATGCTGGCCCGCTTCCAAGATCCTGTGGGTCCGGGAGAACGAGCCGGAGGTCTTTGCAAAGACGGCAAAGTTCGTTCTGCTGGAGGATTACTTCATCTACCGCATGTGCGGCAGATATGTGGCGGAGGGTTCCCTGCTCTGCTCCACCACCTACTGGGATATCAATACCAGAAAATACTGGCCGGAGATGCTGGAGCAACTGGGCATCCGGGAGGATCAACTCCCTGAGATCCGAGAATCCGGCGAGGCGGTGGCCCCGCTGCTGCCGGAAATTGCCCGAGAGCTGGGATTGACCACAAATCTGATGATCTGCACCGGGGCGCTGGACCAAAGTGCCGGAGCCATGGGCGTTGGCAATGTGCGGGAGGGCATGATTTCCGAGAACATCGGTGCGGCGCTGGCCATCTGCGTTCCGGTGAACAAGCCGGTGTTCGACCCTAATCGGCAGATGCCCCTGCACTACTTCCCCCTGCCGAATACTTATATGATCCACACCTTTACCAACGGCGGCATGACGCTGCGCTGGTTCCGGGATTTGTTCTGTCAGGCGGAGTTGAATGTGGGCGGGCTGTCGGGGATGGACGCCTATGACATCATCGGCAGGGAAGCTGCCCAGGTGCCTCCGGGCAGTGATGGGCTGATCATGCTGCCCCATTTGGCGGGCTCTTTGGCCCCGGATGTGAAGTCCAGCGCCAAGGGCGCATTCTACGGATTTACCCTGCTGCACAAGAAGGGGCATTTCGCTAGAGCCATTATGGAGAGTCTGGCCTATATTGTCCGGCGGAACCTGGAGGTGCTGGAAGGCATGGGCATCCAGGTGAGCGAAATCAGGTCTCTGGGAGGCGGCTCTAAGAGCCCGGTTTGGAATCAGATCAAAGCGGATGTCCTGGGCTGCAAGCTGATGACCATGACGACGAAGGAGGCGGCCTGCCTGGGCGCGGCCATTCTGGCGGGAAAGGCGGTGGGCCTGTTTCCCAGTGTTTACGAGGCGATTGAGGGTATGAGCCACGTAAAGGAAGAGTTTTTCCCCAATTCGGAGATCAAGCCGGTCTACGACCGCTGCTTTGCCGGGTATAAGGACCTCTTCAAGAGCTTGGACGGGATGTTTGATCAGTATTGATGGCTCGGGACGAGCTGATATTTTGAATATGAAGGAGAGAATGGACCATGAAACCTGAACTGATTGTCATGTTGACCCACAATGACCGGACCGTAGAAAACGCCATTGAAATTTACCGGGAATGCCGGAACAGCAAGGCCAAATTTTGGGGTTTTAAGGAAGTGGGCCTGCCCATCGGGAAGATGAAGGAACTCTGCGCCATGATGAAAGCCGACGGCAAGACCACCTTTCTGGAAATTGTGGCCTATACGGAGGAGGAGTGCCTGGCCGGGGCCCAGTATGCCGTAGACTGCGGCTTTGACTACCTGATGGGCACGATGTACTTTGACTCCGTGCGGGACTTGGTGAAGAACGCGGGAATCAAGTACATGCCCTTTGTGGGCGACGTGCGGGACCGCCCCAGCGTGGTGTATGGGACCATCGAGGACACCATCAAAGAGGGTGTGGAGCTACTGAAGTCGGGAAAAGTCGACGGTATTGATCTGCTGGGCTACCGCTTCGTGGGGGATGCGGTGAAACTGAACCACGATTTTGTAGAGACGGTCCAGCCCTATGGTCCGGTATGTCTGGCGGGGAGCGTCTCCAGCTATCAGCGTTTGGACGAGGTGGCGTATGCCGGTTCTTGGGCGTTTACCATTGGAGGGGCTTTCTTTGAAAACAAGTTTGAGGGCACCTTTGCCGAACAGATTGACAAGGTAGTTCAATACATGGCCGCGAAGTAAACCGGAACGCCGGGAGCTTCAGGTAGGAGGAGGGGAACATGAAATTTGGATGCATGTCGCTGGACTTCAAGCGCTTTCCCCTGGAGCATTGCTTCCGGCTGGCGGGTGCCTATGGCATGGACGGGCTGGAAATTTTCTGTGCCAGAAAACACATTCATCTGCCCAGCTTTACCGCGAAGGACGCGGGAGTGATTCGGGGATACAAAAAGCGGTATGGCGTGGAGGTTCCCATGCTGACGCCCAATACCCTGGGGCAGGACTTGAACATCTGTTCCGTGGACCCCGCTGAACGGAAGGAGGTTCTGGCATTGCTGAAGCAGGGCGTGGACGCGGCAGAGATGATCGAGGCGCCGCGGCTGCTCATTACCGCGGATCATCCGGGCTATTTCCGGGATGACCAGGAGGTCTGGGCCCTCCTGGTGGAGAGCGTGGGGGAGCTGGCGGCTTACGCGGAGAAAAAGAATGTGAGGATCGTCATGGAGCCGGTGACTCCTATGGAAAGCCCGGTTGTGACGACGGCCAGGGACTGTCTGAGGCTGTTCCAGGATGTAAACAGCCCGGCCCTTTACGCCATGCTGGACGTGGTGCCCCCAATGGTGGTTCACGAGCCCTTTTCCCAGTATTTTGAGCTTCTGGGGGAGCGGATGGACTATATCCACATCTGCAATACGGACGGCGTCACGGATGCTCACCTCCGTCTGGAGCAGGGAGTGCTGCCGGTGGCGGACGCCATCAACACCTTTCTGCATCATGGATATCAGGGCTATGTGACGGCGGAGCTCTATACAGAGTGCTTCCGGGATCCGGAGCTGATGCTGTCCAATACTGTGCGGGCCCTGGGACGGATTCGCACGGAGCTGGGCGTGTGACGGGCGCTTTCTTCAGTTGTTTTGAAAGGACGTACGATTGATATGTTAAAACTGACACCCTATGAACAGCAGATGCTGGACGGCGAATTTGGCCGCTATAAGCAGCTTGCCATGGAGCAGGTGGTAAAATATGCAAAAGTGCTGGGGGCGGAGGAGCTGATTCCCATTACCAAAGTCCACTTGAATATGGGCATTCCACCGTTGGACTACGGCGTGGACGACGATTTCAACGAGGCGTTCCGCCGGGTGTACATGGCGGTGGATGAGAAGATTTTATTCGAGGGATTCTCCTCGGAGTGCTTCGTCCAGACGGACGGCGGCGCAGTGGATCAGTATGATCCCAAGCCTATGCGGCATTCTCAGGAGATGTGCGACCTGAACCGCGAGCGGGAGCTGATCTCCGCCAGAGGCGGCACCAGCATCGTGGGTTCCTGCACGCCGTATCTGGCAGGCTGGCTGCCCATGCGGGGGGAGCACTTTGTCACCACGGAGTCCAGCAACGTGCTGTTCTGCAACGCGGTTTTGGGAGCCATGGGCAATGCCAACGGCACCGCCTCCTGCGCTTGGTCCGCCATCACCGGCCGAGGTCCCAAGTGGGGCCTGCACGTCCCGGAGAATCGTTATGCCTCCGTGGAGTTCCGGATCGAGTGCCAATGTGAAACGCCCCAAGACTGGGATGTGATTGGCTATACCCTGGGCAGAATGTCAAAGCTGAATAAAATCCCCGTGCTGACAGGCAGTTTCCATGGGCTGGATATCATCCGCCTCAAGCGGATGTTCTCCGCTATCGCCACCACCAGTGGTCTGGAGATGTTGCACATCGAGGGATTCACTCCTGAAGCGCCTACCAAGGAAGCCGCACTGGGAGGAAAGACCGACTGGCCGGTGTACCACATCACGCAGGAGGAATATGACGAGTCTTTCCGGCGGCTGTGTGACAAAGGCAACGCCCCTGTCCAGCTGGTTTCGTGCGGCTGCCCCCACTATACCCTTCAGGAGATTCGGGACTGCGCCAATTACATCAAGGGCAAGCATGTCAAAGAGGGCGTAACCCTGATTTTCTGGACGAACTCCTCCATTCGTGAGGCGGCTCGACTGTCCGGCTATCTGGATATCATTGAGGCCGCCGGAGCTACCATTGGCACCAACGGCTGCCCGCTGGTGCAGGGGGCAGCTTGCTATGAGGGTGTGACAGGGATGGCAGTGGACGCTGCCAAGCAGGCCCACTATAACCGCTCGTATTTGAAAAACGGGCATATGTTTTACGGTACAATGGAACAGTGCGTGGACGCGGCAGTAAGCGGCGTTTGGGAGGAACGGTAACATGGGAAAGACGATTGTAATCAAGGGCCGTCCGGCTCTGGGTGGTGTGGCAGAAGGCTATGCCATGGTCTGTCCCAACAGTATTCAGGGCTGGGCGGGCATCGACCCGAGAAGTGGCAAAATCCTGGAAAAGGGGCATGTTCATGAGGGGGAGCTGTATGATGGCAAGATCCTGGTGGTTCCCTGCTCCCGCGGCTCCTGTGGCTGGTCCTGTCAGTTCCACGGTCCGCTGGACAACCTAAATATGCGTCCCGCCGGCTGGGTGGTCACTCAGATCGACTCCAAGATCGGCACGGCCGCCGTGATTGTAAACCGGCCTATGGTGGCGGACTTTACAGATGTGGACCCCTGCGAGGTAATCCATGACGGAGACTATGTAGTGGTCAACGGAGATGATGGGACTGTCACTATCACCCGGGAGGAATAAAGAATCCACTTGGGGGCCAATTCTATTATAGTAAAGGAGAGAAGACTATGAGCAAGCCTATGGTAAAATGGGAGTATAAGGAACTGATTGCGGGTTCCGCCAAGCGGTTTTTTAAGGACCACTGCAGCCCCGCCATGGACTCTGGCGATATGAGTATCAAGGATGTGGAAAGCGGCTTGATCTATATCTATCCCCGGCCGCACGACGGCTTTGAGATTACCAGCTGGGACATCCTGAAGCCGGAAAACGTGGTGGTCGTGGACAGCGAGGGCAACTATGTGGAGGACAATGGATATCTGGCCACGGTGGAGCTGCCGATGCACTTGGCCATCTACAAGGCTCGGCCCGATATCCATGTGATTCTGCATAGCCACCCCATCTGGTCCTCTATCTACTGCGCCTGCGGAAAAAATATTCCCTTGACCCTGGCGGAGCAGGCGTTGTACTTGGGCGGCGAGATCATTTGTGCGGAGTACGGCCTAGTAGGCAGTCAGGAGATTGCCGACAACGTGGTTATGGCTCTGGGCAAGGATAAACGGGCGGCGCTGATGCGCAACCATGGTTCCGTGGTGCTGGGCAATAGCTTCGCAGAGGTCTTTGCTCTCTCGGATTACCTGGAGCACGGCGCTCAGGTGGCTATTTTTGGCCAGCTGCTGGGCGGCGTGATTGAGGTTGCGCCGGACAACATTCTGGATCCCAGCTTGCTGTAAGTGTAAAAGCCCCGTTTTCGAATGTACTGTTCGAAAACGGGGCTTTTTATTGGGGGATTGCCTGTAGAAGGGGAGTTCGAATCCGTCCAGTCGTTCTGAAAGCCTGAAAATATCCACTTCACGGGATTTTGAAATCCCGGAAAAAAGATGAAACAATTGGGACTCTAAGCGTTCAGCTCAGAATATCCAAATTGTTTCACCTTTATGTTTATTCTTGACAAAAGAGATGCACACCACAAGACTATATTTACGCAAAGTAGAGTATTTAAATACAGGAGAGATTACGCTAATAGCTTTGCAAAACCATTTCGTCCAAGTTGATCTTCTTGGCTTGACTGTATTGGCTTATTCGGAATAAAGCATGATTGTTACCTGCCTTGCCATGTATCTTTTCCTATAGATATATCGCTTGCTTTGAGAGAAGAGCGACTTTGTAAAGTCAAATATCTTCTGTGATAATAGCTTCATGGTTGCCAACAATTTTATTCAATCTGCATGTTCCATTTTACGAAGATGCGTAGCGGCTGTTTTATCAAAAATCTGTCCATCTAGCGTCCTTCTGTTGGAAAAAACACTTCGCACTTTAGAAATTTCGGGAACTTGAAACTGGAGGTTAAAAAAGCAAAACCTGCATTTGCAAGGCTTGCAGAAAAGGACAACTCCCGTTTTTCGATAAAAAAGTTCGAAAAACGGGAGTCATCTACTCAGTACCGTTAGATCTCTGGGCTGATGGACTTACGAGGCTTCAAGGTGGTCCCGGAAATACGGAAGGTGCGCTGGGGAACCAGCGGGACGCCGGAAGCGTCAATGACTTTGCGCTTTTTCTCCCAGGCAAGGCCCGTAAACTCCCACGCCTGCACATGAATGTCAAAGCAGCTTCCGTCCAGACTGATATCCGTTGAAAAACCGCTGGTACGGTGTTTTCCATTGTCCGGCCATGAGCAGGTCTTGATCTCTTCCACGCCCTTTTCGTCATATGTACGCTTTTTCCAGGTCACATCAAAATAGGCCACATAGGCGCCGTCCTGCTTCAGCGTGATCGTGCCGCCGGAATATTCTGTGCAGGTGGTTTCGATATATTTGGCGCTGTCGCGCACAACGGCGGGAGCGTCGTCCTTCATGAAATTGCAGGAATAGCTGAAGAGATAACCCGGGTTATCTTTTCCGCAGACGGCACTCGCAGCCAGGATATCCTTGACTTTCTTCAGGCTGTCGGCCTGTATCAGGTTGGAGGCGTACTGAACGCCGCCGCCCAAAACGATTACGGACATGGAGGTGTTGTTCAGAATCTTTTTGTATTCCGCATTGGCATTGATGTCAAAATCACTCTTCATGGAAGCCCGCAGAGCGGCCTCTACCTCCGTACTGGTAGAGCTGGTTTCCAGCTTGACAAAAATGCGCCGGCCATAGCTGACGGCCTGTACATAAGCGGGCGGCGCGCTTGCGCTGATGCCTTTCGACTGGAGGTCGTGCCAGGTTACGCCGTCCGTGAAAAACTGAGCGGGATACTCTGGTTTGTCACATTTGACCGTATAGAATATCTGCTCATATTCGCAGATCATGACCGACTTTTAGCCTTCGCTGATGGCCTTGAAGTCGATGCCCAGGTCCGCGGCGGCGGATTTATAGTTCAGATGCAGGGCAGCGCTGATCTGGCTTTCACTGTATGCCATGGTATCCCGGTACTTAATTGTGGCGTTGATCTTATAGTCCTGGCTGCAATTTTCGCACCACACCCTGAATTTTTCATCAATCCTGGTTTCCAGGGCACTTTGGGTGGGGTTTTCAATGGTAAAGGAACCGTCGCTGCCGAGCCCCGGCAGATCAATGTGGAACTGCATAGGGGCGCGGGGGAAGGAGGGAACCTTGGGGGTGTTTTCGATTAGAGAGCGGTCCGCCAACACGATCGCGCCGGGATAAATGGCGTTCTTGAGGTTTTCCAGTGCGCTCAACTCTGCGTTTTCGGTTGCCAAATTGACAGTTTTCTTGTGTACGACGATATACTTTTGGTTGTCAGTCCTGCCGACATGGGGAACAAAGCTGGTGATATCGTCTCCCTGCACGCTGAGAAGCTCCCTAGTGTCATACTGCAACCCGAAAATTTTCTCGTTCAATTCCTGGTTCATATGCCATGCTCCTTTTCTTTTTTGAATAGAGCCCCTGCGGATAGAGTTTTTTTAATAATCACCCCCTTCCTCTGGTCTGTTGGACTTTACGAGCTGGGGCCCTTGGTATATATCCCAATAAACAGGCCGTTTTACCACAAAAAAGGATGCCGTTTTTGTGGCAAAACGGCATCCAAAATGGGGTCAGTCCTTTAATTCTTCGCGAAGCTTCAAAATGACCCGCTGGAGGTCCCTGTTGACCTTTTGCTGAGAGCAAGCCGTACGGCGCGCGATCTCCGCCTGGCACAGCTCCTCATCAAACCGCCAGCGGATCAGCCGGCGTTCCGCGGCGGATAAATGAGACAGGGCGGCGGCGAGCCGCCGGAACAAGTCCGCTTGTTCAACAATATATTCTGGCTGAGACTCCGATGGGCCGCCTATATGAACAGCATCCAGGGAAATTTCAAATTTCAGACTTCGGCTGCGCAGATATTCGGCGTGGCAATCAAGCTGGTACAGCGCCTCATCTTCCGGAACATCTGCCAGGCCGCGCCGGCCATCGATCATAATCGACTGCTTCCTCTTCCGTTTCAATCATAACGCTCCTTTTTTGTTGGTTTCGTTTCTGCAAAGGAGCCTACGGGTATCGCGCAATGCAGGCCTGCCAACAAAAAGAAAAGCGTTTCTTGCGGATGTACGGAAATTTTCAGCGTTTACAGGAGAGAGCCATCGGCCGCGGCGCATGGATGGACCTCTGAGATGTATGGGGAGGACAGGGGGAGAGCGATTTAAGGCGTCTGCCGGCCGCGTAAACAAAACCGACATGAAGCCGTCAGAGCGGCGCTTGGGAATCCAGAAAAAACGGCGCTTATCAAAAAAGCAAGACGGGCTTGATCCATGATATACCCTCTTCCAAAGCCAGTATGTTGGTCGGAAAACTGCGCGGAGAATGATCTCATCCTAATGGGGCGCAGTTGGAACCGTGAGCCTATCAGCCGGGAAGTGCCTCAAGGGCCCTCACAAATTAGGACATTACCGGTGGCCGGAGTCCGCTTTATGTCTGACAGAAACCTTCTCTAGTTTTCGACTCGTGCGCTGTTTTCATTTTATCATATTCCTTCCGCTGCCGCAGTCCTGATCACGGAAAACCGCCGGGACAGTACCGTTGAACTCCGCTGGGGGCTTGAGCTATTCCCTTTATCAACCTCTTTTCGTTTTAAAAAGGTTTCGCGTTCTGCAAGCCGGGCTTATATGGATTGCTGGGAGGTATGAAAAAGGAGCCGGTTCTTCTGAACTCGGTTCCCCATTTAACGTTTGTTCTATTGGGATTTCTGCCCGATCTGCGGTATCCATCCATTTCTTCGCAGTTTTTATAGGGTGACAGCTGCAATGCCATTAAGTTAACCCCAGAAAAACCACCCCCTCCAAAATCGTGGGTGAGGTGAACACAGCAAGAAAGCAGACCCAGGAAGCCGATCCCGGCTTTCTGGGTCTGCCAACATTCCAGCGTTCCAGTCGTGACGGATGATGAGCCAGCGACACCCCCGCAAGGCCGCATGAAAACGCGAAAAAAGGGCTTGCAGAATCTTCCGATATCATGTAGAATATTCCTTAGAGACAGCAAAAGCAAATAAGTCAAAACCTCCGGCTAAGCCGGAGGCTTGAATAAGCCCTAGAAGGGCATGATACGGACGAA
>CAJTZL010000019.1 GCA_910583695.1 uncultured Oscillibacter sp.
AGCGCTACCGCCGGGAGGACGAGATCGGCACCCCCTACTGCGTCACCGTGGACTTCGACACCGTGGGCGACGCCGAAAAGGCCGGGGATAATTGCGTCACCGTCCGGGAGCGGGACTCCATGGCTCAGGTCCGCATCCCCATCGGCGAGCTGAAGGCGTACCTTGCCGAGAAGCTGGCGTACTGATCAAACCATCCGGGTCGTGGGGAATCCCCACGGCCCCCGCCCCTATGTGAATCATGAAAAAAACCTTCACTCTTCAACGGCGCCGGAGTCCCATCGGCCCTGTCTGGCTTCGATGCGTCCTCTTCGCCGCCGCCTCCCTCTGCATGGGGCTGGCCATCACCGGGGCCATGCAGTGGATTTCCATTGGAACCCTCCCCGGCGTGCTGGAGTGGGTTCGGGACTACCCCGCCCATCTGGCCATGACCGCCCTGCTCTGGGCCGTGCCTGTCTATGCCCTGGGGGCCCTGACGGGGCGGCTGTGGATCGCCGCCCTGCCTGTTGGGCTCCTGGGACTGCTCCTGGCCCTGGTGGACTACTTCAAAAACGCCATCAACGGCACGCCGCTGGAGCTGGCGGACTTCGGTCTGGCCAGACAGGCGGGAAACGTGGCGGGGCTGGCGGGGGACCTGACACCGCCGGAGGATTTTTACCTGGCGGCGGCAGGGCTCCTCTTCTGCGTCCTGGTGCTGCTGCTCACCCGGCGGCTCACCGCCCTGGAGGGAACGGCCCGGGCCCGGACCTGCCTCTTTTCCCTGACCCTGGCGGGCATCCTCCTTACCGGCACAGGAACCCGGGCCGTGGGAGGCCGGCTGGGGGTGGACTTTTACACCCGGATGGACCCGGCGGAAAACCACAGCCTCCACGGCCTCACCCTCAGCCTCTGGCGGGACGCCTTCCCCCAGCCCAAGACGCCGCCGGAGGGCTATGACCAGGACTTCATGCTGGAGGCCCTGGAGCGCATCGACCGGCTGACGGAGGCCCGACCGGAACCGGAGACTGCGCCCAATGTGCTCTTCATCCTCTCCGAGTCCTTTTACGACCTGACCCGCCTGCCTGTCCTCCAATACGGCGGGGACCCCCTGAAAAACTTCCACGCCCTGGAAGCGGAGAGCGTCAGCGGGACCTTCCACAGCCACTATCTGGGCTACGGCACCGGCTACCTGGAGATTCCTATGCTCTACGGGCTGGGCGCCCTGGACCTGCCGCCGGGGACCAACATCTGCTTCCAGGAGCCAACGGTTTACCAGCGCTTTGACGCCCTGGCCGAGCAGTTTACCAAATCCGGTGATTACACTGCTGAAATGCTCCACGCCTATGATAACACCTTGTATAACCGTACCGTCACCTATCCCCTGCTGGGCTTTCAGAAATCCTACTTTTCCGATGAGATTCAGAAAATGGGCATCCAGCGGGAGGACGGGGCCTACGGCGGGTTCTACATGCGGGACGGATACTTCTTCCAGGGGATGCTGGAGCGGATGAAGGCGGTGAACGAGACGGGGAAGCGGGCCTTCCTCTTCGGCATCACCATGGAGAACCACCAGCCCTTTGAGCCCCAGAAGTTCAACTACGAATGTCAGATTCCCCTCATCGCCCCGGACTTCACCCCTGCCCAGCGGGACATCATCCGGGTCATGCTGGAGGGCGTCACCCGGGCGGATCAGGCCCTGGGAGAGCTGACGGCGGCCCTGCGGGAGTGTGAGGAGCCCACGATTGTGGTCTTCTTCGGGGACCACCGGCCCAACCTCTTCATGCCCGGCGGGGACACGGTATACACCCTCCTGGGGCTGTGCCCGGAGAACGACACCCTGAACTGGACCACGGAGCAGATCAACGACCTGTACTCCACGGACTATCTCATCTGGGCCAATGACCCGGCTCTGCTGGGGGGGCTGGCGGGCATCCGGCGGGACAGCAGCATCACCGCCCTGGGCCCCCAGCTGCTGGAGCTGACGGGGCGGCCCGTCAGCCGGTACTGGGCGCTGCTGGAGAAGGTCGGCGAGGTCTGCCTGACTCAGACGGACCTCTACTTCGTGGACGGCGCAGGCAGGGCCAGCTTCACCCGGGAGGAGGCAGGCCTGAGCCCCGAGGCCCTGGAGCTGCTGGAGCTCCGGGACGCGGTGGTGTACGACGCAGTGTATGGAAAGCGGTATATCACGGAGCAGATGAACCTGCCCCCAGGGTCGTGAGGGAAGCACCCCCTCCCCCCGGGGGAGAATCCCCCGTATTCCCGCGCAGAGGGCTTTTCTCAAACACAGCCGCAGGGCGGCGGACATCTACAGGAGGCGAAAACCCATGAACAACCGAATCGGATACTGCGGGCTGGACTGCGAGGCCTGCGACGCATACCTTGCCACCCTCCATGACGATCAGGCGCTGCGGGAGAAAACCGCAAAGCTGTGGGCGGAGCTGAACCACGCGCCCATTCTGCCCGAGCACATCCACTGTGAGGGCTGCCGATCGGAGGGCGTGAAAACCCTGTTTTGCGAGAGCCTCTGCGAGATTCGCCGCTGCGCGCTGGAAAAAGGCGTGGCCACATGCGGCGGCTGCCCGGACATGGAAGCATGCCCGGTTGTCGGGGAGATCCTTTCCCATTATCCGGAGGCCCTGAAAAACCTGCGTGACCTGCGGGAGTGAGCCGGTTCTGCCGGGGAGGCCAACACCAGGGACAAGCTCCACATACCGGCGCACAAAAAAGGGCGGACACACTGGTTCGCCCCTGCACGGGGTCTCATGGAGGAACCGCCGCAGGGGCAGGAGCCGCGGGTCCGCCCTTCTCCTGTCCTCTGCATTTCATGGACGCCAAAATTACCCCTGAAGCCCTCTTCTCAGAGAACATTTGTCAAGGGGGATGTCACCGAAAAGGGGCAGTGCCTATAAAGCACTGCCCCTGCAAGCACAGATGTTCAGTTATGCGATTCTATATCTCGGCTGATGATGCCTCCTGTCTCGGCATTGATTTCATACTCGTACTCCTTAGAGCCAGCATAAAACTCCACTTCGTATTCCAGCCGGCCATCGTCCCGGTCTAATTTGACCTTTTTGAAAACCGCATCATTCGCATTGATTCCTGCATCTGCCAAGGCAATCTCCTTGGCTCGATCCGCAGAAATTATTCCGTTACCAGCAGAACCGCCAGAGGTGTCTACGGGGACAATAAAATCGTCTAATTCCCGACCTGCACTGAGAATCTTCCCTGTAATGGCATCAATCTCATAGTCATATTCTGTCGTGCCGCTATAAAATTCTACATCATATTGATACCGTCCGTCATCCCGCTCCAATTTGACCTTCAGGAACACAGCATTTCCTTCTTTCAGGCCAGTGTCCGCCAAGGCAATTTCTTTGGCCCGATCCGCACTTATATAGGAGCCGGAAGCCCCGCTTTGAGCAAGCAAACGATCCTGTGTGGTAAGCTGAACCTTTCGATTAGCCGAGTCAAACTTGACATCCAGCCCCATAGCTTCTCCGATAGCGCGGACAGGAACATAGGTAGTTCCATTGTAGATAAAGACTGAAACTTGATTCCCAGCGGCATCTCTCGGGATAAAGGTTGCCCCATTGATAGAGATGCCAATACCATCCTCTACATCAATAGTCCGTTTGGAAGCCGCAAAGGCAGTCATACATAGGCACATGAGTAACAACAGTATCGTAAAGCCAACGCCAAATCCTTTCCAAAATTCCGCCTTTTTCATAGCAAATACCCCTTTCTTGTCTTGAGACCTTCCACTGTAAGGTGCAATAACAGCAAGGTTATTATATAAACGGTTCGGCAAAAAGTCAAGCGTGTATCCAGCGGACGCAGTCAAAAATGGTAATGGCAAGCAATACAAAGGTATATACCCTGTTCCGCTTGTTGGTGGAGGAAGGTCCCCAAGCCCCCTGTGATCGGCGCGGCTGCGTCCGATGTACAAGTCGCCGTTGGCGTCTGCTGGTATATGCCGGCAGGGGACGACTCCCCGGCAGAGCCGCGGCGGTAAGTAAGTGCGCTCTTCGAGAGGGCCGGCAAAGAGAACGGAGCGCCCAGGTCATCCCCAGGCGCTCCCGCTTCGGTTCCCTTCTGCGGGTCGATCGCCGCCCCTCCAGCTTCTGTCCTTCTGCCACAAATGAGCCGCCAGCCGCTGTAATGCAGCAGGTGGTGAAACCACCCTTTACATAGTACATCTCAGAAGAACATCCCCATAAACCCATCGGGCCTCTCCTGGGCCTGATTCCAGATTTCGTAGAACAGCCCCGGGGAAATCTCCCGGGCGGAGTACTCCCCCTCCCCCTCCGGGGGACGGAGGCCCCGGAGATCCTCCGGGAAGGGCTCCGGGCACAGGGCCCCCTCGTTTCCCCGTTCCCCGCCGTAGGAAAAGGTGATCCCGTTCCGGTAGAACTCCACCCGGCGGGTCTCCCGGCGGCTGCCGTCCAGCTCGGAGTAAATGAGATACGGCTCGTCCTCTTCCTGGTGGGTCCACTCGGCCAGCAGATATTGCATACTCTTACCTCCTGAAAAACGCTTCGATGTCTTCCCGTCCCGCCCGGACGCTGCCCTGGGCAAAGCCGTTCCTTCCTCCGCCCCGGCCATGGAGGGCTTCGTTCAGCTCCTTTACCAGAGGGGAAATGTCCTCCCCGCCGGACCGGACCAGAGCATAGCTCCACGTCTCCCCCTCCCCGGAGAACACCGCGGCCAGAGCGCCGCAGGACTTTCCCACGGCGTCCGCCAGACGGCGAAGGCTGTCCGGCCGCATAGGGGACTGGAAGAGGAGCACGTCCCCCCGTCCTGCCTGTTCGGCGGCGATAGCCGCAAAGGCCGTCTGCTCCAAGTCCGCAATCCGGACCTTGGCGGCAGAGAGCTCCTCCTCCAGCCGCTCCACAGCCCGTTCGGCCTCCATGGGCTTCACGCTGAGCCGCTGGCCCACGGCCCGGGCCTGATCGTAGGTCCCGGAGAGATACCGAAGGGCCCGGCCTCCGCAGAGGATTTCCATCCGGACCCCCTCCCGGAACTTCTGGCAGGAGAGTACCTTGACAAGACCCACCTGCCCCGCCCGCTCCACGTGGGTACCGCAGCAGGCACAGCGGTCCGCCTCCGGAAATTCCACAATGCGGACCTGCCCGGTGAGCTCCTTCTTGCTCCGGTACTCCAGGGCCGCCAGCTCCTGGGGGGAGGGATAGGAGATTTCGGTTTCCCGGTCCGCCCAGACGGCCTCGTTTGCCAGCCGCTCCGCCTCCAGGGCCTGCTCCCAGGTGATATCCGTGTTGTAGTCGATGGTGACGGTTTCCACCCCCAGGTGGAAGCCCACATTGTCGCAGTCATACAGGCGGCAGAGAAGGCCGCTGAGGATGTGTTCCCCGGAGTGCTGCTGCATGTGGTCAAAGCGGCGGGCCCAGTCCAGGACACCCGTAACCACGGTGCCCGCCTCCACCGGGGCGGCGCAGGTGTGGACCACCGCACCGCCCCTTTCATGGACGTCGGTGACGGGGACCTCCCCGGCGGCCGTGTGCAAAAGGCCGTGGTCCGCAGGCTGTCCGCCTCCCTCCGGGTAAAAGGCCGTCTGGTCCAGGACCACTTTCCAGACCTCCCCGGCGACCTCGCAGGAGAGGACCGTGGCCGGGAACTCCCGAAGGGTCGGGTCCTGATAATAGAGCTTCTTCGTTTCCAATGGTAAAACCAGCCTTTCTTGATCTCCTGATGCATTCCCATGCTTCCCCTGACAGGGATCTTCTTTATTTTTATAGTTTATGAAAGTATTTTATAAAATAGTGTCGACTATAATTCTCCACACCGGCTCCGCCAGATACAGCCCCAGCAGGAAAGAGCAGAGGTTGGCGGCCAGGGCGTAGAGAGCCGCCCGCTTTTTGGAGCAGTCCCGGAACAGCTTCCTGTACAGCACCGCCTCCGTCAGAAGGATCAGGAGCTCCGCCGGAAGCAGCCAGTCATCCCCCAACTGGGCCAATAGGCCCCCCGCGTCAAAGAACCGGACGGCAGACTCCAGATCGCTTTGAAGCATCCTGGCCCAGAAGGAACCATGACGGACCGTCCGAAGGCTGCTCCAGAGGGTCAGCCCGCCCTGGGTCAGCAGGTTCACCCCCAGGAACACCAGGGCGTTCCGCCGGGACCAGAGCCGGAACAGCAGGAACAGCAGCCCCTCGATGGCCAGGGTAGGCAGGAACGTCGCCAGAAATTGGACAATGTACCCCTTCCAAAGGGGCGGAGTTTTCACGGTTCTCGCCGCCCAGTCCACCGCAGCGGGGGATTGCAGGGCTTGGCGCTCCACAGGCTCCGAGAGGAAGGTCTCCCCGGATTTCGTCACCAGCAGGATCCGGTAGACATCCGGCACGCCCAGGTATCCGAATTGAAACACGCCGTCCTCGCTGTCGATGTTTCCCCACACCAGCCGCCCCTGGGTGAGGCAGCCGTACCAGCCCTCCGGCACGGCAGCGGTGAGGTCCGCCAAAAGCGCCTGGTCCAGGGCGGAGCGCTCCTCCTCCGATAGTCCCCCCACGGTCCCCTCCCGATAACGGGAGGCGTCCCCCTCCGCCAGGATATCCAAGTAGTAAAGCTCCTCCGGGCCGTTCTCCACCCGGACGGTGAGCTGGGGCTTGGGACCGAAGTCCGCGAATACCGGAACCGTCAGCAGCGCCGCCGCCAGCAGGAACAAAAGCAATCCGCGCTTTAAAAACGCGCTCCTCTTTTTCATAAACCCGCTCCTCTCCCCGTCAGAGGGCAGACCTCAAGGTCCCCTCCTCCGTCCGCTCCAAAAGGCCCAGTTCCAGCTTCCACCGCAGGACCCGGAGGCAGGCCGCGTCCACGGCCTCCTCCTCCAGCGCCCCGTCCTTCACCGCCTGGATCACCCGGGGAATCTGAGTGCGGTAGTCCGTGGTGACAACCAGATCGTTCCCCGCCTGAATGGACATCACCGCCACGTTCCCGTCCGCCGCATAGGCGCTTACGGCGTCCATGGCCAAATCGTCGGTCATCACCACGCCGTCAAAGCCCAGGTCCTCCCGGAGTATCCGGTGGACCTCCGGCGAGAGAGAGGCGGGGAGATTCGGGTCCATGCAGTTTACGATGTTGTGGCTCACCAGCACGGCGGGCCGGAGGCGGCGGAGCTCACCGGAGGGCCAGACCGTCTCCTCCACAGCGATGCCCGCCTGAAAGGGGAGAAAATCCTGCTCCAGAAACGTCTCCATAGACCGTTCATCCACGGCTACGCCGGTGTGAGTATCTTTGTTGTTCCCATAGCCGGGGAAGTGCTTCAAGACGCTGCCCAGGCCATAGAAGGACTGGGCCTCCGTCACCCGGGCGGTATAATCCGCAGTCTCCTCCGCGTCCATGCCGGTGGTCCGATCATAGATGAAGTCGCCGGAGTTGGTGGACACGTCCGCCACCGGAGCCAGGTTCACATTGAAACCCAAGCTCTTCAGAAGGATGGACTTCTCCCGGGTCTCTCGGAGCAGAGCGTCCAAGCCCTCCTTCCAGAGCTTGCCGGGGCTGGAAAATTTCTTGCTCCGCAAATGGGGGTTGGAGCTGACCCGAACCACGGATCCGCCCTCCTCGTCCACGCCGATGAGCAGGGGGATTCCCGTGCTGTAATCCACCGCCTGGGACTGCCAGGAGGCGATGGCCTGAATCAAATCGTTGGCGGTCTTATCCCGGGTATCCCGTCCGAAGAGGAGATAGCCCCCCAGGTGGTAGGTGGTCACGTCCTCCAGGGCGTTTTCCGCCGGGACCCGGACGAAGAAGATCTGTCCCACCTTCTCCTCCAGGGTCATGCCCTCCAAAAGGGACTGGAGGGCGGCCTCCCCGAAGTCCTCCGGGGGCTCCGGCTCCTCAGGCTCCGGCGGGGCCTCCGGAGTCTCCGCCGGGGGAGTGTCCGGCACCTCCGGCGGCGGAGGCACCATCTCTCCGCCGCAGGCGGTGAGGAGGATGGCCAGGAGCAGGGCAGCGCACAACAGCTTTTTCACCTCAAAGCCTCCACTTCCGCCGGCCTCGTCGGTAGAAATTCCGCTCTGCTCCGTCCCCGCCTAACGGCGAGGACTCCGCCCGCTCCAGTCCTTCCTCCTCTCCCCACTCGAACCGCTTCGCTGGGTTCGAGCGGGGGCCCCATATGGGCGATTGGCTTTTTCTTTTCTCTCATTTCAGCGCCTCCACTTCCGCCAGCCAGACGGCGGCTTGCGCGTCCGAGGGCATCCGCCAGTCGCCCCGGGGAGAGAGTGACACGGTGCCGATCTTCGGCCCGTCGGGGAGGCAGTTCCGCTTGAACTGCTGGGTGAAGAAGCGCCGGTAGAAGGACTTCAGCCATTTCAGGAGGACCTCCCGGCTGTACTTCCGCCCCAGGGCGTACTGGGCCAGCCGGAAGATCTTCCCCGGGGCAAAGCCCCAGCGGATAACGTAGTACAAAAAGAAGTCGTGAAGCTCATAGGGCCCCACCAGATCCTCCGTCCGCTGGCTGATCTCCCCCTGGACGGCGGGCAGAAGCTCCGGGGACACCGGGGTGTCCAGAATGTCCTCCAGCACGTCGTGGAGCTCCGGCTCCTCCCCGTCCCGGGAGAGGTAGCCCACCAGATGCCGCACCAGCGTCTTGGGGATGGAGGCGTTGACTCCGTACATGCTCATGTGGTCCCCGTTGTAGGTGCACCAGCCCAAGGCCAGCTCGCTGAGGTCCCCGGTGCCGATGACCAGACCGCCGTGCTCATTGGCGATGTCCATGAGCACCTGAGTCCGCTCCCGGGCCTGGGCGTTTTCGTAGGTGACGGAATGATCCTCCGGGTCGTGGCCGATGTCCCGGAAGTGACTGCGGACGCTCTGGGAGATGTCCACCGTCCGGAGGGCGGCCCCCATCTGCTCCGCCAGGAGAACGGCGTTGTTCCGCGTCCGGTCCGTGGTGCCGAAGCAGGGCATGGTGACGGCGATGATGTCCGACAGGGGCCGGTCCATCATCTTCATGGCAAGGCCGGTGATCAGCACCGCCAGGGTGGAGTCCAGCCCGCCGGAGAGGCCCACCACGGCGCACTTCGCCCCGGTGTGCTCCAGCCGCCGCTTGAGGCCCAGGGAGGCCAGGAGAAGAATCTCCCGGCACCGCGCGTCCCGGTCCTCCTTCCCCTCGGGGACGAAGGGCATGGGAGAGACGTGGCGGGTGAGCTTGGTTTTGCTCTGGGGCAGGAAGAAGACGGTGTAATCCCGCCGGTCCGCCTCCTCCTCCATGGCCTGGGTCCGGCGGCGCTCATAGCTCAGGCGCTGAACGTCGATTTCCGACACCAGCAGTCCCCCCTCGAAGCGGCGCTCCGCCAGCAAGGCCCCGTTTTCCGCAATCATCTGGTGGGCCCCAAACACCAGATCGGAGGTGGACTCCCCCGCCCCGGCGCTGGCGTAGACATAGCCGCAGAGGAGCTTGGCGCTCTGCATGGTCACCAGCTGGCGGCGGTAGGCGTCCTTCCCCACCACGTCGTTGCTGGCGGAGAGGTTGCCGATGATGGAGGCCCCCGCCTTGGCCATCCGGATAGAGGGGGAATCCGGGGACCAGAGGTCCTCACAGATTTCAAAGCCCAGGGTCAGCCCCGGCACATTCTGACAGTGGAAAATCTGCCTGGCCGCAAAGGGCACCGTCAGATGCCCGCAGAGGTCCACGTACTCCTCCTTTTCCGGAGCGGGGGCAAACCAGCGCTTTTCGGCAAACTCACCGTAGTTGGGAAGATGGGTTTTAGGCACCACCCCCAGAATCTGTCCCTTTTGGATAATGGCCGCGCAGTTATAGAGCTTCTCCCTCACCCGCAGGGGCAGGCCCACCGCCGTCACCACCTCCAGGTTCCGGGTGGCCTCCAGCACGGTTTTCAGGGCCTCCTCCGCCTCCCGGAGGAGGGCGTCCTGATAAAAGAGGTCCCCGCAGGTGTAGCCTGTCAGGCCCAGCTCCGGCAGGACCAGGACCTTGACCCCCGCCTTCTCGGCGGAGCGCATCATGGTAAAGGTCTGTTCAGCGTTGTAGGCGCAGTCCGCCAGCCGCAGCTTGGGCGTGCCGCAGGCCACGGAAATAAACCCGTCCTTCATGTTCCAAACCTCCTGTATGGGATTTTTGACAGGTCTATTCTATACTGTTTGTCCGGGTTTATCAAGGGGGATGAAAGAAGGGGAGGTGTCCGCGCACGCATTTAATAACCGGGATATATCGTGTAGGGGCGGGGCTCTGTCCCCGCCTGTTTTCCTGCGGGCTTGACGGTTCCGGAGGACGGGGCGGGACAAAGCCCGCCCCCTACCATGAAATCTCTCAATGGGACGTTTCCGAAAACCGGGGGTGTCCTCTTGCGTTTTATAACGGGGATGCGCCGTAGGGGCGGCAATCTGCCGCCCGTCCCTGGGAGAAACGGAGCTCTTGGGGAGGCGGGCGGATACTATCCGCCCCTACAGGGTAAATCCTCCTAACCGGCCATTCCCGAAAAAAGCGGGACGGCCTGAGGCCGTCCCGCCGGTTCGTTCTTGGAAAGGGTTTGCGTCTGCCTGGGGCTCTCCGCCGTCCGCCGGGCTTTCAGTCTGGAGAACGGGGAATTGCGGAAGACGAAACCGCCTGTAAGGTTCAAAGACCCGCTCCCTCTTCACACTTCCACAGCGCTTTCACCAGGTCCGCGACCTTCTGGCAGGAGTTGATCCGGTTGGTGATGGGAGAGAAGTTGTCAAACTTCTGGGTCCCGTCCTCGTTCTTCGCCCGGGCCATATCGCTGCGCCAGCTATAGAGGGATTCCATCCAGTTGTCCAGATAGGCCAGAGGGTCTCCCCTCCAACTGTCCGCCTTCAGGCAGGCCCACAGTCCGTCCGCTCCA
The DNA here is from genome assembly GCA_910583695.1 of uncultured Oscillibacter sp. Taxonomy (GTDB): domain Bacteria; phylum Bacillota; class Clostridia; order Oscillospirales; family Oscillospiraceae; genus Oscillibacter. The sequence continues at coordinate 10,806 of CAJTZL010000019.1, forward strand.
GGTCTCTGGCCGTAATACAGGTTCAGCAGCTCGTCTGTCAGCATGGACATATCGTACTGGACGAAGTTTCCATTCTCGTCCTCATAGCCGAAGGGGATAATATGGAAGTCAGCCCGGGTGCTCTGGAAGTCCTCCTCGGTAATGGCCCCCAGGGCCTCCAGCTCCTTGCAGAGGGCGGTCCACTCGTCCGGGGAAACGTCCTTCTTCCCCGCCTCCATCCGGTCCAGCACGTCCCTGGACGCGGGGGTCAGCTTGTGGAGGAGGTCCCGCAGTCCCTCATCGGTTTTCGTCAGCTCCAGGACATCCACCGCCTGTTCCGGGGCGGCGGCGCTTGCGGCGCTTTTCAGCTGGTCCAGAAAACTGGTCCCGGCCTTCCGGCCCCCCGCCGGGGAGGTCCCCCTTGCCCGGTTTGTGAAAACCGAATCGTAGCCTTGTAGCCTCATGCTTGCGTGTCTCCTTTTTTCGTACTCCCTTACCATAAATTTGTATTCCTTTACAAATATGCTATCGGCAGGGACCCGGCGTTTGATAAGAGGACGCTTCCCGAAAAAACGAAAAACGGACCGCATTTTGCGGCCCGTTTTCCGTGTGTGTTTATTTTAGGAGGGAGAAAACGCATCGGGCTGGGAGTACCCTTTGCTGATGCTTACTGTACCCAAAACTTTTTGCAAAATTATGAGGTCCCTGTAAACAGTTTATGAATGTTGGAAATTTATCGGAATTTCCGGCTCTCCGCCACGGCCATTTCGTCGCAGCGGTTGTTGAACTCGTTTTCCGCGTGGCCCTTTACCCAGTGGTAGCGCAGGGTATGTGTCTCCTCCAGCTCCAGGAGGCGCTCCCAGAGGTCCGGGTTCAGGGCGGGCTTTTTGTCGCTCTTCACCCAGCCCCTGGCCCGCCAGCCCCTGGCCCAGCCCTTGCTGAGCCCGTCGATGACGTATTTGCTGTCGGACCACAGCTCCACCACGCAGGGCTCCCGCAGGGCCTCCAGGGCGGTGATGACGGCGGTAAGCTCCATGCGGTTGTTGGTGGTCCGGGCCTCGCCGCCGGAGAGCTCCTTTTTGTGCTCCCCGTACATCAAAATGGCCCCCCAGCCCCCGGGGCCGGGGTTGCCGGAGCAGGCCCCGTCGGTGTAGATGGTGACGGTTTTCATGATTTTCCTTCCCTTTCAAAAGAGGTCGCTGTGGGTTCCGGTCCTGGTGAGAATCAAAATCAGCTCCTCGTCGTAAATCTGATAGACCAGCAGCCAGTCCGGCGTAATGTGGCATTCCCGGCAGCCCTTGTAGTCCCCGGTGAGGGCGTGGTCCTTGTACTTGGGGGGCAGAGGTTCCCGCTTCGCCAAAAGTTCAATGACGGTTTCCATAAATTGAATATGATAACCCCGCCTTACCACCCGTTTATAGTCCTTTTTAAACTCCCGCCCGTATCTAATCGTCAGCATTTAAATCCTCCATCAACTCTTGAACAGAGGAAAATCCCTTGCTGAGCCCGATGCCCTTTTGCGCGCGTTCGATTGCCCGCCGGGTCTCCTCGTTGGGGATGTCCCCGCCCACCTCGAAGGGAATCCGGTTTTCCCGGACGGTCTTTTTGGCGAAGATGTTAAACGCCGTGGTCATGCTCATGCCCACGTCCGCGCAGAAGGCTTCGAACTGCTTTTTCAGCTCCGTGTCCATGCGGATGTTGATGTTGGTCTGTGCCATGTGAAACACCCCTTTCCATTCATACGACATATTGTATATAAATTTACATACAATGTCAACTAATCTCAAGAAAACAGGCAGGACGCAGAGATGCGTCCTGCCTTTCGTCCTATTTCCCCAAACCCGCCCGCGCGAAACCGGCGTCCGGTTGTCATAAAAAAGCGTAAGGGTACGGTTGTCATCATGCCGGGCCTCACAAAAACACCGGGATTCGAACCCGAGACAGGGGCCCCGCCCGTCAACCATGAAGCTGCCGAAAGGGCAGTGTTCGCCTGATCGCTCCGGCGCGGAGCCGACGCCCGCTTTTCGCGCATCCAAACAGTTACAGCAGCTCCGTGGTCCAGTTCTTCTCCTGGATAGCCTCCTCCAATTCCCGCAGCTCCTTGGACAAACCATCCACCGTTTTTTGCAGTGCCCGGACGTTCACGGCGCTTTTCACCTTAATCTCGCCGGCGGTGCGGCGGCGGACCAGGGCGCTGGCGTTTTCCAGGAAGTTCCGCAGAATCCCCAGCTTTCCCTTCAGGCAGTCCCGCCGGGCCAGGAGGTCCGAAAGGGTCCTGCCGTCCTCCGTCCGGGCGGCGGAGTTCGTGCGGTTGATGGCGGAGATCAGCTCCTCCAGCCGGGCGTAATCCTCCTCCAGCTCCCGGAGCAGCTCCTCCGGATCCTCGGCGGGCTGCTCCCCCTCCTGGACCTGGGCGTTGTTATACAGCCGGTTCTCCAGCTGGCGGATCCTCGTTTGCAGCTCGGCCCGCTGGGAAAGGGCGTTTGCAAGTTTCATCCCTTCAGGACTCCTTTCCTTCGTCCGGCGGGCTCTCCACGGGCGCTTCCTCCGCCGTTTCCTCCCGTCCCGCCAGGGCCATGGAGATCACCCGGTCTCCCTCTTCCTTGAACCGCATGACGATGACCCCCTGGGTGGAGCGGCCGCACTGCTTGATGGCCTCCACTGGCGTGCGAATCAAGATGCCCGCCTCCGTCACCAGCAGCAGATCCTCGGACCCGTCCACCACCTTGATGCCGACCACCCGGCCGGTTTTCTCCGTCAGCATGTAGTTCTTGATGCCGTAGGCGTTCCGCTTGGTGATCCGGTATTCCTCCACGGGAGTCCGCTTGCCGTAACCCTTTTCCGTGATGGAGAGAACGTCCTTCCCCCCCTGGGCCCGGGCGGCGCCCACCACGTAGTCTCCCTCCCGGAGCTTGATGCCCAGGACGCCCACGGCGATTCGGCCCATGGGCCGAACCTCCTCCTCCGGGAAGCAGACGGCCATGCCGTCATGGGTGGCAATGAGGATATTCTGCTCCCCGTCGGTCTCCCGGACGGTGATGAGCCGGTCGTCCTCCGCCATGCTCAGAGCCCGGATGCCGTTGTTGCGCAGATTTTTCAGGCTGTCCGCCGGAAGGCGCTTCACAACGCCCCTCCGTGTTACCATGAAGAGGAAGCGGTCCGGGTCCTCCAGGGACCGGGTGTGGACCATGGTCTGGACCCGCTCGCCCTGCTCCACCTGAAGGATGTTCACAATATTGGTCCCCTTGGCAGTCTTACCGGAGACGGGAATCTGATAGCCCTTCTTCCGGTAGACCTTGCCGGTGTCCGTGAAGAAGAGGATATAGTCGTGAGTGGAGGCGGTGAATACGTCCGCCACCGCATCCTCCTCCCGGGTGGTGATGCCCTTCTTTCCCATGCCGCCCTTGGACTGGGCGGTGTACTCGCTGACGGGGGTCCGCTTGATATAGCCCGCCTGGGTCAGGGTGAAGACGCACTGCTCCTCCTCAATCAGGTCCTCGATGTCGATTTCGTCCTCCACGTCCTGGATTTCCGTCACCCGCTCGTCGCCATATTTGTCCGCGACGGCGGTGAGCTCCTCTTTCAGAATCCGGCGGACCAGGGTCTCGTCGGAGAGGACCTTGTTGAAGTATTCGATACGCTCCTCCAGCTCCTTGTACTCGCTTTCCAGCTTCTCCCGGTTTAAGCCCTGGAGGGAGATCATCCGCATGTCGCAGATAGCCTGAGCCTGGACGTCGTCCAGGCCGAAACGGACCATCAGGTTTTCCTTGGCGTTGTCATAGCTGCTGCGGATGACTTTGATGACTTCGTCAATGTGGTCCTGGGCAATCAGCAGGCCCTCCAGCAGATGGGCCCGCTCCTGAGCCTTTTTCAGGTCGAACCGAGTGCGGCGGACGATAACCTGCTCCTGATGGGCAATGTACTCATCCAGGATGTGCCGCAGTCCCAGAATCTTGGGCTGGAGCTTGCCGTCCGTCTCCACCAGGGCCAGCATGTTGATGGCGAAGGTGGTCTGGAGCTGGGTCTGGGCAAAGAGGCGGTTCAAAACCACCTGGGGGTTGGCGTCCCGCTTCAGCTCGATGACGATGCGCATGCCGTTTCGGTCGGACTCGTCCTGGATGTTGGAGATGCCCTCCAGGCGCTTGTCCTCCACCTGGTCCGCCATGTTTTTGATGAGCATCCGCTTGTTGACCTGATAGGGGATTTCCGTGATGATGATGCGGGTCCGGTTCTGGCCGAACTCCTCAAACTCGTGCCGCGCCCGGATGGTCACGCGGCCCCTGCCTGTGGCGTAGGCCGCCCGGATGCCGGACCGGCCCATGATGATGCCCCGGGTGGGGAAGTCCGGGCCCTCCATGTGGCCCATCAGGTCCGTCAGGGTGGCGTTGGGGTCGTCCAGCACGCAGATGACGGCCCCGATGACCTCCCGGAGGTTGTGGGGCGGGATATTGGTGGCCATGCCCACGGCGATGCCGGAGGAGCCGTTCACCAGGAGGTTGGGAAACCGGGAGGGCAGAACCTTGGGCTCCTTCCTCGTCTCGTCGAAGTTGGGGTCCCAGTCCACGGTTTCCTTCTCGATCTCCCGGAGCATCTCCTCGGAGATTCTGGCAAGCCTTGCTTCGGTGTACCGGTAGGCCGCCGGGGGATCGCCGTCCACGGAGCCGAAATTTCCGTGGCCGTCGATGAGCATATAGCGCATGGAGAAGTCCTGGGCCAGACGGACCAGGGCATCGTACACCGACTGGTCGCCGTGGGGGTGGTAGCGGCCCAGCACATCGCCCACGGCGGTGGCGCACTTTCGGAAGGGCTTGTCGTGGGTCAGGTTGTCCTCGTACATGGCGTAGAGAATCCGCCGGTGGACGGGCTTGAGGCCGTCCCGCACGTCGGGCAGGGCCCGGCCCACAATGACGCTCATGGCGTAGTCGATATAGGATTTCTCCATCTCCGGCACCAGGGGGGACTCGACAATCTTCTGGTTCGGAAACCGGATTTCCTCGGGGTCGTATTGGGGTTTCTTACTCATCTGCTGTTACCCAGCCTTTCCTTAGATCAGCTTTCGCTGGCTTCATACTCCAGGTGGACGGAATCCAGTCCGCAGTCCTCTTCTTCCGCCGGGTGGAAGTTGGAGATGTAAAGAGAGGGATACATGGAAAACGTCACCTCGGGGTTGAGAAACGTACCGGTCTCGTACTCCTCCCTGGTGATGATATCGTAACGGGACATCTTGACCTCAAAGACATAGGTCTCCCCTACCTCCAGATGTTTCGTAAGCTCTCCGGTATCAATGGTAAAGGGTGTGCTCTGGAACAGGCTGACCACCGCCATGCGCGACGTTTCATAGTCCGTCACATAGTTGGGAATCAGATCCCGCACCGTGGCCGTAAAATCGCCCTTGACTTTGACCGTCACCGTGTCGGGGGACTTCTCCTGCTGTTCCTCGAGATACTGGATATCCGCCTGGAGGGCGGCCAGCTCCTGTTCCCGCTGCTCCTCAAGCTCCCGGAGCTCCGCCCGGAGGGCATCCCTCTCCTGGATTATCGCGTCATAGTCCTCTTTCGATACGCCGCCGCATCCGGACAGCAGCAGGGCCAGGAGCATAACCGCGCCTGCAATTCGTTTCATGGCCGCCTCCTCAGTAGTCCAGGTTGACCACATACTGAGCGTTCTTCTCGATGAACTCCTTTCGGGGCTCCACCTTCTCCCCCATGAGGATGGTAAAGGTCTCGTCCGCCTTCACCGCGTCGTCCAGGGTAATCCGCCGGAGGGTCCGGGTGGCGGGGTCCATGGTGGTCTCCCACAGCTCCTGGGGATTCATCTCGCCCAGGCCCTTGAACCGGCTGATGTCCACCTTGGCGTTGGGGTTCCCTGCCCGGAGCTCCGCAGAGACGCGTTCCCGTTCCGGTTCGTCGTAGGCAACCCGCGTGGTCTTGCCTCGGGTGAGCTTGAAGAGGGGCGGCACGGCGGAATAGACGTAGCCCTGCTCAATGAGAGGCCGCATAAAGCGGAAGAAGAAGGTCAGAAGCAGGGTACGGATATGGCTTCCGTCCACGTCGGCGTCCGCCATGATGATGACTTTGTGGTACCGGAGCTTGTTGGCGTCAAACTCCTCCCCGATGCCCGCTCCCAGGGCGGTGATGACGGGTTGGAGCTTGTCGTTTCCATAGACCTTGTCCGCCCGGGCCTTTTCCACGTTCAGCATCTTTCCCCAAAGGGGAAGAATGGCCTGAAACCGGGAGTCCCGTCCCTGGGTGGCGGAGCCTCCGGCGGAGTCGCCCTCGACGATATACAATTCCGTCAGCTCCGGATTGTTCTCGTTGCAGTCCCGGAGCTTGTCGGGCATGGCCGCACCTCCCAGGGCGGTCTTGCGGCGGATGGACTCCCGGGCCTTCTTGGCGGCCTCCCGGGCTCGGGAGGCGGTGAGGGCCTTGTCCAGGATCATCCGGCCCACCTGGGGGTTTTCCTCCAGGAAGGTATCCAGCTTTTCCGTCACGATGTTGTTTACCAGGGTCCGGATTTCGCTGTTGCCCAGCTTGGCCTTGGTCTGGCCCTCGAACTGGGCGTCGGTGAGCTTCACGGAGATGACGCAGGTGAGGCCCTCCCGGCAGTCCTCGCCGGAGACCTTCTCATCGTCCTTCAGCAGCTTGATTTTTCGGCCATAGCTGTTCAGCACGGTGGTCAAGGCCCGCTTGAAGCCCTCCTCGTGCATGCCTCCCTCCGGGGTGTGGACGTTGTTGGCAAAGGAGAGGATGGTTTCGCTGTAGCCGTCGTTGTACTGTAAGGCCACCTCGGCAACAGAGTCCTCCCGCTGGCCGGACATATAGATCACGCCGGGGTGGAGGGCGTCCTTGCTCTTGTTGAGCCAGGTGACAAACTCTCGGATGCCCCCCTCGTAGCACATGGAGTCCTGCTGTTCCTTCCCGGGGCGGAGGTCCACGGTGTTGATGCGGAGCCCGGCGTTGAGGAAGGCCTCCTCCCGCATGCGGGTGTGGAGGGTGTCATAGCTGTAGGTGGTGTCCTCGAACATCTCCGGGTCCGGCTTGAAGGTGACGGTGGTGCCGGTGTGGTCCGTTTTGCCCACAATTTTCATCTCCTGGGTGATCTGCCCCCGGGAGAACTTCATCTCGTAAATCTCACCGTTCTTGTGGACCTGAACCGTCAGCCACTCGGAAAGGGCGTTGACCACCGACGCGCCCACGCCGTGGAGGCCGCCGGAGACCTTGTAGCCCCCGCCGCCGAACTTGCCTCCGGCGTGGAGGATGGTATAGACCACTTCCAGGGCGGGCTTGCCGGTCTGGGCCTGGATGTCCACGGGGATGCCCCGGCCGTTGTCCACCACGGTGATGGTGTCCCCTGGGTTAATCTGGACCAGGATTTCCGTGCAAAAGCCCGCCAGGGCCTCGTCAATGGCGTTGTCCACGATTTCATAGACCAGATGGTGGAGTCCCGAGGCGGAGGTGGAGCCGATATACATGCCGGGCCGCTTCCGCACGGCCTCCAGGCCCTCCAGGACTTGGATTTCCGACGCGTCGTATTCATTGGACGCGTCGACGGCGGTAGAATTTAAGATTTCATTGTCTGCCATAAACGTTCTCCTTTCCATGCTCAGAGCGGAAAAAGCCGGTATAGAGGGGCAGAGCCGTCTATCACGCCTTTCCCCGCTCCGGATAAATAATTGGAATCGTTCTCCTCAAAGCCGCATAGGCTGTCCCATCAAGCCTCCGTCCCCCCTGAAGGGCGGAGCTTGGCCCAGGCCCGGTAAGCAAGCCGCCCGGCCAGCACCCCCAGCAGGAGATACGCCGCCGCGACGCTGAAAATCATTGCATACAAGCCCAGATTGCTGTAAATCAAGAGGTTTTGATGAATCAGCGGGATATAGACCTCTCTTTGGTCCACCAGCCTGTCCAGCACATCCGACAGGCAAATCAGAAAAAAGGGCACTCCCGCCGCCAGAGCGCACAGCACCGGAAACCGGACGGACCGTTTCCGTTTGCAGAGCAGAACACCCTGCACCAGCATCCCCAGCAGGAAAAGGCCCGCTGCCAAGACCATGGCCATGGGGCTGATGTCAAAGCAGGCAATCGGATAAATATAAAAGGACAACAGGTTCATCAGGCTGTGCAAAAGGGTCGTCGGCACCGTCATGGCCATCAGGTTCTCCTTTCTCACTCCAGCCGCCCGCTCTCCGCCCGCTTCCGCAGGACGGACGCGCTCAGCTGGCTCAAATAGACGATCTGCTCGTGATAGGGGTGATCGCAGACCACGAAGGACCTGGGCAGGTCCCCGGAGATGTCCAGCACCACCCCCTCCTTCTCGGCGGCGGCCAGGTAGTCCCGGGTCCGCTTCTCATAGCTGCATTTGTCCAGATCAAAAATGCCGATGATCCGGCTCTGGGGGATGATCTCGTTTTGCCCTAAGTGCAGATACATGCTTACCCCTCATCCTTCCAAAGGCCGTCCCGGAGCCAGGCAAACCAGCGGCGGTGAATCTCGCTTCTTTGGGCCCGTTCGTTGTCCCAGTTTTCATAGGTCTTTCCCCTCTTGGGGGAATAGAGCTTGTAATACGCCCCCTCCTCCGGGCCCTCCTGAAGATAAAAGATACCCTCCTCCTCTCGCCAGCCCGCAAAGACAACAGACCCGCCCTCATCAAATAAGGCGCTGACAGTCAGGGACTCCACGCTCTCCGGGTCCAGGTATTTCCCCGCCGCCGCCGCCAAGCCGGAATCCTCCCAGGCGCGGACATCTCCGTTTTCCCCGCTCTCCACAAGCGCCCGGACGGAAGGGACCGCAAGCAGCTCCGCCAGCATGCTCCTGTCCTCCTCCGTAATGGAGACCTCCGGCGTTTGGCGGAGAATCTTCTCCGTGTCCTTGGAGGTGATGGAAAGCTCGTCGCAGGGATAGCGGAGCTCCATGCAGACCTCCAGTCCCAGCAGGACCAGGAACAGGACCACTAAAACTCTCTTACCCATTCTCTTCCAATCCATCACGAAATTCTCCCCTGTTCCACGTGAAACACCCTGCCCCCCAGGAGGCTGGGCAATCGGTCCTCCTCACAGCAGGTAATAAACACCTGCCCTCCCGCGATGCGGTTCAGGACGAACTCCTGCCGCCGGGGGTCCAGCTCCGAGAGCACGTCGTCCAGCAGCAGCACCGGGTACTCTCCCGCGGCGTTTTTATAAATCTCCCGCTCCGCCAGCTTCAGCGCCAGGGCGGCGGTCCGGGTCTGGCCCTGGGAGGCGTACTGCTTTGCGTCCCGGCCGTCAATGGACACGGAAACGTCGTCCTTATGGGGCCCGGAGAGGCAGAGCCGGGAGGAGAGCTCCGCCTCCTTGTGGCTGTCCATGTGCCGCCGGAGCTGTTCCTTTACAATCTCAGGAGCCGCCCCGGAGTCCTCCACGGAGGAAACCGTCTGATACCGGAGCTCCAGCGCCTCCCTGCCCCCGGAGCATTCCCGGTGGTGGACGGCGGCATACTCCGCCAGACGGAGGCAGAAGGAGTGCCGGTAATGAATCAGCGCGGCCCCCAGGCGGATCAGCTGCTCATTGAACTCCGGCAGGGCCTCCAGCAGGTCCGGCCGCTGGTCGTAGTCCCGAAGGATGCGGGTTTTCTGCTCCCTTGCCCGCTCATAGCCCGCCAGGGCGGCGGCATATCGGGGCCGGAGCTGACAGAGGGCGGTATCCAGGAAGCGCCGCCGGGCGGCGGCCCCCTCCCGGATGAGGTTGAGATCTTCCGGCTGGAAGAGAACCGTGTGATACACGTCCCCCAGGGCGGCGTTGGTCTTGACCGGCACCTGATTCACGGTGATCTTCCGCCTCCGGCCCCGGAAGAGGTCCGCCCGGACTTGAAATTCCCGTCCCCGGGAGTCCGCCCGGACCTGAAGCCGGGCGGATTCCTCCGAAAAGCCGATCATCTCCCGGTCCGTCCGGGCCCGGGGGGACTTCCCCCGGGAGAGGTAGACCAGGGCCTCCAGGAGATTGGTCTTCCCCTGGGCATTTTCGCCGCAGATGACGTTGCACCGGGGGTCAAAGTCCGCTGCTTCCTTCCCATAGTTCCGGAAGCCCTCCAGCTCCAGCCGGTCAATTCGCATAGCGGACGGTCAGCGTCTCTCCGGCGAAGAGCACCTGATCTCCGGGACGAATCTTCCTTCCCCGCTGGAGGCAGTCCTCCCCGTTCACCCGGGCCTCCCCGGCCTGGATGCGCTCCTTGGCCTCGCCGCCGGTCTCCACCAGTCCCGCGAATTTCAAAAGGTCCTGGAGCTTGATGAACTCCGTGGTAATCGTCACGTCTCTCATACTGCCTCCCGCCTCAGTCGGCGTTCTTCAGGCGCACAGGCAGGACCATGTAGAGGAAATGGTCCTTTCCGTCCGCAGGAATCAGAATGGCTGGAGACACGCCGGTGTTCAGCTCGATACGCACCGTGTCTGCCGGAGCATACCGAAGGGCATCCATGAGGTAGCGGTTATTGAAGCCGATTTCCAGGCCGTCCCCGTCTCCCTCCAGGCGGCAGACGTCCTTGGCCTCACCGTTGCCGGTTTTGGCGGAGAGGAGGACCCGTCCCTCCTCAAAAATACAGCGCACCGGGCTTTTCAGCTTGTCGGAGATGACCACCGACACCCGGTCGATGCTTTCCATCAGGGCCTTGGCCTCCACGGTGACGGCAATGGGGTTCTTTTTGGGAATGGCGTTTCGGTAGTCCAGGAACTCCCCCTCCAGGCGACGGCAGATGAGCTCCACGTCTCCCACGGTAAAGAGGATATGCCGCTTGCCCAGGGTGATCTCCGCCAGATCCTCCACGTCCCCGCAGATGCCCTTGACCTCGTTCAGGGCGGACCCGGGGGCCACGAAGGAGAAAGCGCCTCCCTCCAGCTTTTCCAGAGGCTCCTTCCGCACCGCCAGCCGGAAGCCGTCCACGGCGGCCATGGTCAGGCCCCCCTCTCCGATTTCAAAGAGGGCGCCGGTGTGGACCGGGCGGCTTTCGTTGGTGGAGACGGCAAAGGCCACCTCCTCAATCATGGCCCGAAGGACCTTCCGCTGGATGCAGACGGCATACTCGTCCTCCACCTCCGGAAGATCCGGATAGTCCGCGGCGGAGAGGCCGGGAATTTCGAAGTCCGCGTCACCGCAGCGGAGGCGGACCTGCAGCTTTTCATTGGCGGTGAAGGTGACGGCATCATCGGGCATCCGCCGGATGATGTCTCCGAACAGCCGGGCGTTCAGGACGATTTCACCCGGTTCCTCCACCCCGGCGGAGATCTTGGCCCGGATGCCGGTCTGCATGTTGTAGCCGGAGACGGTCAATCCTCCCTCCCCGGCGTGGAGGAGCAGTCCCTCCAGGGCGGGAATGGAGCTTTTCTGGGCGGCGGCACGGCTGGTGACGGAGATGGCGTTTTGGAGCAGGGCTTTTTCACAGCTGAATTTCATAAGGAAACCTCCTTGCGCCCAGGGGCGCGGAAATAGGGAAGAGACGGGGGCTCTTGTCCGGAAGGGCGAAAGCCGGTCTTTTTTAAAAAGAAAAGAAATGATTTTAGAAGCAGTAGCCGTAGGGGGGCGGTTTTGTGGAAAAAGGGAAGAATCCCAGGAATGGCAGGCCTTTCCGCCTCCACAGCCCGCTGTTGAAAAGCGGAGGGGTTCTCCACGGTCTTTGTCGAAGGAAATCTTATCCACAGAGAAGTTTTCCTTTTCCACCGGAATTGTGGAAAAATGTCCCTTGAAGAGGGTTCTGTGGATTTTTTGAAAATGGTGGTTTTAGGGTGGGAAACCGCCCTTTCTTAGCGAGGGGGGGGGCACCCTTGTAAGAACCTTTTCTCAGAGCTCCCTGCCTGCCGCTGGGAGAAGCGGGACTTATGCGGTCTCTTGGAAGGGATGCTCCCGGGAGAGCGGTCCGTATAAAACGGGAGGCGCGTTCCGGCAGGGATTCAGTGCCGGGAGGTAATGTTGGTTTTCAGTTCCTTCACCATCTCCGCGAAGGCGGGGTCCTTTTTCATTTTCTGCTCCACCTGCCGGATGGAATGGATAACGGTGGAGTGGTCCCGGTTGTCGAAGAGCTGGCCGATGTTATCCTGGGATAGGTTCGTCATGACCCGGATCAGGTACATGGAAATCTGGCGGGCCTCCACGGCGGCCCGGACTCTCTGCTGGCCCTTCACCACGGATTCCTCCAGCTGGTAGTACCGGCTGACGTAGGACAAAATGCCCTCCGGGGTGGGGATGTACTCGTTGCTGCCCTTGAGGATGTCCTGCATGGCCCGGTTTACGGTGTCCTCGTCGGTCTCCTTGTCCAGGAGCTGCTTGTAGGCCAGCACCTTGTTGACGGTGCCCTCCAGCTGGCGGACGTTGGCCGTGACCTTCTGAGCGATCATGACGGCAATTTTATCCGGCAGGTCCATGCCCAGGAGGGCGGCCTTGTTTTTCACGATGGCAAGCCGGGTCTCGAAGTCCGGCGGCGTCACGTCCGCCAGCAGGCCCCACTCGAAGCGGGTCCGCAGCCGGTCGTCCAGCAGGGTCATCTCGGAGGGGGGCCGGTCGGAGGTCAGGACGATCTGCCGCCCGGACTCGTAGAGAGTGTTGAAGGTATGGAAGAACTCGTTCTGCACCTGCTCCTTGCCCGCCACGAACTGCACGTCGTCCACCAGAAGAAGGTCCGCCTCCCGGTACTTGGCCCGGAACTCGCTGCCCCGGTTGGCCCGGACCAGTTCCACGAACTCGTTGATAAACTCGTCGCCTTTGATGTAGACGATTTTGGAGGCGGGGTCGTTTTTCCGTATGACATTGGCAATGGCGTAGAGCAGGTGGGTCTTCCCCAGGCCGGAGTCCCCGTAGATGAGGAGGGGATTGTAGTTCTGGGCCGGGTGCTCCGCCACGGCCATGGAGGCGGCGTGGGCCAGCTTGTTGGAGGGGCCCACCACGAAGTTGTCAAAGGTGAACTCCGCGTAGGTGAAGCGGTCCGCCTGCCGTTTCGGGGCCGCGCCGCCCTGGAACTCCAGAAGGCCCGCGTCGTCCAGAATTTTCACCTCGAAGTCGGTGGAGAAAATGTCGTGGAGGGCGGCTTTGATGTTGCTGAGAAACAGGGACTCCAGATATCCCCTTTTGAAATCGCTGGCGCAGTGGAGGTAGCAGGTATTGCCTTTGATGTCCACGATGCAGAGCTCGTCGAACCAGGTGGAAATGGTGGTCTCGGAGAGCGTCCCCCGAAGCTGGCGCAGAACATTCTCCCAAATGTCGGTGACGGAATTCAAAAAGGAAACACCTCTCTTTTCTGTCTTGTGTGGAAAGGGTAGAAAACATTTATTTATTATAACAGAAAGAGGAACAAATGGCAATACATATTCTAATAATAAAGAGTGGGTTTTAAACATCCCCTGCCGGGGGGAGGGTTTTTTCCGGCCCTTCGGGCGGGGGGGATTGCAGCCATGAAGATGGCTGGTTCTTTGCACCCCCCATTTTCTCTTTTTCTTCCAGAAGAAAAAAAGAAAACGGGCCGTGCACGGTCCAAAAGAGAAAAAGAAGTAACGGCCCGCGGGGGACGGGGGACCGCGGCTGAATGATCGGCGGAGCCGGAATGACTTCCCTCGCGCAATTAGATTCGGCGGGGGTTTGTCCCGTGACGAATGGACCAGCTCCTCTTTCCGCTGCCGCTGATCTGGTGGTAGGGGGATATCTGTCCGCCTTTTTCCGGGTCTGCCCTTCTGCCGGTAGAAGATGGTGGGGACGGCGGAAGAATCCCGGAGGCCTCCTTCTTCTTGACATCCCCCTAAGAACCCTTTATAATATTTTTGTGCGGCATGGATAATTTTGCCGGCTGCAAGGAATCAAACGTTGTCCAAATTCGTCAAAGACGGGGACGGCGTTTCTAAAAGGAGGAGCATCGCTATGGACTTCATGAAAGAATATGAGAAATGGCTTTCCAGCCCCGCCCTGAGTGAGGCGGAGCGGGCCGAGCTGGAGGCCATTCGGAACGATCCCAAGGAAATTGAATCCCGGTTTTACGGCCCCCTGGAATTTGGCACCGCCGGGCTCCGGGGCACCATGTACACAGGGTTCCACAACATGAACATCCACGTGATCCGCTGGGCTACCCAGGGCTTTGCCGACGTCATCTGCGCCGAGGGTGAGGAGGGGAAAAAGCGGGGCGTGGCCGTCTGCATGGACTGCCGGAACCACTCCATGGAGTTCGCCCGGGCCGCTGCGGAGGTCTGCGCCGCCAACGGCATTCATGTGCGCATCTTCGAGTCCCTGCGCCCCACTCCCGAGCTGAGCTTCGCCGTTCGGGAATATCACTGCCAGGCGGGCATCAACGTCACTGCCAGCCACAACCCCAAGGAATACAACGGCTATAAGGTCTACTGGCAGGACGGCGCCCAGCTCCCCCCCCACCACGCCGACGCCATCGCCAAGCGGCTGGGGGAAATCGACATCTTCACCGACATCAAACGCATGGACTACGACGAGGCGGTCAAGGCCGGGCTCATTGAGGTTCTGGGAGCCGAGACCGACGAGAAATTCCTCTCCAACGTCATGGCCCAGGTCAACGACGCCGAGACCGTGGCCAAGGTGGCGGACCGCTTCAAGATGGTCTACACCCCCTTCCACGGCACCGGCCACAAGCTGATTCCCGAGGCCCTGGGCCGCCTGGGCGTCAAGCACCTTATCTGCGTCCCCGAGCAGATGGTCATTGACGGGGACTTCCCCACCGTGGTCTCCCCCAACCCGGAGAATCCCGAGGGCTTCTATCTGGCGGTGGATCTGGCCAAGAAGGAGGGTGCGGACTTCATCCTGGGCTCCGACCCCGACGCCGACCGGGTGGGCATCATGGTCCGCACCAAGGACGGCGAATTTAAGGTCATCACCGGCAACCAGACCGGCGTTCTGCTTCTGGACTACCTCATCGGCGCCCGGAAGCGGGCGGGCACCCTGCCGGAGAAGGCCGTGGCCCTGAAAACCATCGTCACCACGGAGATGGCCCGGAAGGTGGCGGAGGTCAACGGCCTCCAGTGCTTCGACACCTTCACCGGCTTCAAGTTCCTGGCGGAGAAAAAAGACAAGCTGGAAAACAGCGGCGAGGGCAAGGTGATCTTCTCCTATGAGGAGAGCTACGGCTACATGCTGGGAGACTACGTCCGGGACAAGGACGCCGTCACCGCTGCCCTTCTGCTGACGGAGATGGCCGCCTGGTATGCGGACCAGGGCATGACCTTGGCGGATGCCCTGGAGGCCCTGTATGTGAAGTACGGCTTCTATGCCGAGCACACCTACAATCTGGTTATGCCCGGCCTGGACGGCTTGAAGGACATGGCGAATCTGATGAAGGGCCTCCGGGAGAATCCCCCGGCGGAGATTTCCGGCGTGAAGGTGGTTCAGTTCAAGGACTACAGCGACGGGTCCGTAACGGACTGCGCTACCGGAGACAAGACCACGATGGAGCTCTCCGGGTCCAACGTCCTGCGCTTCGAGATGGCCGACGGCACCAGCGTCATTGTCCGGCCCTCCGGTACGGAGCCCAAGATCAAGGTCTACATCCTCACCCAGGGTAAGGACGCGGCGGACGCCCAGGCCAATGTGGATAAATACGGTGCCTGGGTGAAGGGCTTGCAGAAATAAAAGGCGTTCCCCCCTCCCTCCGGAAGCATGGCGGGTTCCAAAACATGGAAAAGCAGGAAGTGCCCGGCGGAAAGCCGCGGCACTTCCTGCTTTTGCCATATGTAATTTGACGAATTTTTAACCAACATTTTGGAGGGGAAGCATAAATGTGATTTTGCCCAAAATTTCTGTTGTAATCCGCCGATGGCTGTTGTATAATTCATATATTGGACGCTTGCGGCCCCCAGGTCCGCCAGAACGGGAACAAAAGGAGGCATCGGCTATGGGAATGACCGTCAAGCAATTCAACAGCTACGTGCGCTTTATCCTCTCGGCGCTGAAAGACATGCTGGAGGAAACCGACGAGGAGAAAAAAGCGGCCAAGGCGAAAGAGCTGATGGAAAACCTGCAAACCTCATTGGAAGACTGAAACTAAGGAGTGGAACGAATCATGAGCTATTCTGTACAGAACATCCGCAACGTCTGTCTGCTGGGGCACAGCGGCAGCGGCAAGACCGCCCTGGCCGAGAGCCTGCTCTATATGACCGGCGTCATTGATAGAATGGGCCGGGCCGCCGACGGCAACACCGTCTGCGACTATGACCCGGAGGAGACCAAGCGCCAGATTTCCCTCTCCCTGGCTCTGGCGCCCCTGGACTACAAGGGCAGCCGCATCAACCTGATGGACACTCCCGGCGCCTTTGACTTTGCCGGAGAGGCCATGGCCGCCCTCCGGGCCGCCGACGCCGCCATCATCGTCTGCTCCGCCAAGGACGGCGTGTCTGTGGGCCTGGAGAAGGCGTGGAAATACTGCGAGGAGCGGAACATGCCCCGCTTCATCTACATCTCCAAAACCGACGAGGACAACTCCGACTACAACGCCACCTTCGAGGCCCTGCGGGAGCGCTTCGGCAAGAAGATCGCCCCGGTGGTGGTCCCCATTTGGGACGGGGACAAAAAGGTTACGGGCATTATCGACGTGCTGAATAAGCGGGCCTATGAGATGCAGAAGCTCAAGCGGGTGGAAATCGAGGTTCCCGCCGACAAGGCCGACGTCATCGCCGAATTTAATGACGCGCTCAAGGAGTCCGTGGCCGAGACCAGCGAGGACCTGATGAACAAGTTCTTCGACGGTGAGGACTTCACCTATGCCGAGATGATCCAGGGCCTCCGGCAGGGCGTCCGGGAGCTGAGCCTCTTCCCCGTCCTCTGCGGCTCCGCCGTAGGCTGCCTGGGCTCCCTGATGCTGATGGACAACATTGTGGACCTGCTGCCCAATCCCGTGGAGGGCAACTACCACAAGGCCACCAAGGCCGACGGCGAGACCGAGGAATTTGTGGTCTCCCCCGGCGGCGTGCCCACGGCCTTCGTCTTCAAGACCATCTCCGACCAGTACGGCAAGTACTCCTTCGTCAAGGTCCTCTCCGGGGCCATCACGCCGGATATGCCCATGGTGAACGCCCGCACTGGCGAAAAGGTGAAGCTGGGCCGCCTGTACACCATCCGGGGCAAGAAGAACACCGAGGTCAAGGAGCTGGTCTGCGGCGACATCGGAGCCATTGCCAAAATGGACGTCAAGACCGGAGACACCCTCTGCGACGAGCGGAAGGTGGTCAGCCTGAAAAACATCCCCTTCGCGGAGCCCTGCTACTCCGTGGCCATCCAGCCCAAGACCCGGGGCCAGGAGGATAAGATTGCCCAGGGCCTCACCCGCCTCAACGAGGAGGACCCCACCTTCACCGTGGTGAACAACGCCGAAACCCACCAGATGGTGATTTCCGGTGCCGGCGACATGCAGATGGATGTGCTGGTCAGCAAGCTGAAAAGCCGCTTCAACGTGGAGGCGGAATTGAAGCCCACCCGGGTTCCCTACCGGGAGAAGATCCGCAAGACCGTCCAGAAGCAGGGACGGCACAAGAAGCAGACCGGCGGCTCCGGCCAGTTCGGCGACGTGTGGGTTCGGTTCGAGTACAATCCCGACGAGGAGGAGATGGTCTTTGCCGAGGAGGTCTTCGGCGGCTCCGTGCCCCGGAACTTCTTCCCGGCGGTTGAGAAGGGCCTCCGGGAGGCCTGCATCCACGGCCCCCTGGCGGGTTATCCCCTGGTAAACCTGAAGGCGGTTCTCTACGACGGGTCCTACCACCCGGTGGACTCCTCCGAAATCGCCTTCAAGACGGCGGCGCAGCTGGCCTACAAGGCCGCCATGCCGGAGGCCAACCCCGTGCTGCTGGAGCCCATCGGCGAGCTGAAGGTGACGGTGCCGGAGAGCTACACCGGCGATGTCATGGGCGACATCTCCAAGCGCCGGGGCACCCCCATGGGCATGGACCCCGTGGGCGACGGCACCCAGGTCATCACCGCTGAGGTTCCCATGGCGGAGATGGGCACCTATGCCATTGACCTCCGGGCCATGACCCAGAGCCGTGGCAGCTTCACCTTCCACTTTGTCCGCTATCAGGACTGTCCCCCTGCCGCCCAGGAGAAGGCCATCGCCGAGGCGAAGGCCATGGCGGAGGCGTAAGGCGCCGGTTTTCGATTTGGATAAGGGAGGCCCCGCTCCTCTTGGAGCGGGGCCTTTGCGCGCTTACAGCCGTTTGACGCCGGCTTCCTCCAGCCAGCCCTGGAGCTTTTTCGCGGGAAAGCCGGTCAAGGGATAGGTGTCGCCGTTCCGGGCGCAGATGGTCACTTTCGTAATGAAGAGCGCGCGATCCACCCTGAAGCCCTGTATGTCCTTGACAGGCAGATCCATTTCCAGCTGCTTGACCATGCTGATTTTGAAGCAGGCCCGCTGGTTCGTGACAAAAACAGTTCCCTGGAAGGGTTTTTTGGACAAGCCCTGTTTGAGATAGAGGGACATCTGCCCACTGCCGATCAAGCTCTCACCGGGGAAAAGGTCCAGCTTTGCCATAGAAAATTACCTCCAAATATTTCCATATTTCCGGCGCGGCCGTTGGGAGCGGGAAACCGGCAGGGTCCCCCGCCCCAGGCGTCCGCCGGAAACATAAAAGCGGTGCCGAGCTTCAAAAACTCAGCACCGCATAAAATCATGCGAACGCACGCCCAGAAACCCGTCCCGCCGCCCTTGCAAAAAGACGGGGAGATGGGTATAATAAGCCTGTGGTGCAGTTACAAAAACTGCTGTGCTGAGTGGCTAGAGCACTCGTACAGGGCCGCCGGGTGTTGGAAGCGCCCGGCGGCCTGCCGCATTTATGTTTCCGTCCTTTATTGTACCTCCTTGAGACAAAAATTGCAAGAAAAATTCTGCGGAGTTCCCGTAACGTTTCCGCCGTTCCGGGGATATATAGACAAGAAATGGGGCCCGGCGGGGCCTGACGAAAGAGGGTGAGTTTCCTTGGAGGACATGGAACAGGTCTATCGGCGGCACGCCCGGACGGTTTATAAGTTCCTCCTGGCCCAGTGCCGCGACCCCGGCCTTGCGGAGGAGCTGACCCAGGAGACCTTTTATCAGGCCGTCAAATCCGTGGACCGCTTTGACGGGACCTGCAAGGTCTCCGTCTGGCTCTGCCAGATCGCCAAGCATCTCTGGTATCAGCACCTCCGGAAGCAGAAGCGGGAGGCTCCCCTTTCCCCGGAGGACCTGCCGGAGGTCCCTGGCCCCTCGGCGGAGGAGGGATTGTTGGAGCGGGAGGGGAGAATGGACCTCCTCCGGCTGGTCCACGGCCTGCCGGAGCCCCAGCGGGAGGTGGTGTATCTCCGGGCCTTCGGGGGCCTCAGCTTCCGGGAGATCGGGGACGTGTGCGGCAGGACGGAGACCTGGGCCCGGGTGACGTTTTACCGGAGCAAGGAAAAACTGCGGAATGGAGGCACGGACGATGAAGAATGATTTGACCTGCGGCGTGGTGCGGGATTTGCTGCCCAGCTATGTGGAAAACCTCCTGGGGGAGGAATCGAAGGAGGCGGTGGACCGGCATTTGGAGACTTGCCCGGAATGCCGGGAGCGGAAGGAGGACATGGCCGCGCCAACCGGGGCGGAGGAGACGGCGGAGGCCGCGAAGGAAGTGGATTTCCTCCGGCGGGTGAAGAAGGGGACGGTGAAGAAAATCGCCCTGGCGGTGGTCTGCACGGCCCTGGTCGTGCTGGGGGGCCTGGCTCTAAAGGTGTTCGTCATCGGCACGCCTCTCCAGGCCCAGAGCGTAGCCGTCATTGCGGAAGAGATTCAAGACGGAGGAAGCACGCTGTTTTTGTCCCTGAGCTCCATTAACTCCGGAAACGCCTTCCACGGCTGGAGACTGGAGACGGTGGACGGCGTGACCTCCATCTATGCCAGGGATGTGATGGTCTCTCCCATCCACCGCACCGGCGACGCGCAGATATACGTTCCCCTGAACTTTATCCAGGAGGTCTGGCTGGGCGGCAGGTCCGGACGGCTTATTTGGGCGGATGGGCTGGCCATCAGCCAGAAGACCATGGACCTGCTGGAGGCAAAGACGCCTTTCTGCGGCGACGTTCCCGCCCTTGGGCGCATCGCGGAGCTGCTGGAGATTTCCCAGGAGCTGGGGCCCTATGCCACCACCCTGCACACCAGCAGCCAGCCCTACGCCTGGGCGCTGGAGTTCCGGGATACTTTTGACACGAAGGACTGGCGGATGCTGCGTTTCTGCGCGTACCAGATGCTTGCCTTGGTAGGGAACCTGGATCAGATCAATTACAGCTACCGGCCGGAGGGCGGCGTAGGCAGAACCGCGGTGGACCAGCTCCGGGAGGGCAGCGTCAGCGCCGGGGCTGCGGCGCGGGTCCTGGCCGGGCTGACGGAGCGGCACAACGAGGAGCACAACACCAACTGGCCCGTCCACGAGAGCATCAAGGAATACGCGGAGAGCCCATTGGAGTATCAGCGCATGGTGACGCTGATGAATGAGTACCTCATCTACCGGCAATGACGCGAAAGGACCGCCCGGAAGGGCGGTCCTTCTGATTGTGTACATCAGGGTTCCCGGCAAACGGGCCGGCCAGGGGGCCGGCCCCTACAGGAAATGTGTAGGGGCCGCCTCAATATTCAATCTCCCCCGTATACACCAGCTTCGCGTCCCCCGTCAGGGTGACGCCCTCATCGGTGTAGTGGACGATCAGCTCCCCGCCCTTCACCCGGACGGTGATATCCCGGCCCTTTTCGCAAAGGCCGTTGGCCGCGGCGGCCACCACCGCCGCGCACGCTCCGGTGCCGCAGGCCATGGTCTCCCCGCTGCCCCGCTCCCAGACCCGCATTTTGATGGTGCTGGGATTGACGACCCGGATGAACTCCGTGTTGATCCGCTCCGGGAAATAGGGCGCGTGCTCAAACCGGGGGCCGATGAAGTCGATGTCCACGTCGTCCACACGCTTGCAGAAGACCACGCAGTGGGGGTTCCCCATGTCCACGCAGGTGATGTTGTAGGGCCGCCCGGCGATGCGGACGGGATAATCCACCACCTGGCTTTCCGCAATGGTGAATTTCAGCGCCGAGGTGTCCAGGGCGGCTTTCCCCATGTCCACGCTGGCGGAAGTGACCTTCCCGTTGGTGGTGTACAGGGTGACGGTCCGGAGGCCGCTGCCGGTTTCCACCGTGAGAGTCTCCTTTGTGGAAAAGCCGTTGTCGTAGAGGTACTTCCCCAGGCACCGGAGGGCGTTGCCCGCCATTTTTCCCTCACTGCCGTCGCTGTTGAACATGCGCATTTTCACGTCGGCAATTTCGGACCGCTCCATGAGGATGATGCCGTCGGCCCCCACGCCGTAGTGCCTGTGGCAGAAGGTGACGCACAGGGACTCCGGGCAGGTGATCCGCCCGTCGAAGTTCTCCAGGAAAATGTAGTCGTTGCCGCAGGTCTGCATCTTGGTGAAGGGCAGCTTCTCCCGGCGCTCCCGGAGGTGGCAGATGTCCACCAGCTCCGTGTTCCTCTGGTTGTAGCGGGACTCCAGGATGTCCGCCAGGGCCCCGGCGGTGTCCAGGGACGTGAGGCAGGGAATGCCCAGCTGGACACAGCGGTGGTTCAGGCGGATAAAGTCCCGGATATACTCCGGCTCCGTGGAACCGGTGAGGATGACATAGTCGATTTTTCCATCCTCCAGCAGCTGGAAAACCCGGTTGTCCTTTCCCAGCTTGCCCACGATCTCCACGCTGGTGCCCAGCCGCTCGATCTCATGAGCGGTGCCGTCGGTGGCGTAGAGCCGGAAGCCCAGCTCATCCAGCTTCCGGGCGGTGTCCAGAATCTCCGGCTGGTCCCGGCGGTTCACGGAGATGAGGACGCCCTTTTTCTCCTCGCTCTCCACCTTGTACCCGGCGGAGACCAGCCCCTTGAAGAGGGCCTCCTGCATGTTCTTGCCCAGGCCCAGGACCTCGCCGGTGGACTTCATCTCCGGGGAGAGGGCGGCGTTGGCGTCGGTGAGCTTTTCGAAGGAGAAGACGGGAACCTTGACGGCGGTGTAAGGGGGCCGCTTGTAGAGCCCCGTGCCATAGCCCAGGGATTTCAGGGGCCGGCCCACCATGACCCGGGTGGCCAGATCCACCATGGGCACCCCGGTGACTTTGGAGATATAGGGCACCGTCCGGCTGGCCCGGGGGTTCACCTCAATGACATACAGCTCTCCCTGGTAGATGAGGTACTGGATGTTGATGAGTCCCCGGGTTCCCAGGGACAGGGCCAGCTTCTCGGAGCAGTCCACAATGGTTTTCAGCATCCGGTCCCCGATGGAGAAGGGGGGGTACACGGCGATGGAGTCCCCGGAGTGAACGCCGGTGCGCTCAATGTGCTGCATGACGCCGGGGATGAGCACGTCCGCGCCGTCGGAGATCACGTCCACCTCCAGCTCCTTGCCCATCAGGTACTGGTCCACCAGCACGGGATTTTCCACCTTCCCCGAGAGGATGACGTTCATATAGGTCCGTACGTCCTCGTCGTTGTGGGCGATCACCATGTTCTGCCCGCCGATGACGTAGCTGGGGCGGAGGAGCACCGGGTAGCCCAGTTCGTTTGCCGCCGCCAGGGCCTCCTCCATGCCCAGGACTCCCCGGCCCTGGGGCCGCTTGATGTGGAAGCGCTCCAAAAGCGCGTCGAAGCGCTCCCGGTCCTCCGCCATGTCGATGGACTTGGCAGAGGTGCCCAGAATGGGAATGCCCTGCTGGTCCAGGAACTTTGTCAGCTTGATGGCCGTCTGCCCGCCGAAGGCCACCACCACCCCCACGGGCTTCTCCACGTCGATGATGTGGAGAACGTCCTCCGGGTACAGGGGCTCGAAGTACAGCCGGTCGGCGGTGTCGTAGTCCGTGGAGACGGTCTCCGGGTTGTTGTTCACAATCACCACGTCGTAGCCCAGCTCCTTCAGCGTCCAGACGCAGTGAACGGAGGAGTAATCGAACTCGATGCCCTGCCCGATGCGGATGGGCCCGGAGCCCAGGACCATGATGACGGGCCGCCCGGACCGGGGGAAGGCCCGGGACTCGCAGAAACGGTCGAAGCTGGAGTAGAAATAGGGGGTCTCCGCGTCGAACTCCGCGCCGCAGGTGTCCACCATTTTGTACACGGCCTTCCGGCCCTCCTCCGGCAGCGCTTCCGCCCCGGAGAGGCGGAGCAGGGTTTCGTCGGGGTAGCCCAAGCGCTTGCCCTCGGCATAGCGTTCCGCCGTCAGGCCCTCCCCCTCCAGGGCCTTCTCAAAGTCCGCCATCCCCCGGAGCTTCCAGAGGAACCAGCGGTCGATCTTGGTAATGGAGAAAATTTCCTCCACGCTGACGCCGGATTTCAGTGCCTCGAAGACGGTGAAGATGCGCCGGTCGTCCACCCGGCGGAGCCGCTCCCAGATGGGTGCGCTTTCCGTGTGCTTCCGGTTCAGGCTGTCCTGGCCGATCTCCGCCCCCCGGACGGCCTTCATCAGGGCCATTTCAAAGCTGGGGGCGATGGACATGACCTCGCCGGTGGCCTTCATCTGGGTGCCCAGGGACCGGGAGGCGTCGGCGAACTTGTCGAAAGGCCATTTCGGCATCTTCACCACAATGTAGTCCAGCGTGGGCTCGAAGCAGGCGCAGGTTTTCCCGGTGATGTCGTTCTTGATCTCGTCCAAGGTGTACCCCAGGGCGATTTTCGCCGTGAGCTTGGCAATGGGATAGCCTGTGGCCTTGGAGGCCAGGGCCGAGGACCGGGAGACCCGGGGGTTCACTTCAATGACGGCGTATTCAAAGCTCTCGGGATTCAGGGCCAGCTGGACGTTGCAGCCCCCCACGATGCCCAAGTGGGCGATGATGTCCAGGGAGGCGGAGCGGAGCATCTGGAACTCCCGATCCGCCAGGGTCTGGGTGGGGGCCACCACGATGGAGTCGCCGGTGTGGACCCCCACGGGATCCAGATTCTCCATGGAGCAGACGGCAATGACGTTCCCCGCAGCGTCCCGCATGGTCTCGAACTCGATTTCCTTCCAGCCGAAGATAGCCTTTTCAATCAGCACCTGGGTGATGGGGGAGGCGTCCAGGCCCGTCTGGGCAATGACGCGAAGCTCCGCCTCATTGGCCGCCGCGCCGCCTCCCGCGCCGCCCAAGGTAAAGGCGGGGCGGACGATGACGGGATAGCCGATTTTATCGGCCACGGCCAGAGCGCTTTCCACCGTCTCCGCAATGTCGGAGGCAATCACCGGCTGGCCGATCTCCGCCATGGCCTCCTTGAAGAGCTCCCGGTCCTCCGCCCGGGAGATGGCAGCGGCGTCGGTGCCCAGGAGGCGGACGTTCTGCTCCTGGAGGAAGCCCTCCTTGTCCAGCTGCATGGCCAGGGTCAGGCCTGTCTGGCCCCCCAGGCCCGCCAGGAGAGAGTCGGGCTTCTCCTTGCGGATGATGCGCTTCATGGTCTCCACGGTCAGGGGCTCCAGGTAGATTTCATCCGCCATGGCCTGGTCCGTCATGATGGTGGCGGGGTTGGAGTTGCAGAGGACCACGTTCACCCCGGCTTCCTTCAGCACCCGGCAGGCCTGGGCCCCGGCGTAGTCAAATTCGGCGGCCTGCCCGATGACGATGGGGCCGGAGCCGATGACCAGGACCTTTTGGATACGGGTATCCAGAGGCATTACAGCTCCCCTCCCTTCATCAAATCCACAAAGCGGTCGAACAAAAAGGCAGTGTCCCGGGGGCCGCCCCGGGCCTCCGGGTGGAACTGGACGGTAAAGGCCCGGAGCTCCGGGTAGTCCAGCCCCTCACAGGTACCGTCGTTGGCGTTGGCAAAGGAGACGCGGCCGCGTTTCACGGAGTCTCCGTCCACGGCGTAGCCGTGGTTCTGGCTGGTGATGTAGGTCCGGGGGCCGCCCAGGTCCCGGACGGGCTGGTTGACCCCCCGGTGTCCGTATTTCAGCTTGTAGGTCCTCCCCCCCGCCGCCAGGGCGGTGAGCTGGTGCCCCAGGCAGATGCCGAACAGGGGGACCTTCCCCAGGAGCGCCTGAATCTGCGCAGTCTGATAGACGTTTTCCGCCGGGTCCCCGGGGCCGTTGGAGAGCATGATTCCGTCGGGCTTCCGGGCAAGCAGGTCCTCCGCCGCCGTGGAGGCGGGAAGCACCGTCACCTCACAGCCCCGCTTTTGGAGCTCCCGGACGATGTTGCGCTTGGCGCCGTAGTCCAGCAGGGCTACGCGGAACCGGGGAGAGGCCCCCTCCGCCGGGAAGACGGCGGGCTCCCGGCAGGTGACGGCCTCCACCACGCCGGTGACGGCATAGTTCTGAAGGGGGGAGAGGTCCGCCGGGACCTCGTCGCAGAGAAGCGCGTTCATGACCCCGGATTCCCGGAGGATGCGGGTGAGCTGCCGGGTGTCCACGCCGCAGAGGCCAGGGATGTTCCGCTCCTTCAAAAAGCCCTCCAGGTCCCCCTGGCTGCGGAAGTTGGAGGGGTGCCCGCACCGCTCCCGGACCACGTAGCCCTTGACATGGCACGCCCCCTCGAAGTCCTCGGGAATGACGCCGTAGTTGCCGATGAGGGGATAGGTTTGCAGGACGATCTGCCCCGCGTAGCTGGGGTCCGTCAGGGTCTCCACATAGCCGCACATGCCGGTGGTGAAGACCAGCTCCCCCACGGCCCCGGCCTCGCCGCCGAAGCGGAACCCCTGGAACACCTGGCCGTCCGCCAGTACCAAATAGCCTTTCTTCATGGATGCCTCCCTCGCGCTTATTGACGCTTTATCCCCTCTATTATGAGGGTTTTCGGCCCCAGCGTCAATCCTGGATTGGATTCCGGGCGGCAAAGTTTGGCTTCGAAAGGTATTACTTTTTGTGAAAAATGTGGAGGGTTCCGCCAGGAAACGGACCACCCGGGGGAGACGGCTTCTTCGGGAGAGAAGGGCCGCCCAGGAGGGCGGCCCTTGTGGGTATTCTATTGGAAGACGAAACCGCAGGGGCCACCGCTTTCGGCGGCCTGCCCCCCAGGCCCTTGGCGAAAAGGGACCGTTCCCCGCGGCAAAGACGGAGAACGGCCCTGAAAATTTACGTGTTGTCCCGGCTGATGGGCTCCCGCACCAGGAGGCGCCAGAGGGCCTTTCCGTGGAAAGGAATCAGGGGGTAGAGATAGCCCCGGCCCACCAGGGGCTTGGTGGTGGCCAGCAGAATCAGAATCCCCAGGATTCCCAAGCCGTAGCCCCACACGTCAAACACCGCCGTCAGCAGGAGGAGAACCACCCGGAGGAGCTTGAAAGCGTAGCCCATCTCATAGCTGGGCTGGGCAAAGCTGGCCACGGACACGAAGGCCATATACACCAGCACCTCCGGCCCCAGCCATCCCGCCTGAACGGCGAAGTCGCCCAAGATCAGGGCCCCCAGCATGGAGAAGGAGTTGGACAGAGAGTCCGGCGTGTTCAGGGACGCCAGCTTGAGGACGTCCACCAGAAACTCCACCACCAGGAGCTGCCAGAGAAGGCCCAGGGCCGCGGGCTCCGGGGAGGAGAGAAATTCCAGCCACTCCGGCAGCCGCCCGGACTCCTTCACCATCAGGTACCAGGTGGGGGTGATGAGCAGGGAGATCAGAAACACGATGATCCGCAGCAGGCGGAGGTAGGACCCCACCAGAGGCGGGAAGTAAAACTCGTTGGCCTCCTGGGTGAAGTCGAAAAACGTGGTGGGCAGGATCATCACGGAGGGGGAGTTGTCCACCATCAGCACCACGTTGCCCTCCATGACGCTGGCGGCGGCGCTGTCGGGCCGCTCGGTGTAGCGGACCTTGGGAAAGGGGTTGTACCACTGCTTGGGCCGGATGGCCTCCGCCACGCTCTCTTGGGCCATGGAGAGGGAGTTGACATCAATGCCGTTGAGCTTCTCCCGGATGGCGGAAAGCAGGGCGGGGTCCGCCTTGTCGTCCAGATAGCAGAGCACCGCGTCGGTGTGGGAGCGCCTTCCCACCTTCAGCCCCTCCATGGTGAGGTGGGGATCCCGGATGCGGCGGCGGAGCAGGGCCATGTTGGGCACCACCGCCTCCACGAAGCCGTCGTGGGAGCCCCGGAGAACCTTGCCGTCCGGGGGCTCGTCCACGCCCCGGCTGGGGTAGCTCTTGGCGTCGATCTGGGCCCCGCCCCGGAGGCCCTCCACCAGAAGCAGGGTTTTTCCCATGAGGACGGAGGTGACAAGCTCCTCCGGGTCGAAGCCCACGTCCACCTCGGAAAAGGAAATCAGCCGGTCGGCGAAGTCCTGCATGTCCCGCAGGCCCTCCAGGGCGTTTTCCGGCCGGGAGAGCCAAAAGGCCCCCATGCGTTCCAGGGTCTCGTCCAGACCGTAGCCGTCCACCACCCAGATCCGGGCCCGGCGGCCGCCGATAAGATAGTCCCGGCTCACCATGTCCACGCTGCGGCCCACGCCCAGGGCCTCGTCAAAGAGCCGGACGTTATCCATGTAGTTGTCCGATAAAGTTCCCATGCGCCACCTCCAAGAATGGGGGTAGTATGCGCGGAAGGGAGAAGGATTATCCCGGGACGGCGAGAGAACCTTTCACGGAGAAATTTTGGGAAGTCCCTTGACAATATATATATATATATATATAATTGTTACGTAAATTTTTTATGCAGGTTCCACAGGACCTGCGCCATTATTTTGTGCGGAGGGGATAAGGAATGAAGATATCATTCAAGCTCGGGCTCATTTTCTGCGCCGTTGCCAGCGGCTTTTTTGTGGTTATTCTGGCAATATCCATGAGTTTGAATAGCAGTCTGCTGGAGTCGATTGGAGAAGTCTCGACCAGCAACGTTTTTCACTACGAATACATAGCCAGCCCCGTCTGTCAATACAAGGGCTGCGGCGCGGAGGGCGCAAAAGAGGTGAGCGTCAATCTCATAGATCCCTACGGGAGCCGTATTCGGGAGAGCGAAAACTACTCCATCAATGGCAAGAGCTACGACAAAACCGAAACCGGCTATGTCCCGAAAAAGGACACCTATCTCGTCCCGACAGACAAGGGCCTGAAGGTGGAGACGGAGCGGGGCTGGGAGGAGAAAACCTATGTCACCGGGTCGGGAAGGTATACGACGGTGAGAGGCGTTTACTGCGCGGCCCATGCGGACGCCGGGGAAAAGCTCATTCAGGATGAGGTCAAATACGCCTTTACCTGGGCGGGCACCGGCCCCCGGGTCCTGGCCGTGCTGGCAGTTCTGCCTTGGGCGCTGCTGCTGTGGTTCCGCGTTAAGGGCGGGAAGAAACCCGTTCCGGCAAGGACGGAAACGAACGCGAAGTCCCAAACGCCATAACAAGACCGGAGGGCGGGAACCAATTCCCGCCCTCTTTTCTCTCTTCCATTTGCCGCCCCAAAGCGCCGCCGGGCCGCGCCCTTTTTAGTCCTGGGGCCGGAAGCCCAGGCCCGTCTGGATGTCCTCCATGGTCTGCTTGTCAAAGCGGTAGCTCATATCCCGGATGCCGATGGTGGAGCCCTTCTTCCGGTAGAGCCACAGCACGGAGGAATTGCGCATCTTCTGCGCCGGGGTAATGCCGCCGCCGATTCCGGGGATGAAGGCCACGTCCTTCAGGTTGTCATAGGACACCCGCTTTCCTCCCAGGACCAGGCCGCGCTCGTAAAACTGCGCGCTGCCGCCCCCCAGCTTCCTGGGAAGCTCCACCAGCAGAGGGCCGAACTCCCCGTCCGCCGCCCCCTGGGCCCGGGGGCCGTTCCACTCCAGGACAAACTGCCCGCCGTGGCGGGCCGCCTGAGCCTCCGCCCCCGCCCGCCGCCGGGCCGCACCCTTGTTCCAGGACTTCGTGATGGCCACGGATATCCAGATGAGGAAGACGATGAACAGGACAATGGCAATATACATAAGCGCTCTCCTTCTTTTCAATTTCTCCGGGCGTGTTTTGTAATCTTCCTCCCTCTTCCAGGGGACGGGCCCCGGGCGCCCGTCCCGCACCGAATTGCATTTCACCGCAGCGGCCCGGGGGCAAAGCGCCCCCAGACGGTCCGCCGGGTGAAAAACAAAAACACCGTGCAGGTCAAACCCCACACAGCGCGAGAAGCGAACGCTTTTCATGCGGACACGAGAATACACCGGGAAAAGCCGCCCCTTGCGTGAAGGGCCGGATTGTCGTATAATATCCTCATGCGGTGCGGCCTTGCGGCCGTTGTGTAGGTGGTTCTGGCACCTGTGCAGGTCTGCGGGTGCTCCAACACCCGCAGGCTGCCGCATTTTTGTTTTTCAGGTCGATTATAGCAGGATTTTTCCGGCAATGCAAGTCCCTTCCGCCGGGGGAAACGTCCGCGCACGCATTTTGTGGGAGGGCATGGAACGCAGGGGCGGACCCGCGGACCTGCTTTCTACGGGCGCGCTGTCACCACCACATGGACCCTGTCCCCATGGCCCTTGCCCAGTTCCTTCCGGATGGCTTTGCGCACCCCGATGATATAGGCGGTGTTCCCCGCCGGGTCCTTTACGCCCATGTTTACAATGCTCCCGTCGTAGGGAATCCCGTCAAAGAGGGCGTGAACCTTCACCCGGCCCGCGTCGAACTCCTCCCGGAGGTTCCAGGGGAAGATCACATAGGCTCCGCCGGTGTCCGGCAGCTCGTGGATGGGGGCGTCAAATTCATACTTGTCCCGCATGGGGGGTCCTCCTTCTTTTTTGCCCTGCAAAAGGCCTGCCCTTCGGGGTGGGGGGATTACAGCTAGGATGCTAGCTGGGCATTGCACCCCCCATTTTCTCTTTTTCTTCCAGAAGAAAACGAGAAAACGGGCCGTGCACGGTCCAAAAGAGAAAAAGAAGGATACGGGGGAAACGACGGGGCGCGGCTGAATGATCGGCGGAGCCGGAATGACTTCCCACGCGCAATTAGATTGAGCGGGAGTTTGTCCGATGACGAATGGACCAGCTTCCCTTCTCGCTGCCGCTGCCCTGGAGCAGGGGGAAAGCCTCCAAAAGATGGCGGCTAGCGAAGCGTCGCCGCTCATCCGGCACGCACTGAAAGAGAAGTCCGGTAAACGCGTTTCCGGCGGAACCACCAGGGTGCGGCAGCAAAAAGAGGAGCTTGTCCATGCGGTGAAGAACCACCCCCGCGCGAACCAATTGCGCGTGGGAAGTCATTCCGGCTCCGCCGATCATTCAGCCGCGCCCCCGCGTCGTCCCCCGTTACTTCTTTTTCTCTTTTGGACCGTGCACGGCCCGTTTTCTCATTTTCTTCTGGAAGAAAAAGAGAAAATGGGGGGTGCAAAGGACCAGCCATCTTCATGGCTGTAATCTCCCCCGCCCGCAAGGGCGAGTAAAGGCTTCCGGGCCCTGCCCCGGAGGCCGCTGCCGCAGCCCTGCATCAAGGGCGGGGATCAATCCCCGCCCTCCTTCCGCATGGATACCAGGGTCCCGTTGAGCTCCGCCCCCAGAATCAGCACGTTGGCGGACATGTAGAGCCAGATCATCAGCACCACCACGGTGCCGATGGACCCATAGAGCAGAGAGTAGTTGGCGAAGTTTTCCACATACATGGCGTACAGCCAGCTCAGGCCCATCCAGGCCGCCAGGGCCGCCAGGGTCCCGGGCCACAGGTCCCGCCAGGGCCGCCGTCCGTCCTGGGCCAGGGCGTAGAGAAAAAACAGGGCGAAGTAGCCCACCACCGCCGCCGCCGGGAAGCGCATCCGGGCCCAGAGCTCCGCCAAAAGCAGCGGCAGGCGGAAGTGCCCCACCGCGTAGCCCAGCAGCCGGTCCCCGATGGTCATGAGGGCCAGGGTCAGGGCAATGGCGGAGATCAGCACCACGGTGTAGAGTAGGGTTTTCAGCCGGTGAATCACCGCCCGCCTGGGGGGCCCCAGGCGGTAGGCCGTCCGCACGGAGACCATCAGGGCGTTGGTGGCCCGCATGGGGAACCAGATGGAGAAGAACAGGCCGAAGACCATCAGCTTGGGGCTGGGGCTCTGGCCCACGTGGAGAAGATAGGCCCGGACGATGTCCACCACGTCCCGGGGTAGAAACTCCCCCAGGGCCAGCAAAATGGCGGTGACGTTCAGATCCAAAAGGCCCAGCAGGGCGCTGATGAAGATGAGAAAGGGGAAAATCATGAACAGCAGGTAGAAGGCCAGGGCGGCGCTCTGGACCCCTACGCCGTGGCGGAAGTAGCGCTGGAGGAGGAGATAGATTCCCCGGGGCAGCTTGCGGGTCACAGGGACATCACCACACTTTCCAATGAAGCTGGGCGCCGCCGCTTGGGAGCGCCCTCACGTGCGTTTTATAAAAGGTATGCGGCGGAAGGGCGGGCCGATGGGTTCTCCGAAGCCCGGCGCTTCCGGCAGCAGGGCGGACCCGCGGGCCCGCCTTTGTGGGAAAACCTCTGGACATTTTCCGTCATTCCCAGGTTTCCCAGACCTCGGGGCGGTACCCCACCGTGGCCTCCCTGCCGTTACGGACGATGGGAGTTTGAAACAGAACGGGGTTTTCCAGCAGCTTCTCCTCCCGGGCGGCGGGGGTGATATAGGCCATGTACAAATCCTCGTAGGCCCGGCATTTGGTGTTCACAAGGGCCTCAAAGCCAATTTTCTGCTTGACGGATTGGTACTCCCGGGGGGATAATCCCTTTGAGGGGAGATCCACGTACTGGAACTTGATGCGACGCTCCTTGAACCAGCGCTGGGCCTTCTTGGAGTCGAAGCACTTGGAGGAGCCGAAGATCTGAATGTTCATGGGAGGTTCTCCTTTGTAACGAGTCTATTATAATCCGCAGGGAGGAATCATTATGACGGAAGCAGTCGAGACCTTGAAGTCCTGGGTGGCGAAAGCGGGAGCCATCGCCTTCTTCGGCGGCGCGGGAGTCAGCACGGAGTCCGGCATCCCGGATTTCCGCTCCACCGGCGGGCTTTATCATCAGGAGTGGAAGTACCCGCCGGAGACCATTTTAAGCCATACCTTCTACAAAAGCAACCCTGAGGAATTTTTCCGCTTCTACCGGGCCAAGCTGCTGGCCCCCGAGGCCCGGCCCAATGCCGCCCACCGGAAGCTGGCGGATTGGGAGGCGGCGGGGAAGCTCACCGCCGTAGTCACTCAGAACATCGACGGGCTCCATCAGGCCGCCGGAAGCAGGCACGTCTGCGAGCTCCACGGCAGCGTTCACAGGAACTACTGCGAGAGGTGCGGGAAGTTCCACGGACTGGACTTCATCCTGGAGGGAAGCGGCGTGCCCCGGTGCGCATGCGGCGGAATCGTCAAGCCGGACGTGGTGCTCTACGAGGAGGGCCTGGATCAGGGGGTGATGAACGACGCGGTGGACTCCATCGCCCGGGCGGACCTGCTGATCATCGGCGGCACCTCCCTGAACGTCTGGCCCGCGGCGGGGCTGATCAATTACTTCCGGGGGGAGCGGCTGGTCCTCATCAACAAATCCGCCGTGGCCCGGGACCTCTCCGCAGGACTAGTGATTACGGAGCCCATCGGTGAGGTGATGGCCCGGCTGTAGGGCGCGGGAAAACCGGCCCCTCCGCAAAAGGCGGCGGGGCCGGGGAATTTCCCGGAGGAAAAAAA
This sequence comes from uncultured Oscillibacter sp., assembly GCA_910583695.1. Classification (GTDB taxonomy): domain Bacteria; phylum Bacillota; class Clostridia; order Oscillospirales; family Oscillospiraceae; genus Oscillibacter. The sequence goes on from CAJTZL010000019.1 coordinate 43,279, forward strand.
TCGGGAAAAACGGAAAATGGGTGTTGACAACCGGGGCGGCTCCGGCTATAATAATCAAGCAGTCTTTTTTAGGGGACGCAAATTTATGCGGCTGTGCTGGAACTGGTAGACAGGCCAGCTTGAGGTGCTGGTGTCGATTCGACGTGTGGGTTCAAGTCCCGTCAGCCGCACCACAGGTCCCCTGTAAGGAGGCCGCCGACGCCATGCGCGAGTGGTGGAATTGGCAGACTCGCTAGATTCAGGTTCTAGTGTCCTTTACGGACGTGCGGGTTCAAGTCCCGCCTCGCGCACCAGAGGAAAGGGTCCCGCCTCATGCGGGCGGGACCGCTCTTTCCGTTTCGTCCGTAAGACCGCACAAGTTCATATCAATGCGCGCGAGTGGTGGAATTGGCAGACTCGCTAGATTCAGGTTCTAGTGTCCTTTACGGACGTGCGGGTTCAAGTCCCGCCTCGCGCACCAGAGAGAAGCACGCCGCGGGCGTGTTTCTTTTTCATACGCGGGTCCCCTTGCAGAGCGCTCCGGCGGCGATGCGTTTCCCGGCATACTGCATGGACTGTGGAACGCCTTGATTTTGACGGGGAGAAAATCGCCGGAGGGATGGAGCACATGGTCCGGGAGATGAGAACCGGGGCGGAAGAGGAGATGTCATGGGATTTTCAAAAGAGGAACTGACGGAGGCGGGGCGGCAGATTGACTCCACCCTCCACAAGCTGCGGGAGACGGTGAAGACCCTTAGGGGAAAAGAAGACCCGGAGCGGTACAAGTCCCAGATCACTCTGGCGAAGCGGCGCATCAAGGCGTTTGAAATTGCGGCTGCTTTGATTGAACGGGAATTGGGGCGCATATGACAAAGGAAAAGAGCGTCCGGCCGGTTGGCCGGACGCTCTTTGACTGGGCGCGGGGGTGTTCTGCTGATAGGAAGGCAAGCCCTGGAGGAATGGCCTGACCAGGGGGTCAGGCCCCACATCGTCAGAAGAAACTCCGCCCAC
>CAJTZL010000020.1 GCA_910583695.1 uncultured Oscillibacter sp.
CATTCAGGCGGGCCGGATTACCGGCGTCCACGGCATCCGGGGAGAGCTGCGGGTCCTGCCCCTGGAGGGGGAGGCGGACTTTCTCACCGGCTTTGAGACCTTCTATCTGGAAGGACAGGCCGTCACCCCCGCCTCCTGCCGGGTCCACAAGGGCATGGCCCTCCTCAAGCTGGAGGGGGTGGAGGACCGCACCGCCGCCGAGGGGCTCCGGGGGAAGGAGCTGCTGGTCCGCCGGGCCGACGCCCGTCTCCCCGAGGGGGAGTACTTCGACGCCGAGCTCCTGGGCCTGGACGTCTACGACGGCGAGACCGGGGCGTGCGTGGGGGAGCTGACAAGGGTGGACCGCTACCCCGCCAGCAAGGTCTACACCGTCCGGGGGGTGAAGGAGTTCCTGGTTCCGGCGGTGAAGGACGCCTTCATCCTGAACGTGGACCTGGAGAACAACCGGATGGACATCCGAATCTGGGAGGGACTGCTGGAGTGAACATCGACATTCTGACCCTCTTCCCGGACTCCGTGGACGCCATGCTGAACGTCAGCATCCTGGGCCGGGCCCAGGAGCGGGGATACATCGCCATCCGGACCCACCAGATTCGGGAGTATACCACCAACAAGCAGATGCAGGTGGACGACTACCCCTACGGCGGGGGCCGGGGTGCCGTCATGCAGGCGGACCCCCTCTACCGCTGCTGGGCCTATGTGACGGAGGCTCACGGGCCGGGGCGGACCATCTTCCTCTCCCCCTGCGGGCGGACCTTCACCCAAGGTCTGGCCCGGGAACTGAAGGAGAAGTACGACCACCTGATCCTGGTCTGCGGGCACTACGAGGGCGTGGACCAACGCTTCCTGGACGAGTGCGTGGACGAGGAGATCTCCATGGGGGACTTCGTCCTCACCGGCGGGGAGATTCCCGCCATGGCAGTGGCGGACGCGGTGTGCCGCATGGTGCCCGGGGTCCTGCCGGACGAGGAGTGCTTTCAGGAAGAGTCCCACTGGAACGGGCTCCTGGAGTATCCCCAGTACTCCCGGCCCAGCCTGTGGCACGACCGGGCGGTGCCGGAGATTTTACTCTCCGGGGACCACGGGAAGGTGGCGGCGTGGCGGCGGAAGGAGAGCTACAAACGGACCATACGCCGCCGCCCGGATCTGTTCGCCAAGTTCGACGAGAGCCAATTGACCACCAAGGCGGAAAAAAAGCTCCTTCAGGAGGCCAGGGACGAGCTGGCCCGGGAGGATGGGGAAACATAAAAATGGCCCGTCCGGCGGAGTTTGCCGGACGGGCTTTGCTATGTTAATAGATGGTTGTTCCGAAGATGCCGGCAGGGCCGTCGGCCCCGCCGATGAGGTCCTCAAAGTCCGAGAAATCGGGGAAGCTGATGTTCACGTCCCTGCCCATGGCCTGGATCTCCATGGTCATGTCCAGGTCCGCGGAGACGTTTGCCGTCAGGCTGTCCTTGCCGTCAGAGGCTTTCACGCCCGCTTTCAGGGTCAGGTCGGCGGCCGCGCGTTTCAGGGCTCCATCGCTGCCCACGGTGTAGGTGAGGGTGCTGCCGTCCAGGGAGAAGGACATCTCCATGTCCAGGTCCGCCTCAGCTCCCAGCACGCCCAGAATCCGGCCCGTCAGGCCATTGATCATCCCGGCAAAGGCGTCGTTCAGCGTCAGGGTGTAGACGGTGTTCCCGCCGGAGGCTTTCGCGGAGATGGAGTCGATGAAGGGCAGCATGGCGGCGTAGGTTTTCCCGGTGGCCTGCTCCATCAGGGCCGTAAGGCTCTCTACGTCCACGCCCATGCCCATGGGCATCCGATAGGCATCCTCGCCGGAGCGGACATAGGCCGCGCCGTCCTTCAGCCAGTATTCCATGCGCTCGGTTTCCGTAAGCTCCCCGTCTGTCGCGGTAGCGGTCATGTCCATGGCCATCCGGAGGTCCTTGTCCAGGACCATCTGGATGCGGCCCTTGACCGTGGCGTTCGCCTTCTGGGTCATGTCCAGGGAGGGCCCGCCGTCGGTGCCGTTGACATGGAAGCTCATGGCCATTTTCGCGTCCACGGCGGCATCCAGCCCCTGGGCCGCCGCTGCGCCGGAGGCCTGGAGGGCCCGGTAGGCCTCAATCTTGTCCGTGATGGGCTTGGCGGCCGCCGCGTCCACGGCTCCGCTCTCAATGAGGCTGGCCAGCAGGTAGGTGCTTCCGTCCTTGAGGTCCGCACCCAGGGCCTGACAGGTCATGGCCGCCAGATCGTCCCGGAGGAAGGTCCCGGTGAACAGGGAGGTGTCCAGCAGGCCGCGGCTCAGGGCAAACTCCTGGGCGTTGTCGTCGGTGAAGTCCACGTTGTCCTGGTAGCCCAGAGCCCGGAGGAGGAAGACGGTGTACGCCTTGCCGGTGCAGGGGCTGGACGCGCCGAAGGTCCCGGCGCTGACGCCGTTGGCGATGCCCTTTTCCGTCAGCCAGGCCACGTGGGGCGCGGCGGTCTCATTCACGTCGGCAAAGGGGCATTTCAGCTCCCCCGCGGCATAGGCCGCCTGGGCCTCCGCCTCCGCGCCGTAGAGCCGGACCAGGATGATGGCGGCCTGGGCCCGGGTGGGGACCTTGTCCAGCGCAAAGCCGCCGGGGCCGCCCTTGAGCATGCCGATGGCGGCCAGCTCCGCCGCCGGGCCGTCGAAGCTGGAGGCGGAGGCATTGACGCACAGCAGCCCCGCCAGCGCCAGGGTGGTCAGCAGGATGGTCAAAAAGCGTTTCATGAGAATCTCCTTTCTTCTCGGGCGAAACAGTGTCCATGCAGTGCATGCGTTCATTGTATACCCGGAAAAATCCGCCGTCAAGTACCGTTTTGTGCAAAGAGCATGCCCCAAAAAATGGGAGTGCTCAATGAAAAAGTGCAATCCTGAGGGAGCGGACCTGTGTGTTCGCCCTTCCCCCGGGGCCCCGGCGTTTCCAAAGGCGGTCCCTATGATAAAATGCGCCCTCAGGCGCTCCCCCCGGGAAATAAGCCCTTTGACGGCTGCGCGCCGGAGTGCTATAATGGACCGGAAATACCGCGGGGCCGTCTGGAAAAAGAGCGGCCGGGAACGCGAAGGCGTTGAAGAACCTGGGAGGGCTTATATGATGGACAACCTGAAAATGCACACGCCGGATCTGGCGGAGGAAAATTTCCGCAAGCTGGCGGCGCTGTTCCCCCATGCCGTGACGGAGACGGTGAACGAGAACGGCGAACCCCTTCGGGCCATTGACGCCGACGTTCTCCGCCGGGAGATTTCCGCCGCCGTGGTGGAGGGGCCCCGGGAGCGTTACCGCTTCACCTGGCCCGACAAGGGGAAGGCGGCGGCGCTGGCCAATGCGCCTATTGCCAAGACCCTGCGCCTGGACCGGAGCCGCTCCGTGGGCCGGGACGGCGCCCGAGGGGGCACGGACTCGGAGAATCTCTACATTGAGGGGGACAACCTGGACGCGCTGAAGCTGCTCCGGCAGACCTACCAGGGTGCGGTGAAGCTGATCTACATCGACCCGCCCTACAACACCGGGTCGGACCTTGTCTATGAGGACGACTTTTCCCAGGAAACCCGGGAGTATCTGGCGGTCAGCGGACAGCTGGACCAGGAGGGCAGCCGCCTAGTGCAGAACGCGGAGAGCAACGGGCGCTTCCATACGGACTGGCTGAACATGCTGTATCCCCGCCTGCGGCTGGCAAAGGACTTTTTGTCGGAGGACGGGGTCATCCTGATTAACATTGATGAGAACGAATTTGAAAACCTGCTGAAGCTGTGCGGCGAGGTGTTTGGAAAATCCAATGACCTGGGCGTTATCGTTTGGGACAAGCGCAATCCCAAGGGGGACGCAAGGGGGATTTCCTGCCAGCACGAGTATATCGCGGTATACGCCCGGAACAAGGCGGCCCTGCTGGAGGGGAGCAGAATCCGGCGTCCCAAGAAGAACGCGGCGGCGATTTTGAAAAAAGGGGCCCAGCTCTTTTCCATGGTATCGGAGGACTACACGCTGGACGACGCCAACGCGGACTTCGCGGAGTGGATGCGGACCAGACCGGATTTCAGCGGCGGCGAACGGGCCTATAACCGCATTGACCAGAACGGGGACGTGTACCGTCCCGTATCCATGGCGTGGCCCAATAAAATGCGGGCCCCGGACAACTATTTCACCCCCCTGATCCATCCCGTCACCCGAAAGCCCTGCCCGGTTCCGGAGAGAGGGTGGAGGAATCCGCCGTCGACCATGCGGAAAATGCTGCGGGAGGGCCGCATCCTGTTTGGCCGGGACGAGAAAACCATCCCCAACAGCAAATACCTTTTGAAGGAAAACATGTACGAAAACATTCCCTCCCTCCTGTACTACGGAGGCAGCGACGCGGACCTGCTCGCCCGCCTGGGCATCCCCTTTGACACGCCGAAGGTGGTTTCCGTCTGCCAGGAGCACATTGCATCCTTCACAAAGCCGGGGGATCTCGTGATGGACTTCTTCTCCGGCTCCGCAACCACCGCCCACGCCGTCCTGCAGCTCAACGCCGAGAGCGGCGGAGGCCGCAGGTTCATCATGGTGCAGATTCCGGAGATCTGCGGAGAGAAGTCCGAGGCCCGCAAGGCGGGGTATGAGACCATCTGCGACATTGGAGAGGAGCGCATTCGCCGGGCGGGAGACAAAATCCGGGAGGAGACTGGGGCGGACATCGACTACGGCTTCCGGGTCTTCCGGGTGGATTCCACCAACATGGAGGATGTCTACTACCGCCCCGCCGACTATGAGCAGTCCCAGCTGAGCCTGCTGGCGGAGAATATCAAGCCGGACCGCACCCCGGAGGACCTGCTGTTTCAGGTCATGCTGGAGCTGGGCATCCTGCTGTCCAGCTCCGTTGAGGAGGAGGAGATTGCCGGGAAGAGGGTGTTTTCCGTGGCAGGGGGATATCTGCTGGCCTGCTTTGACCAGGGCGTGACCGCGGAGACCGTCACGGAGATTGCCGGGCGGCGGCCCTTTTACGCCGTCTTCCGGGACAGCTCCATGGCCGGCGACAGCGTCGCCGCCAACTTCGACCAGATTTTTGCCGCCCGCAGCCCCGGAACCGTGCGGAAGGTGCTGTAGTGCCGGAGGCGCGGAAGAGGGGGCCCTCCGCAAAAAGGCCCGGAATCTGCAATCAGATTCCGGGCGTTTTGTCATGGCCGCCGGGGAGGGCCGGGTTCCGGGGGGAAGGCGGGCCCCCGGTCACGATACGATCCGCCCGTCCTCAATCCGCACAATCCGGTCCGCCCGCTGGGCAATCTCCGGGTTGTGGGTAATCATCACAATGGTCTGGTGAAATTCCCGGCTGCTCATCTGCAGCAGCCCCATCACATCGTCGCTGGTCTTGGAATCCAGGTTTCCCGTGGGTTCGTCCGCCAGAAGGATGGCGGGCTTGGAGGCCAGGGCCCGGGCAATGGCCGCCCGCTGCTGCTGTCCGCCGGAGAGCTGGCCGGGCAGGCTGTCCAGCTTTTCCTCCAGCCCCAGGAGGTTCACCACCTTCATGATGAACGCCCGGTCCGGCTTCTGCCGGTCCAGGGAGAGGGGGAACACGATGTTTTCCCACACCGTCAGCACCGGAATCAGATTGTAGTTCTGAAAGACAAAGCCGATCCGCTTCCGGCGGAAAACGGCGGCCTGCTCCCGGTCCAGGCCGGCAAGCTCCGTGCCGCCGATCCGGACGCTCCCCTCCGTGGGAACGTCCAGCCCGCCCAGCATGTTCAGCAGGGTGGATTTTCCGCTGCCGGAGGTGCCGATGACGGCAGTGAATGTCCCCTGCCGGATTTCCAGGTCCACACCGTCCAGGGCCCGAACTTGGGCGTCGCCGCTGCCGTAATACTTTTTAAGGCCGGAGGCCTTTAAAATGCTCTCCATAATGGGTCTCCTTTCTTCGTCACTCCGCCGCGCGGAGCTGCTCCACAATGCTGCCCTTGTGGAAACAGCGCAGGGCCAGCGCCGGGGCGGCGGCGGACACCGCCAGCAGTACTCCGCAGGCCGCCAGGGCGGGAACCAGGGTAAAGTGGAAGGTGAACTGCCACATGGAATCCACCATGCGCTTCACCAGCGTCAGATTCAGCGCCGCCGCCAGACTGAGCCCCAGCAGGCAGGCCCCCGCCGCGTAAGAGACGCCCTCCCACACCATCATGCCGGTCAGCTGCCGCCGGGTCATGCCCACGCTCTCCATGGCGGCGAACTCGCGGCGGCGGGTCAATATCGAGGTGACGATGGTGTTGATCAGATTCAGCACCCCGGCAAAGCCGAAGATCAGCCCCACGAAACCGCCTACAAAGCGGATCATCCGCTGGGTTGCCTGGGAGCTCTCCCGGGCCTCCCGGGCGGAGAGATAGTTCATATCCGGGTCCGTCTTTTCCATGTAGTCCTCCAGAAACGCCGTCATCTCCGCCTCGTATCCCTCCTCGACATCGAAGGAGTACTTGTAGACCGTCGGGACGTCGTACAGCTCCTCATAAATGCCGGCGGGGAGGTAGAGGTACAGGCCGTCCCCGCCGGTCTTGAAGGGGCCGCTGCTGATATAGCCGATTTCCGCGTCGTCCGAGGTGAGGGCGGCTTTTGCCAGCACCGGCAGCTCCATCACCGGCGAGCCGTTTTTGTAGACCGTGATGTTCCGGCCGACCTCCGCCAAATCCAGCTCCGGGACGAGAGACATGTCCCGGCGGTTTACGTGCACGCCCACCAGCACGCCCTCCCCGGCGGACAGTTTCTCATAGAGGGCCCGGGCGTCCGTCTCCCCCTCCCGCAGGTCCATCCGGGCCAGAGCGGTTTCCTCCATGCCGTAGACGTTGCAGAGCATGCGCCCGTCGTCCCCCAGGCCGAAGCCCCTGAGCCCGTCGGAGCCGAAGGTGAGGCCGCTTTCCTCCTGCACATAGGTCTCCCCCGTCAGGGGATGGCCGAAGTCGTAGGTAACGTCGGTGTCCTCCGCCGTGTTTTTGTAGATCGCGGAGCCGCCGGTGACGCCAGGACGGGCGGCGATGTCTGCGATGGTCTCCGCCCGCAGGGCGTCGTCGCGCCAAACGAAGCCCCGGACGTTGCTGGCGCTGGCCGTGTTCACCACGGCGAAGTCCGTGCGGATCATGAAGGCCGTTTCCTTCTCCACGTCCACGCTGTCCGCCGCCGTGCCTGCGCAGTTCAAAAGCACCACGCACAGCGTCAGAGACAGCATGATGAACGCGGTCCGCCGCCGGTTCCGCCCCAGGTTGAACCAGGCCAGCCGGGGGAGGCTGGCCCCCGGGGCGCTCCGGCGGGAGGTCCTCCGCCCGCTGAAGCGCTCCACATAGCGGAAGGCCTCAATGGGCGGGGTGTTGGCGGCGACCCGGATGGGCTTGCGGGTGCTGCAAAAGACCGTCAGCGCCGTCAGCGCCGCCGCCGTCACGAAAATGGCCGGAGAGGGGGAAACCTCGGCGGCAAGGTTCCGGTACTCGGTGGCAACCATGTTCATGATCAGGGGCAGGGCGGCCCGCCCGATGAAAAAGCCTCCCAGCATCCCCAGGGGGATTCCGATGCCGCTGAGCCAGAGGGCCTGCCGGTTCATCAGGGTCCGCACCTGCCTCCGGCTCATGCCGATGGTCCGGTAGAGGCCGAAGCGCCGGATGTCCTGCATAACGGCGATGTCAAACACGTTGTAGATCAGCAGGTAGCCGCAGAGCATGAACAGGGCGGCAAAGGCCGCCGCCGCCGCGATCTGGAAAGCGCTGGGCCGGACATTGGTGGCTCGGTTTACGGAGGCCAGGAGATAGTTGGGGGCCTTGCTGTCGTCCGGCTCTCCGCCCAGGTCATAGACCAGCTCCCGGAGCTTTCCCTCCAGTCCCAGGGCGCTGTTGGCGGTGAAATCGGAGAAATAGGTCCCGGCCATGTCGCCGTCCTCGTGGTAGGTATACCGGAAGATTTCCGGATGGGCCTCCCGGAAGGCGGTTCCGGCCCACATGACGCTCAGCTGTCCGCCCAGGGCCTCGTACCAGCCGGAGACCACCATGGGGAGGGCGTATTCCCGGCCGTGGGCGGTGAACACGATGGTGATTTCCGCCCCAATTTCCGGCTCCGCACCCAGATCCCGCAGGGCGAGGTCGGAGGCAGCCACCTCGTTGGCCGCGGCGGGCGGCCTGCCGTGGGTGGGGGCGCAGAAGGTCAGCTCCGCCTGGATTTCGTCCTGGACGTTGAACTCGATGTTGTGCCGGACGGCGTTGCGGAGGTAGGCCACCGGCATCCGCAGGCCCGCCGTCCGGATGAAGTCCGCCTGCTCCAGAGCCTCGAACTGCTCCGCCGTCATGTAGCGGATGTCGCCGTCGGACCGGCTCAGCTTCTGCATTTGCAGGGTCAGGGTAAAGGATTCCATCGTTCCAACGGCGATGGCGGCGACGGCGGTGAAGAGCGCCGCCGTCAGGGCGATGGCCAGCACCGCCATCCGGTTTCGCGCCCGGCTGGCGGCAAAGCTCCGCCGGGTCAGGATGTTCAGCATGTCTTCCATGGGGTGTTCCTCCTGAATCTCTTGCTGTGTACAGCATAGCAGGCGAATGTTACAACTGCGGTACAGGAGCGTTACAGTTTTGTACCTTTGAAGAGGCGGAAACCGCCGCCACCCCGGGAGGACCGGGACGGCGGCGGTGGACTTATTTTACAATGCGGCCGTTCCGGAGGCGCACCACGCGATCGGCGAGCTGGGCAAGCTCCGGGTTGTGGGTGATCAGAATCAGGGTCTGGTGAAAGGCGTCCGCGGTCATGCTCAAAAGCCCCGCCACGTTCTGGGCGGTCCTGGCGTCGAAGCGTCCCGTGGGCTCGTCGGCCAGGAGCACCGCGGGTCTGGTAATCAGGGCCCGGGCGATGGCGGCGCACTGCTGTCCGCCGCCGGAGAGCGTATGGGGGAAGTCGTCCAGCGTTTTCGACAGGCCCAGGAGTCCGGTGACTTCCTCGAAAAAGGCCGTGTCCGGCCGGGAGCGGTCCAGGGCCAGGGGGAGCAGGATGTTTTCCCGGACGGTCAGCTCCGGCACAAGGCGGCAGTCCTGAAAGACAAAGCCCACTTTCCGGCGGCGGAAGATGGTCAGCTCCTCCTCCCGGAGGGTGCCCAGGTCCATGCCCTCCACGGTCACGGTTCCCTCCGTGGGCCGGCAGAGGCCGCCGATCAGGTTGAAGAGGGTGGTCTTTCCGCTGCCGGAGGCCCCGGTGACGGCCGTGAACTTCCCTTTTTCAATGGAGAGGTCGATTCCGTCCACGGCCTGCACCTGCCGGGGACCCTCGTCGAAGTACTTTTTCAGACTGCAAAGCGTTACCATGTCCATAAAAGCTCCCTCCTCACCGCAGCAGAAATACGGAAAAGGCGGAGCCCTGTCCCACCTCGGATTTCAGGGTGATGTAGCCCCTCTGCCGGGTGATGATGCCCCGGGCCAGGTACAGCCCCAGCCCCACGCCCTCCGTTCCGGGCTGCGCCCGGTAAAAGCGCTTGAATACGTCGTTGCAGAGCTCCGCGGGGATGCCGGGCCCGGTGTCTGTGACGTCAATCCGGGTGTAAAACTGCCAGGGGCGGACCCGGACGCAGACGCTCCCGCCCTCCGGCGTGTACTTCACCGCGTTGTCCAGCAGGTTCCCCAGGGCCTCCGCCGTCCATTTGGGGTCGTGCCGGACGGTCTCCCGGCTGTCGCAGTCCACGTCGATTTGAATGTGCTTGCGGTTTGCCGCAGGCAGGACGCCGCTCACCGCCTGGGCGATGGTGTCATATAAGGCGGCGTCCTCCAGGCGCAGGGCGAACGTCCCGGTTTCCAGCCGGGACATTTTAATGAGGGACTGCATGAGGAAGTCCAGCTTGCGGACCTGGGCGGAGAGGGTGGAGAGAAACTCCGCCCGCTTCTCCTCCGGCAGCTCCTGTCCGCAGAGGATGTCCGTGAACATCCGGATGTTGGACAAAGGCGTTTTCACCTGATGGGAGATGTCGCTGACCAGCTCCTGGATGGTCTGCTTGTCCGCCTCGCTCTGCCGCTGTCCCGCCTGGGTCCGGCTGTGGTATTGCAGGAGCCTTCCCTGCACCTTGGAGAGCTGGGAGTCCTCGTAGGGGCGGTAGTTCTCCGGCTCCCGGTCCTTTTCCAGGGCGTCCAGGGTTTCGCAGATGCTGTTGGCAAACCCGGCCTCCCGCCGCTCCTGGCAGCGCTTCCAGAGGTGCGTCAGAACCAGGACCGCCGCCCCCAGGGCTGCCGCCGCCCCCCGCAGGGCCGCCGCCGGAAGCTCCGGCAGGCTCAGCAGAAGCAGCGCCAGCGCCGCCAGGGTCAGAAGGCGGGGCGGACAGGCCGCATGGTCCCGCCTCATACCGCCTCTCCTGTCCAGACGTAGCCCATGCCCCGGACCGTTTGAATGTAGGTATGCCCGGCGTCCTCAATTTTGGCGCGCAGGCGGTTCATGGTCACGGTAAGGGTGTGGTCGTCGATGAAGTTGCCGTCCAGGTCCCACAGCTTTTCCAGCAGGAGCCGCCGGGTGACGACCGTTCCGGCGCTGGCGGTGAGGAGCCGCAGGAGCTTGTATTCGTTGGGGGTGATGGCTACCCGTTGGCCGCCCCGAACGGCGGTCAAAGCCTGAAAATCCAGGCGCAGGAACCCGTCGTCAAAGGAGCTGCCGTCGGTCCGGGGGGTTCCCCGGCGCAGGACCGCCTCCACGCGGCGCCGGAGAATTTGGATGCTGAAGGGCTTGGTGATATAATCGTCCGCGCCCAGGTCAAAGCCGTTGAGCTGGTCCTGCTCCAGGTCGTTGGCGGTCAGGAAGATGACCGGCAGCTCCGGCGCGGACGCCTTGAGCTCCCGGCAGAGGTCCAGGCCGCTTCCGTCCGGGAGGTTGATGTCCAGGATCACCAGATCAAAGCGATCGGTTTTCAAAAGCTGCCGGGCCTTCCGGCAGGTGTAGGCCGCCGCAGTGAGGAACCCGGCCCCGTCCAGGGAAAAGCAAAGTCCCGCGCTCAGGGTCAAATCGTCCTCCACAACCAGGATGTTTGCCATGGGAGTCTCGCCTCCAGTTTTGGATGTCTCTGGGATTATACCTTACGGACGGGGATTTTGCAAACATCTTTCGCCGGGCGGCCCGGACCGCCCAGCCTGAACCCGCCGGAAAGCACGGCCGCGGGGCGGCGCTCCGGAGAGCGGCCCGGTGATGAGATGGAATCTCCGGCGGCGCGGTCTGGTGACATACCTATTTAATATAGAAAGGAGGGATGCGGCCCGCCGCAAAAGCACGCTGCCCGAAGGGGCGGGAAAAACAGTGGCAAGGCCACGGAAACGCAAGGAGTTTCCGTGGCCTTGCTTTGCCTTGAGGCGCCGCTTTCCCGGCGGGCTTGTCCAATGCCAGGGGCTCCGCGGCTTTCGCAGGGAGCGCTTCCTGCGGCGGATCAGACTTCCCCGGCGGAGTCTCCGGATTTCGGCGCGGGCTCCGGGGCGTGCCGCCGGTCGAAAAAGAACATTTTCACGGTAGCGACGATATGGAGCACAATGTAAGAGGAGAGAATGCTCCCGATGGTGACTACCATGTAGCGTACGCCGTCGTTTCCCTTGCTGCCGGAGGCGTAGGCCATCAGCAGGAAGGACAGGAGGCCGATGACAAGCCCCCAGGTAAGTTTGACGGCCCAGGGAGCTTCATCCCCAATCCGCCTGTCCCGGATGCACAGCGCGGAGATCACCGTGATGCTGTTGTCGGCGCTGGTGGTGAAGGAAATCAGCATGATGAACAGCGTCACCGGAATCAGGACGCCGCTGAACGGAAGATTTTGCAAGAGGGCCCAGATTCCCGTATAGGTGCCGCCCTGGCGGATGACGGCGGCCAGATCCGCAATGCCGTGAAGCTGCCAGTTCAAGGCGCAGCCTCCAAAGATGCCGAACCACAGCATGGCGAAGAAGCTGGGCATGAGCCAGTTGATAAACAGGGATTCCCGAATCGTGTGCCCGTAAGAGAGCTGAGCAAGGAACACACCGGTTACGGGGGCAAACGCCATCCAAAAGGCCCAGTTGTACACGGTCCACTCCTGGATAAGGGCGGGGCCTCCCTCCATGCCGGTATCGAAGGCCCATGTGGGAAGATGCTGGAGCCAATAGCCAATGGAGGAGGTGGTCGTATTCAGGGAAAAGACGAAGGAACCGCTCAGAAGCAGGATGATGGACAGCAGGAGCATGTAAAACCAGAAATTCAGCCGGCTGAAAAACCGGATGCCCCGCTCCACACCGCTCAGGGAAGAGCCCAGGTACAGTGCCGTGGTCAGCAGCATGATGAAAAACATCAGTGCGGGAGTCGGCGCAATGCCGTATACCGTTCGGAAGCAGGTCGTAGCCAGTCCGATAAAGGTGCCCAGCGTTCCGACGATGGCCAGCGCCAGCGCCAGCACGGCAATCACGTCAATGACGGAGGAGAGCCCGGGCTTGGAGGACAGCCTGCCGATCAGCGGCTCCAGCGTGCTGGAGAGCGACAGGGCCTTTCCTTTATTGAAGCAGGTATAGGCGATGCTGACGGCAAAAACGCCGAAAAATGCATAGGGGAAAAATGTCCACTCATGCAGGGAGCGCCCCATGGCGAACAGGACGGCCTCCACTGAGCCGGGGACGATCTGATATCCGTCCAGCTCCCCCCAAATGCTTTCCAGAAACACCACGGGCTGAGCAATGCTGGAGGAGACGATGCTTGCTCCGATACCGCCAGTCAGGGACATGGCAAACCAGGTCCAGAAGCCATGCTTGGGCTTTGCATTTTCTCCTCCGATGCGGATTCTACCGACCTTGGAGACCATGAGCACGCAGCAGAGAAGGAACAGGACCACGACGATCAGCTGATAGAGCCAGCTCATATGCGCGTATGCCCAGTTGAATGCGGCCTTGAACCATGAGATCAGCAGCTTGTTGTTTACAAGGCCGACGATTCCGGATACCAGCACCGCAGAGAACGCGGGGAAAAATACGGACTTCCGAAGTTTGAGTTTGTCCATTCAGGCAACACCTTCTCTCTGACATGTCAACCGGAGCTCATCCGGCATAAAAATCATGAACATGCGCAAGCAGCAGGGCGTTGTCTCGCTTCCCCGGGTCCGCCGCCCGCAGCTCCCGGAGGACCTGAGCGATGCGCGTTCCGGCATCTGCGGCCTTCCGGCGGAAGGACTCCTCCACGCCCCAGGTCTGCACGCCGTTGACGAACGTCATTTCCACGGAGCTCCGGGTGGCGCGCTGCACCACCATGGCCAGGGGATCGCTGCCGGGGTCCGCATAGGGGCGGCAGACCGTTTCCATATTCAGGCACACGAAGTCGGCATTGCGCCCCTCCGCGATGACGCCCTCGGAAAGCCTGCCGGCAGCAATCTGCGCACCCATGGAGGTGGCCATTTTCAGGGGGTAACGGTAATCCACCACGGCGTCCACGCCGCTGCGGCGGTTGTTGAGCCATGCAACCCGAATCTCCCGGAGATAATCCTGGTCGTCATCCAGAGTACAGCCGTCCAGGCCGATGCCGCAGGTCAGATTCAACTCCGCCGCGCGGTGCATCTGGAAGGCTCCGCTGCGCAGACGCAGGTTGGAGGATGCGAGATTCACCAGAATGGCACCGGACTCGGCAATCAGACGAAGGTCCTCCTCATCCAGCCAGACGGCGTGGCCAAAGGAGACCCAGGGGCCCAGGAAACCGATGTCGCTGTAATGCTTGATGAAGCTCTTGCCCCAGGTTCTTCTGGCATACTCGGCCTGATACTGCGTTTCCAGCAGGTGCAGATGGATGTGCATATGATGCTCCATTGCGTATTCCTTCATGCGCAGGAGGGCTTTGTCGCTGCACCATTGACCGCCGTTGGGGTGAAGCTGGAGCTCTACCCAGCCGGCGTCGATTTCGTCCCGCAGGGCCTCCCGAGTTTCCTCCATCAGCGTCAGATAGTCGTCCATGGTCATCAGCTGATCCCGGATGCCCGCGGCGAATGTGCTGCGCAGAGGCTCCGGCAGTCCGGCGATAAATTCATCCCGGTTGTAGTAGATGCGCTTGTTCTGGTCGATGAACAGCGGGCAGAGGATGGAGCGCAGCCCTGCGTCCCTGTAGCCCCGCGCGGCTTGGACCAGCTCCTCCTTCATGTGGAAGAAATCGTTGGGATTGTGGCTGTGCAGCACGGTTCCCACGCCGCTGGAGGCCAGAAGGATACCGTCGTAATAGCATGCGTCGTAGTGGGGGATTGCCGCCAGCTTGTTCAAATCCTGGAGCCAGATCTCCAGGGCGCGGTCGGGAACGCTCATGGAACTGGGGGTAATGCCTCTTCCGTGATCGTGCGCGTCCACAAAAGCGGGCATCGCCAGCCAATTTTCGTTCTCACGGATTTCGGCCTCAGGGCACAGGGCCTGCAGGGTCTCCTTGGCGCCGATCTTCCGGACCACGCCGTTTTGCACCAGAATCGCCTGATGCTCAGACACCTGCCCGGATACGCCGTCCCACAAATACTTGGGAGATAGAATCATATCGTTCATAAATGGTCCTTCCTTTTCATTGCTGCCGGAGGGAAGGCCCAGGCGGCCTTTCCTGCTCCGGCAGCGGTCGTGCGGCAGGGCGAAGAGCTCCGCCCGTCCATCCGGCATTCCCCGGTTATGAATGCAGGTTCTTACTTGCCGGGACGCTTGTAGTTGAGATACAAGGAGGCCTCCGTGCCGCCGTCCACGACGATTGCCTGCCCGGTAATGGCGCGGGCCTCGTCGCTGGCCAGGAACAGGGCGGTTTCGGCGATGTCCCTGGCCTGGATTTCAAAGGGTGCGGGCTGATAAGTATCCAGGAAGCGCTGACGGGCCTCCCCCTCAAAGCCTGTATTCAGGGGCGTGTTGACAAATCCCGGGCAAATGGCGTTGCAGCGGATGTTGCTGCGGGCAAAATCAATTGCCACGGAGCGGGTGATGGCCAGGGCACCGGCCTTTGCGGCCGCGTAGCCCAGCTTGTTGGGAGTGGGCCGGATTCCATAAGTGCCCACCAGATTCAGAATGACGCCGCCCCCGTTTTTCTCCATGTGGGGAATGGCATATTTGCAGCCCAGGAACACACTGTCCATGTCCAGCGCAACCACTTTGCGGTAGTCCTCATAAGTTGTGGTGGTGGCGGTGCCCACCGGACTGATTCCCGCCACGGTGAAGAAGACGTCGATACGGCCGAAGGCGTCCACGACCTCCTGGAAAAAGCGCTCCATCGCCTGTTCGTTGGTGATGTCCACGGTCCAGGCCCTTGCACGGCCGCCGGCGGAAAGGATGCCGTCTGCGGTGGCGGCCGCGGTTTCCGGGTTGATGTCCACAACGCAGACGCTGGCTCCCTCGGCGGCAAAGAGCTCGCAGGAGAGCTTGCCCATGCCGGAACCGCCGCCGGTGATGGCTACAACTTTATCTTCAAATCGTTTCATGTCAAAAATCCTCCTTCAAATATTCAGGGATGCGAGGGCGCGCCGGATTCAGGAAAACGCGGGGAAAATCGTCATGGCGATCAGGACGCCGACGATGCCGCGGACCACCGCAGGCACCAGGCCAACCTTCAGGATGGTCTTCTGGGTATATCCGCCGGCCTGCATGGCCATGGGAACAACGGGATTTGGCATCGGGGTGATCAGGGAGGACATGGACGCCAGAGAGCAGAGGATGACGGGGCCTCTGGGATCGCAGCCGATGGAGCTGCACGTGATGATCAGAATGGGAATCAGAACCGTGGTGGTGGCCTTGTTGTAGAGGAACGAGGTCATCAGGAAGGACACAATGTAGAACACGGCACCGATGATATACCCGTTTGTCACGCCAGAGAGTATGCCGGCGGCGGCGTCGCCCAGCAGCTGCGCGGCGCCGGTCTGCCCCAGACCCTCACCCATGATGGTCACGCCTGCGTACAGCAGGACCATGCTCATATTCATCTTGATCAGGGCCTCCTGCTCGCTCAGAACCCCGGAGAGCACCACCACGGTGGCGCCGGCCATTGTAACCGCCCAGGAGGGCAGGCCCAGCATCAGGCCGATTACAACCAGAACAAATACACCGTAGCCCAGGATTTCCCGCACGGGAGACAGTGCCTCCTGATTGGCGATGCCGGGGCCCGAAATGGCGATGGTGGGGACCTCCGGCTCATCCGGCATCATTTTGGGCAGAACAAAGATGGCCAGCAGCAGCGTGACAATTGCAGTCGGCAGAAAGACGAAGGTCTCGCTCCACATGTTCAGCATTCCGCCGGTCCAGCCGTAGGACTCCAGATACCCGTTCTGGGTCACATACCATGCGGCGTAGGGGCCGATGGGCTCCACCACGAAGGAGGTGGAGACGACGGTGACGGCAATGGGATACATCATCTTGGCGGGACTGACCTTCAGCCGCTCGCACATATTGATGACCAGGGGATACACCATGGCGAACATGGCGGGCAGGCTGGGCACGAACTGCCCCAGCAGGAAGATCACCAGGATATAGGAAGCCAGAACCTTTGTGAACGATCCGTCCGTGACCTTGTACAGCAATTTGGTGATATTGCCGACCATCTGGGTACGGGACAGGCCCGCTGCCACAATGAACATTCCCGCCATGGTCAAGACGTTGTTGTTGCCGAATCCGGCAAACACGGCGGGGGCGTCAACGCAGCCGGTTACAAACAGGGCGACGATCACTCCCATGCTGGTAAAGGCCATGGGAATTTTCCTGTTGAAAAACAGCACGATCATCACCACAAAGATAATTAGACAGATTACCATACTACTCATGTCAAGTTTCCTCCTCCAAAAGGTTGTGATGAGCGGGGACGGGGATGCGTACTTGCGCCGCCTCTGTGCCGGCATACAGAAACGGCCTGCATGCGTGCCGGAAAAGCCAGGGGAATTTTGTTAAAAAAAAGACATGCCTCTTGACGAATATTAAAACACAAGGTATTCTTTTCGTAAAGTGCGATTATTTAAAGCACGCTTTGCGAAAGTGTCAATATAAAACGAGGAGGCGCGGCCATGAGCGCGGAGAGCTGGGACATTTTATTGAAGGCAATTGACGTTGGAAGCCTGTCTGCCGCTGCAAATCAAACGAATTATACCACTTCCGGGATCAGCCGGATTATTGCGAATCTGGAGGCGGAAATCGGGTTTCCGCTGCTGGTGCGAAACCACCGGGGGATTTCTCCCACCAAAGAATGTGCGGCGCTTCTGCCGAATATTCGCAATCTGAGTCACTCCATGGAGTTGCTGCAGCAGCAGATTGCGCAGATCAACGGCCTGGAGACGGGAGACCTGACCATCGGCACGGCGTACAGCTCCAGCTATCCCATTCTGACCAAGCGCGTGGTGAAGTTTGTACAGTGCTATCCGAATATCAAGGTCAACATTTTGTGGGGATTCAATCCGGAGCTGTATCAGGCTGTTTTGGAAAGGCGCATGGATGTGTGCATAGTCAGCAAGCGGGACAAAAAGGATTTTTTGTGGTATTCCCTGCAAAAGGACTGCATGATGGCCCTGGTTTCCTCCACGCACCCGCTGGCCCGGGAGGAGGCCTTTCCCATAGAGGCCTTTGCGACGGAGAACTACATCAACATTTACCCAGGACAGGAGACCGACGCGGCGATGCTGCTGTCGCGCTACGGCATTTATCCCAACACCAGATTCACAACGTCGGACCGGTTTGCCGCCCATAGCATGGTCAGCGCGGGCCTGGGGGTGGCGCTGCTGAACGAAACCCAGATCCTGACGAAGGAAAAGGGGATTCGCATTCTGCCGCTGAATCCGCCGCAGTCGGTGGAAATTGGAATGGTGTGTCTGCCGATTCCCACGCTTGCCACAAAACGGTTCATTGAGTTTATGCAGGAGACTTCGTAGGGTTTTAGGCCATGTTTGAAAAATGGCAAAACGCCGTTTTGGAGCATCTTTTTCCGCCAGGACTGCGTTGATTGGACTTGAAATCCGTCAGGATTCCCGCGTCCAATCGCCTTGCCTGGCAAAAAAATCTGCACCAATCCCCCATTCCGCCATTTTTCAAACAGGGCCTAAACGTGAGGTGGAAATTTCTGCGGCGCGCTTTGACTTTCCGTATGGGCCACGACTTGGGTTCAGCTGGTGGGGTGTAATTCAACTGCCTAAAAAGTACGGGAAAGCCCTGGAAATTCAACGAATTTCCAGGGCTTTCGTACGTTGTAAAGATCTGTCTCTTTGGGCTTAAAGTACAGTCATCCCTCCGGCTGTGCATCATCATCTTGAACCCTTCCTGCCGCCGAAAGACCATTCAGGCAGCGCCGTCCTCACCGGTCCTCCCGGAAGTAGGCCAGTCCCAGGCTGGCGGGGGGCTGCTTCTCCTTGTTGTTTCGCATGCTGGAGACGATCAGCACAATCACCGTCACCACATAGGGCAGGATTTTATAAAGCTGGGTGGGAACCAGGGGCAGGGCCAGACGCAGATACAGGATCATCAGCGCCCCGAAGAGCACCGAGCCCCAGATGGCGGACAGGGGCCGCCACATGCAGAAGATCACCAGGGCCACCGCCAGCCAACCTACGCCGCTGAGGCCCTCGTGGTTCCACACGCATCCGGCGATGGTCATGATATACACCATGCCGCCTACGGCGGAGATTCCGCCGCCGATCACCGTGGCCAGATACTTGTACCGCTCCACGGCGATGCCCGCCGCGTCCGCCGTGGCGGGGGATTCCCCCACGGAGCGGAGGTACAGCCCCGCCCGGGTGCGGTTCAGGAAGAAGAACATACCGGCGGCCAGGATCAGCCCCAGGTAGAAGAACACGCTGTTGCCGAAGAGGATGCCGCCCGCCACAGGGATTTTTTGCCAGAGCGCCGGGAAGGGAGAGTTCTGGAAAAAGCCTTTCAGATGGTTGCCGATGGAGATATAGCCGTTCTCCCGGACCCGCATGTACTCGCCCAGGAACTGGCCCACGCCGGTGCCGAAGATGGACAGGGCCAGACCGGTGACATTCTGGTTGGCCCGGAGGGTGATGGTGAGGAAGCTGAAGATCAGGGAGGCCAGGGCCCCCGCCAGGAAGGCGCAGAGAATCCCCACGCCCACGGCGATTATTCCATTCGCCCCGGCTCCCGCCGCCTTCTCGTAGTAGAACACGCCTCCCAGGCCCAGGGCTCCGCCCATGAACATGATGCCCTCCACGCCCAGGTTCAAATTGCCGGATTTCTCCGTCAGAATCTCCCCCAGAGTTCCGAAGAGCAGCGGCGTGCCGTAGGTGATGGCGGCAATGATGAGAGCCAGAAACAAGCTCAGAAAATTACCCATGCTGTGCCTCCTTCCTCCCCGCGCCGCGGAAAATCAGCCTGTAGTTGATGAAAAATTCACACCCCAGCATGCAGAACAGCAGGATGCCGGTGATGATGTCGGAAATGGAAGTGGGCACCGCCATGCGGGTCTGGAGGGTCTCCGCCCCCTTGCTCAGCACCGCCAGCAGGCCGGAGATGCCCACCATGGCAAAGGCGTTCAGCTGGCTGAGCCAGGCCACGGTGATGGAGGTGAAGCCTACGCCCCCGGCCACGCCGTCGTACAGAGTGTTGTTGGCCCCGGAGGCCACGATGAACCCGACGATCCCGCTGATGGCCCCGGAGAGGAACATGGTCCGCATCATGACCCGGCCCACGTTCATGCCCGCGTACCGGGCCGTGTTGATGCTGTCGCCTATGACGGCAATTTCATATCCGTGTTTTGTGTGGTTCATGTAGACATGCATGAAGATTACCAGAACCAGCACGATGATCCAGCCGCAGTGGACCCCCAGCACCCGGGGGAGGCAGGCGGCCTCGTCAAACTGCGGGATGATTTGGGAGCCCTTCCGGCCCTCCCAGGGTCCCCCCTGAAGCCAGCGGACCACGCCGATGATGATGTAATTCATCATCAAGGTGAACAGGGTCTCGTTGGTGTTCCATTTGGCCTTGAAAAAGGCGGGAATCAGGGCCCAGAGGCCCCCGGCCGCAGCTCCCGCAATGCCCATGACCGCCAGCAGGACGGGAGAGGGCAGGCGATCCGCCCAGAAGAGGGCGAAGTAGCTGGCGGCGACGGCCCCGGCGGTGATCTGACCCTCTGCGCCGATGTTCCAGAAGCGCATCTTGAAGCAGGGGGCGATGGCCAGGGCACAGCCAAGCAGGGGGACGGCGATTTTCACTGTCTGGCGGATGGCGCTCTTCTTTCCCAATGCGCCGGAAATCATGGTGCCGTAGGCCGTGACGGGGTTGGCCCCCGCCAGGGCCATCACCAGGGCCCCCAGCAGCAGGGCGAAGAGGATGGAGGCGGCCCGGATGCACCAGACCTTCCAGCTCTCCATGCCGTCCCGCTTTGCCAGACGGATGAGGGGAATCTTCTTCTCGTGGTTCATTCCGCCGCCTCCTTTCCGCCCTGACGGGTCATCAGCAGGCCGATCTGTTCCTTTGTGGCGGACCGGGCGTCCACCACGCCGCTGACATGGCCGCCGCAGAGGACCAGAATCCGGTCGCACAGCTCCAGCAGCACGTCCAGGTCCTCGCCTACATAGATCACGGCCACGCCCTTCATCTTCTGCTCCGTCAACAGATTGTATATGGTGTAGGAGGTGTTGATGTCCAGCCCCCGGACCGCGTAGGCGGTCATGAGCACGGAGGGGGCGCCGGCAATCTCCCGGCCCACCAGCACCTTCTGCACGTTGCCGCCGGACATCCGGCGAACGGGGAAGTCCGTGCTGGGCGTGACTACCTCCAGCTCCTTCCAGACCCGCAGGGCCAGCTCATTGGGGTCCCTGCGGTTGAGGAAAACACCTGGGCCCTTCTTCCAGGAGCGGAGCATCATGTTCCCCGTCATGCCCATGGACCCCACAAGGCCCATGCCCAGCCGGTCCTCGGGGACGAAGGCCATGGCCACCCCGGCCTTGCGAATCTGCATGGGGGTTTTGCCCACCAGATTGGCGGGGGGCTTTCCGTCGGGAGTGTAGAGGATCTCTCCCCGGCTGACCGGGCAGAGGCCGGAGACGGCCTCCAGCAGCTCCTTCTGTCCGGACCCGGCGATGCCCGCCACGCCCAGGATTTCGCCGCCCAGGGCGGTGAAGGTGACATCGTCCAGCTTCTTGACTCCCTCCCCGTCCAGGACGGTGAGGCCCTTGACCTCCAGGCGCTCCACCGGCGTTTCGTACCGGGGCCGGTCGATGTTCAGCGTCACGGCGTGGCCCACCATCATGTCCGTAAGGGCCTGGGGGTTCGTTTCGCTGGTTTT
This sequence comes from uncultured Oscillibacter sp., assembly GCA_910583695.1. Taxonomy (GTDB): domain Bacteria; phylum Bacillota; class Clostridia; order Oscillospirales; family Oscillospiraceae; genus Oscillibacter. The sequence goes on from CAJTZL010000020.1 coordinate 21,171, forward strand.
CACGGTGCCGATGTACTTGCCCTTCCGGAGGACGGCCACCTTGTCGGAGAGGGCCATGACCTCGTGGAGCTTGTGGGTGATGATGACAATGGCTTTCCCGTCGGCCTTCATGGCCCGAAGGACGTCGAAGAGCTTGTCGGTCTCCTGGGGGGTGAGGACGGCGGTGGGCTCGTCCAGAATCAGGATGTCGGCCCCCCGGTAGAGGACCTTGACGATTTCCACCGTCTGCTTCTGGGAAACGGACATGTCGTAAATCTTCTGGCCGGGGTCGATGTCGAAGCCGTATCGCTCGCAGATGTCCCGGACCCGTTCCCCGGCGGCCCGGATGTCCAGCCTGCCCGGCTCCTCCAGGCCCAGGACGATGTTCTCCGCGGCGGTGAACACGTCCACCAGCTTGTAGTGCTGGTGGATCATGCCGATGCCGTGGGCGAAGGCATCCTTGGGGGAGCGGATGGAGACGGGGCGGCCGTTCACAAAAATCTGGCCCTCGTCGGGGAAGTAGATGCCGGAGAGCATGTTCATCAGCGTGGTTTTTCCGCTGCCGTTCTCACCCAGCAGGGAGAGAATTTCCCCCCGGTTCAGCTTCAGGTCGATGCCGTCGTTGGCCACCACCTCGCCGAAGCGCTTGGTGATGCCTTTGAGTTCTATGGCGCATACGTTGTTTTCCAAAAACGCTCATCCTTTCTAAGAGGTCCCGGCGGGAAAAACGCTTGCGCCGGGCGGAGTCCGGATGTGGAGGGAAGGGAAAAGAACAGGGGGTCCCGCGCGGGACCCCCTATGGAGTTCTTCTGTTGGTTTGATAATTAGCCAAAGTCTTCGTTCAGCCGCTCGATCCCATCGATAGGCAGGTTAAAATACGGAGCGGACTGGAAGTGAGACTCGTGGAACGCGCCGTCAAACACGGCCTCCTCGGAGTCGGGGGTGAAGTCACCGTCGGTATCCAGGGCGAAGGCGGTCTCCAGCTTCGCACCCTTGATGGTGAAGGTGCTGGTGTCAAACACCTGCAGCTCGCCGGAGCGGATCTTGGCCTCCACCTCTGCCAGCTTCTCGGCGGTGCCGGGGGCGGCGATGGCCTCGTTCAGGTCCGTCATCACCACGGCGTCCATGTCCATTCCGTGGCACCAGTCCTGGTCGAAGCTCTCTCCGTTGGCCACGGATTCAATGGCGTACTCGAAATAGGGAGCCCAGTTGATCCGGGTGCCGATGAGGGAGGCCTCGGGGGCCACGGAGATCATGTCGTTGTTGTAGCCCGTGTGGAACACGCCCTTGGACTGGGCCGTGGTGGCCGGGGTGGTGTTGTCGGAGTGCTGGGAGATCATGACGCAGCCCATGTCGGCAAGTGCCGAAGCGGCGTTGGCCTCTTCCGTGGCGTCGGACCAGGAGCCCACGAACTGGACCTTCATGGTGACGCTGGGGCAGACGCTCCGGGCGCCCAGGAAGTAAGCGGTGAAGCCGGAGACGACCTCGGCGAAGGAGAAGGCGCCCACGTACCCGATGACGGCCTGATCGGCGGAGATGGTTCCCTCGTCAATCATCTGCTGGAGCTTCATGCCCGCCACGACGCCGGCCAGATACCGGCCCTCGTAGATGTTGGCAAAGGCATTGTGGGTGTTTTCCAGATTGTCGCCCCAGGAGGCCTGGTTGGTGCAGGAGATGAACTCGATTTCGGGATAATCGGGGGCCACCTTCAGCATGAAGGGCTCGAAGCCGAAGGAGTTGTTGATGATGAGGTCGCAGCCCTCGTCCGCCAGCTCGATGTTGGCGTCCTCGCAGCCGGAGTCCTCTCCGATGTTCCATTTGGTGACCCAGTCCACGGTGATGCCCTTGGCGGCCAGAGCCTCCGTGGCGGCCTCCTTGCCCCGGATGAAGTTGTAGGTGTAGCCCTGGTCGTTTTCGTCGCCGATGCAGATCAGGCCCACCTTGACGGTTTTGCCCTCGGCGGGCTCGCTGCCGGAATCGGCGGGCTGCTGGGTGTCGGCGGGCGTGGACTCGTCTGCGGGCTTGCTGTCTCCGCCGGAATCGCCTCCGCAGGCGGCCAGACTCAAGGCCAGGATCATAGACAGCAGCAATGCAAGAAATTTCTTCATTCTGATCTTCCTCCTTAATAAAAATATGTATGGAAGGGAGCGGGAAGGGCCTGCCTCTCCGCTTGACTTGATTATACAGGAAAGCAGCGGAAAGTTCAATGCGCTTTTTCAGGTTTTTGGAAATTTACAGAAGACCCCTGGGGATTCCTGGCAATTTCTATAAATCCTCCAAAGGCCGAAACCCCGGCGGAAGGGAAATCGTTTCCGAATTTTCTTTGACAAATCCGCGGGATTGTGGGATACTTGAACAAAGCGGAAACCCATATTTCAAAGGGCCCCGGGCCCTTGGAGCGACAGGAGCGGACCATGGAACAACTGAGAAAGAAAAAGGGCTTCATCTGCGATATGGACGGCGTGATCTATCACGGGAACCAGGTCTTGCCGGGCGTGCGGAAATTTGTCGAGTGGCTGGCGGAGGAGAAGAAAAATTACCTGTTCCTCACCAACTCCAGCCAGTACACCCCCAAGGAGCTCCAGCAGAAGCTGGCCCGGATGGGGCTGGACGTGGACGAGTCCCACTTTTACACCAGCGCCCTGGCCACGGCGCACTTCCTGGACAGCCAGGCCCCGGGGTGCAGCGCCTATGTGGTGGGGGAGCACGGAATCACCAACGCCCTCTATGACAAAGGCATCACCTACAACGATGTGAACCCGGACTACGTGGTGGTGGGGGAATCCTCCGCCTACAACCTGGAGCAGATCACCAAGGCCATCCGTCTGGTGAACGCCGGGGCCAAGCTCATCGGCACCAACCCGGACCTCACGGCCCCCGCGGAGGCGGGCATCGTCCCGGCCTGCCGGGCCCTCATCGCCCCCATTGAGCTGGCTACGGAGAAGAACGCCTATTTCGTGGGCAAGCCCAATCCCTTGATGATGCGCACCGGCCTGCGGATGCTGGGGGTCCATTCGGAAAACGCCGTGATGATCGGAGACCGGATGGACACGGACATCATCGCCGGCATCGAGTCGGGCCTGGACACCGTTCTGGTCCTCTCCGGCGTCTCCACCCAGGAGACCTGCCAGGAGTATCCCTACCGGCCCAGGTTCATTTTGAAGGGTGTGGGGGAAATTCCCGGGAAATAAGGGCGGAAGCAGGTCAGGATTTTGCTGTTGAAAACCTGTCCCCTACCGTGATATACTGTAGCCGCAGCGCCCGGGCCTTCCCAAAGGCGGCCCGGGTCTCCGCCAAAAACTATTGCAAGGAGAATGATCATCATGAGAACCGTCAAGATCGGCTTCATCGGCTGCGGCCGCATGGGCAAGCTCCACATGGCAAACCTCATCAGCTCCGTCCCCGGCGCGGAGGTCGTCGCCGTGTCCGACCCCTATATCGACACCAACGGGGGCCGGGAGTGGTGCCAGCAGCATGGCATCCCCAACATCTCCGACAGCTATGAAAATGTGCTGAACGATCCCCAGGTGGAGGCGGTCTTTGTCTGCTCCTCCACCGACGCCCACTGCCCCATGTCCTTGGCGGCGGTGAAGGCGGGCAAGCACACCTTCTGTGAAAAGCCCATTACCTACGACGTGCCCCAGATTCTGGAGCTCCAGAAGGCCATTGAGGAGGCCGGAGTGAAGTTCATGGTGGGATTCAACCGCCGCTTTGACCACAACCACAAGGCCGTGGCCCAGGCGGTGAAACGGGGCGACATTGGCGATCCCCATATCGTCACCGTCTCCTCCCGGGACCCGGAGCCCCCCACCATGGAATATGTGGCGGTTTCCGGCGGCCTGTTCTATGACATGATGATCCACGACTTTGATATGGTGCGCTACGTTACCGGGGCCGAGGCCCTGGAGATTTCCGCCGTGGGCTCCTGCCTGGTGAACCCCAAGCTCCAGGAGGAATCCGGCGTCCCCGATGTGGACACCGCCGTAGTCACCATGAAAATGGACAACGGATGCATCGCGGTGATCAACAACTCCCGGCAGGCGGTCTACGGCTATGATCAGCGGGTGGAGGTCTTCGGCTCCAAGGGCATGGTCTCCGACGGAAACGACCTCCACAGTACCACCGCCATCATGACGGTGGACGGCTGCCGGACGGAAAAGCCCCTCTGGTTCTTCCTGGAACGGTACACCCAGGCCTTCATTGACGAGGCAGCCAGCTTTGTGGACGCCATCGCCAACGACAAGCCGGTGGAATCCGGCGTGGTGGACGGCCTGATCCCCGTGCTGATGGCCAAGGCCGCTACGGAGTCCTGCCGGGCCGGCGGCAAGTTTGTCAAGGTGGAGCGTCCGTAACCAATCGAAAAACTCCGCCGTTTTGCAGTTACATAAAAAGGCGGAGGGAAGCGATTTCGCTTCCCTCCGCTTTTTTCGCTGTTCGAAACGGGTGCTCAGGCGTGGCGATAGGCCTTGCGGCAGAACATGCCGCCCTCCGTGCTCCGGTTCTTCCGGGCCTCCTGCTTGCGCAGGTGGTCGAAGCTGTCCTCGACCCCGGCCTTATTCATATTGGAAGTGAGCATCAGGCTGCCATAGCAAAGGGCGCCGGCTCCATCAAACATCTTCTGAAACATGGTAATAACCTCCTGTTTACCGGGAGGACTGCGCCTCCCTCATCTTCGTTGCTGGTCGGTTCTCTCCGGTTCCGTGCTCCCCGGAGATTGGCCTTAGTATAGCCCCTCTTCCGGTTCTTGGCAAGAATCAAACTGGGTAAAGTTTCCGAAAGTGCGGCTTGCCTTTTGTTTATATAGCACAAAAAATACCGCGATTTTCCGTTATTATAACGAAAGCCGTTGCTCAAACGAGACGCATTCCTCCAAACCCGCGGAAACGGGAATCTATTTAACATTTCCACTGTTTTGGAAACTGGAAGAGCCAACATTCCCTTCGGTTTCTCTCTCCCAGCTGCACCTGGAAAAAATATGCAAACTGCATCAAAAACCGACATTTTGCGGTGCAAATTTTGAAGCGTTCGTCGTGATTATATACAAATTTTAGCTGCTTTTTTTGCCATCCGATGTTTGGAACCAACATATATTCCGTTCTTCCAAACATTTCTCCATCACATTTTCCCGGTTCTTCTGTTAAAATCAGATATAGAAAGACGGAGGGCCCCGCCGCTTCACAAAGTATGCACGAGAATGAAGGAGGAACCCACAATGACAACCCCGGACACCCAGACCAGACGGCTTCCTGCCAGCCAGAAATACGCCTTCGGCATCGGCGCCATCGGCAAAGACGCCATCTGCAACCTCGTCGGCGCTTTCCTGATGCTGTACATGACGGACACCCTGGGCCTGAGCGCGGCCTTTGCCGGCGTGCTCCTCGGCGCCGCCCGGATCTGGGACGCCATCAATGACCCCATGATGGGCATGATTGTGGACAATACCCACACCCGGTACGGCAAATTCCGTATCTGGCTCATCATCGGCACTTTGATCAACTCCGTGTTCTTTATCCTGCTGTTCACCACCTGCGGCATCACCGACAAGGGAACCCTGATGGTCTATGTGTCGGTCATGTACATCCTCTACGGCATGACCTACACCATCATGGACGTGCCCTACTGGTCCTGGCTGCCCAACCTTTCCAGCGACCCCCGGGAGCGGGAGTCCATCTCCGTCATCCCCCGTATCTTCGCCTCCATCGGCGGCTTCCTGGTGTGCACCTTCGGCCTGAACCTCATCAACTACTTCAATGAGATGGCCGGAGACCAGACCGTTATGCAGACCCAGGACAACGGACAGGTGCTGAACATCTCCGTCACCGGCTTCACCTATGCCGCCGTGGCCATCGTGGTGCTGTTCATCGTCTGTATCGGCATCACCTGCGCCGTAGTCAAGGAAAAGCCCACCATCGGAGCGGGCAAGGCGGAAAAGACCAGCCTCAAGGAAGCCTTTGCCATCATCATCAAGAACGACCAGCTGGTGGCCTTCATCGGTCTGCTGCTGACCTTCAACCTCTGCACACAGATTCTGAAGGCCTTCGCCGTCTACTATTTCAAGGAAGCCTGCGGCAACGCCTATCTGTATTCCATCTTCGGCTACGCCATCATCGCCGAAATGGTGGGCCTCTTCCTCTTCCCCAAGATTGCCAGGAACATGGAGCGTGAGAAGGTTTACCTTCTGGCCTGCGCTCTGCCCGTTGTGGGTCTGGTGCTGCTGTTCGCCCTGGGCTACGCGGCTCCCTCCAGCACTGCCGGCGTCATCGCCTCCTGCGCCTTCATCTTCTTCGGCTCCGGCCTCTCCCTGGGCACCACCACCTGCTGCATCGCAGACGTCATTGACTACGGCGAACTGAAATTCGGCAAGCGGAACGAGTCCGTCACCTGCTCCGCCCAGACCTTCCTGATGAAGGCCGCCTCCGCCGTGGCCGCCACCCTCACCGGCGTGGGCCTGGATGTCATCGGCTACAATCCCGAGGCCTCCGGCGCGCAGTCCGCCGGCACCATCATGGGCATCCGCTTCCTGATGTTCGCTGTGCCCATCGCTCTGGCCATCCTCAGCTTCCTGATCTACAAGACCCAGTACAAGCTGAAGGGCGCGCGTCTGGACCAGCTGACGAAGGACGTCAACGCCCTCCATGCCAAGCAGGGGCGGAAGTAAGCCCCACACTATACAAGGAGGCGATTTCCCATGAGCGTCATGTATCACGAGAGCACGAAAACCTTCCACCTGAACAACGGCCGGATCAGTTACATTATGAAGGTGCTCCCCAACGGGGCCCTGGGGCAGCTGTACTGCGGCAAGGCCATCCGGGACCGGGAGAGCTTCGACCACCTGCTGGAGATGAAGCACCGGCCCATGAGTTCCTGGGTCTTCGAGGGAAACAAGCTCTTCTCCCTGGAGCACACCAAGCAGGAGTACCCCTCTTACGGCTCCACCGACTACCGCCATCCCGCCGTGCAGATCCTCCAGCCCGACGGCAGCCGGATCACGGACTTCGTGGTTCAGTCCCACAGCGTGGCCCCCGGCAAGCCCTCCCTGGAGGGCCTGCCCGCCACCTACTGCGAGTCCGACAGCGAGGCTGAAACCCTCACCGTCCACCTGCGGGACGAGCTGCTGGGGGTTTCCCTGGACCTGAATTACACCCTCTTTGCGGACCGGCCGGTTCTGGCCCGCTCTGCCCGGCTGGTGAACGAGGGCGGCCTGGACCTCCACCTTACCCACGCCATGAGCCTCTGCCTGGACCTGCCGGACAGCGACTATGAGTTCGTCCAGTTCTCCGGGGCCTGGTCCCGGGAGCGCTGGATAAAGGTCCGGAAGCTGGAACAGGGCATCCAGTCCGTGGAATCCGCCCGGGGCAACTCCTCTCACAACCACAACCCCTTTGTCATGCTCCGCCGCCCCGGCGCGGACGAGAGCCAGGGCGAGGTCATCGGCCTCTCGCTCATCTACTCCGGCAACTTCCTGGCCCAGGCGGAAGTGGATGCCTGGGACACCACCCGGGTTATGCTGGGCATCAATCCCTTCGGCTTCGACTGGAAGCTGGCCCCCGGCGAGTCCTTCCAAACGCCCGAGGCGGTGATGGTTTACTCCTGCGAGGGCATGAACGCCATGAGCCGGGCCTTCCACCAGCTCTACCGCAGCCGTCTGGCCCGGGGCCGGTGGCGGGATAAGCCCCGGCCCATTCTCATCAATAACTGGGAGGCCACCTACTTCGACTTCACCGAGGATAAGCTGGTGACGATCGCCGAGGCCGCCCACAAGGACGGCGTGGAGCTCTTCGTCCTGGACGACGGCTGGTTCGGCGCCCGGTGCAACGATTTCGCGGGCCTGGGGGACTGGACCCCCAACAAGGACCGCCTCCCCGGAGGCATCGCCAGTCTGGCCCGGCGGATCAACGACCTGGGCATGCAGTTCGGCCTCTGGTTTGAGCCGGAGATGGTCAACAAGGACTCCGACCTCTACCGGGCCCACCCGGACTGGATCATCCACGTCCCGGGCCGCCGGGACTCCCACGGCCGGAACCAGTACGTGCTGGACTTCTCCCGGCCGGAGGTGGTGGACTGCATCTATGAGCAGATGGCCAAGCTCCTCCGGGAGGCGGAGATCTCCTATATCAAGTGGGACATGAACCGCAGCATCTCGGAGCCCTTCTCCGAGGCCCTGCCGGCGGACCGGCAGGGGGAGCTGTTCCACCGCTACATCCTGGGCGTCTACCGCCTCTATGAGCGGTTGACCACCGAGTTCCCCCACGTCCTCTTTGAGTCCTGCTCCTCCGGCGGCGGGCGGTTCGACCCCGGCATGCTGTACTACGCTCCCCAGTGCTGGGCCTCCGACGACTCCGACGCCGTGGAGCGGCTGAAAATCCAGTACAGCACCTCCTACTGCTATCCCATCAGCTCCATCGGGGCCCATGTGTCGGCGGTGCCCAACCATCAGGTGAAGCGCATCACCCCCCTGGCCACCCGGGCCAACGTGGCCCACTTCGGCACCTTCGGCTATGAGCTGGACCTGAACAAGCTGACGGAGGAGGAGCGAGAGCAGGTCCGGCAGCAGATCGCCTTCATGAAGGAGTACCGGGCGGTTCTCCAGTTCGGCGACTTCTACCGCCTCCGCTCTCCCTACGAGGGGAACTTCACCGCCTGGATGGCGGTGAGCCCCGACCGGAAGACGGCGCTGGTGGGCTGGTACCGCCTTCTCAGTGAGGTCAACGGCCCCTTCCGCCGGGTGAAGCTCCAGGGTTTGGACCCGGAGCTGTGCTACCGGGTGGACGGCGGCGAAGCGCATTACGGCGACGAGCTGATGAACCTGGGCCTTTTGACCACCGACAGCGGCTCCGGCGAGTGCCTGCCCGGCGACCGGCCCATCTGCGACTTTGATTCTCACATCTTCGTGCTGAAAGCGTGAAAACCGGCGGGCCCCTTTCCGCGGGTTCGCTCTCCCTTCCCCTATAGACAGGACCGGGCCGCTCCATGGGCGGCCCGGTCCTGTTCCGGCTGTCAGCCAATATGATTACGCCGGTCGGTGCAGTTCAAAAAGGCTCTCATGCTTCCAAGGGTGCGGAGGTCTCCTCCCGCCCGTCCTCGGGCGTCTCCGCCAGATGCTCCAGGCTGCGCAAGGCCCGTTCCCGGTCCCACTTCCGGTACTTCACCGGCGTGATGCCGAACTGCTGCTTGAAGGCCTTGGAGAACACCTGGGGGTCCTGGTAGCCGCAGCTCATGGCAATGTTGGCAACGGAGGCATCCGTCAGCGTCAGCTGCTCCTTGGCCCGGGTCAGGCGGAACTGGGTCAGGCACTCCTGAGGGGAGACCCCCAGCACCCGCCGGAACAGTGTGAAGAGATAGCTCCGGTTCAGCGCCACGTAGCCCGCGATGTCCGAGACGGTGATGCCGTTGGCGTAGTTGTTCCGGATGTATTCCATGGCTTGGTGAATGTACAGGTTTTCCCGCTCCCGCTTGGTGAGGCGGCGCTCCGACTCCCGGGAAATCCCCCTGGCAAGACAGGCGAAAAACCGGCACAGCAGGGACTGGAGCATAAAGTCCGCCTCCGTGTCGGACTTGTTGTAGGTCAGCATGGACTCCACCAGCTTCAAAAGCTCCCCGTCGTCCTCACAGCGAAAGGTCAGTTGGCCGTCTCCCAGGCCCAGGCTCCGCAGGCAGCTTTCGCACTTGGCCCCGTCGAAGCCAATCCAGAGGTAGGTCCAGGGGTCCTCTGCGGCGGACTGATAGAAGGTCTGCTTGTTGGGTTCAATCAGGAAGCCCTCCCCCTTGTGGAGGGAGAACTCCTGGTCCTCCGCCCGGTAGACGCCGCTGCCGTCCAAAATATAATGGAGCAGATAATTGGGCCGGACCGCCGGTCCATAGCTGTGCAGCGGCTCACACCGGGCATGGCCGCAGTAGCAGAGGTAGAAATCGGAAAACTTTTGATACTGCTTTTGCAGATGCAGGACATAGCTTTCTTCCATGGCCCTCGCCTCCTGTTCCGAACCTGGGCGGCGTTTATCCGCCGCAGTGACCGCCGCAGCCCTGCTTGTGCTCCCCGCAGGCGCCGTGCTCTCCGTGGTGGTCATGGTGCTCACACCGGACATCGGCGCGGTAGTCCAGCGTTCCCGCCAGAAGGGCCTGAACGGCTTCGTCCGCCCCGCCGGCGGCGCCGCCATAGAGCCGGATTCCCGCCTGGGCCAGCGCCTGCTGGGCTCCCGCGCCGATGCCGCCGCAGATCAGCGTATCCACTCCCAGGCCGGACAAAAAGCCCGCCAGCGCGCCGTGGCCGTTTCCGGCAGGGTCGGCGGTCCGCTCTCCGGTAATCTGCCCGTCCTCCACGTCGTAGAGCTTGAATTGGCCGGTATGGCCGAAATGCTGGAATATCAGCCCGTTTTCATAGGGCACCGCAATTCTCATAATATGCACTCCTTTTCGTCTTGCTGCCCCGGCGTCCGCCGGGGTGCTTTTTTCCGCCTCTTTTGAAGGGTTTCCTGAAAGCCGGCTCTAGGCAGGCGGCTTGTAGTCGCACCTCCGGCAATGCGCCGGAACACCGCCATACTCCTCCCGGCGGCAGAGCCCCGCCCACCGACAGATGCTTTGCAGAATCGGCACCACAGACCGCCCACGCTCCGTCAGGCAGTACTCCACCCGGGGCGGAATCTCATCGTAGGACCTCCGGTCCACGAGTCCGGCGGCCAGCAGTTCCTTCAGCGCCGCCGCCAGCACCGCGTCCGTGATGTCTCCCATCTCCCGGCGCAGCCCGCTGTAGCGCAGGACCTTCTTTTCCGCCAGAACGCAGATGATCCGGGATTTCCACTTCCCGCCGAAGATCTCCAGTCCGTACTCCAGCGGACAGCGGATGTCCCTCTCCAGTTTTCGCTGATATGCCATCGCTCCACCTCCTCTGCAGCTCCTATTGTAGAACGAAACCGCCGGATTTGCAAGTCACTATGAAAATTATAAGCAGCTCATAAATTTGCGGATATCTTTACAGGCTTGACCGGGGCTCTTACAATGGGGCAGCATTCACCGGCGGAGACCCGCCGTAATAAGGCGGACTTTTGTAAATGAAGCTGAACGAACGTGTGAAGAACCTTCTCAAAGAGCAAATGTGGTATCTGGCCACCTGTGACCGGGCGCCCAACACCGTGCCTGTGGCCTTCAAGGACATAACGGAAGACGGGAGGCTGGCCGTGGGGGACGTGTTCCTGGAAACCACCCTGTGCAACATTCAAAAAAACGGCAGTATTGCCGTTTCCGCCAGCAGCGGCAGAACCCTGGAGGGCTATCAGATCAAGGGAAGCGCCGAGTATGTCACCGAGGGCCCCTGGGGAAGCACTTCAAACGGCAGGTGGAGGCCATGTTCCAGGGCGCGGCCACCGCCAAGGGCGCCCTGCTCATCACACCGGAGCGGGTCATTGTCACCACCCCCGGCCCGGACAACAAGAAAGAGCTCTGATCCCACATGCCGCTGTTGCAATCAAAAAAGGAATATGCTACCATAAGCCCATCAAGGCGCAAATGAAACCGCTTTGGAAGGGAGAGGCATTTCGATGACCAGACAAAAAATCATCTGCGACTGCGACCCCGGGCACGACGACGCCGTCGCCATCCTGCTGGCGGCGAACAGCCCGGAGCTGGAGCTCCTGGGCGTCACCATCGTGGCGGGAAACCAGACCCTGGACAACACCGGCCGCAACGCCTGCCACGTGCTGCAATGGCTGGGGGCGGAACAGATTCCCGTCTACACGGGCTGCGACCGCCCCATGGTCCGGGACCGGGTGACGGCGGGGGACATCCACGGCGAGACGGGCCTGGACGGCCCGGTTTTCCCGCCCCTGCGCAAGACGGTGGAAGCGGAGCACGCGGTAAGCTACCTGATCCGCACGCTGCTGGACTCCCAGGGGGATATCATCGTGGTCACATCCGGCCCCATGACAAACCTGGGCATGGCCCTGCGGATGGAGCCCCGGATTGCAGACAAGATCCAGCGAATTGTCCTCATGGGCGGCTCCTGCACCAACGGCAACGTGACCCCGGCGGCGGAGTTTAACATTCTGGCAGATCCGGAGGCCGCCCACGTGTGCTTCTCCTCCGGCCGCCCCATCACCATGATCGGCCTGGATGTGACCCGGAAGGTCCTCTGTTATCCGGAAATCGTGGAGCGGATGGCCAGGGTGAACACCTGCGCCTCCCGGCTCTTCGTGGACCTGATGGGGCACTTCTGCAAGGCCCAGAAGGAGGTCTTCGGCTGGGAGGGCGGCCCCCTGCACGACCCCGTCACCATTGCCGCCCTGCTGGACCCGGAGCTGGTGGTCACAAAGCCCATGAACGTGCAGATTGACCTGAGCCACGGCCCGTCCTACGGCCGGACCAACTGCGACGCCTTCGGCTACTTGGGGCTTCCCGCCACGGCGGACGTGGCGGTGGACATCCATGTGGACCGCTTCTGGGATCTGATTGAAACCGGGCTCCGCCGCTACGGTGAAACGGAGGCCGGGGCATGAGGGCGCTTTGCTTCGGCTCCCTGAACATCGACTATGTGTATCAGGTGCCCCATTTCGTGGCTGGCGGGGAGACGCTTGCCGCCGGGTCCCTCAGTCGGTTCAGCGGCGGCAAGGGCCTGAACCAGTCCGTCGCCCTGGCCCGGGCGGGGCTGGAGGTCCGGCACGCCGGGGCCGTCGGGCGGGACGGCCTCTTCCTCCTGGAGGAGCTCCGGGCGGCAGGGGTTGATACCGGCCATGTGGAGGTCCTGGAGGATGTCCCCACCGGCCATGCCGTCATCCAGCGGACGCCCTCCGGGGAGAACTGCATCCTGCTCTACGGCGGGGCCAACCGCCGGATCACCCCGGCGCAGATTGACCGGGTCCTGGCGGACTGCGGTCCCGGAGACGCCTTGATTCTCCAAAATGAGATCAGCCGGCTTCCCTATCTGGCGGAGCGGGCCAGGGAGCGGGGCATGACCGTGGCCCTGAATCCCTCCCCCATGGAGGAGGGCCTCCTCCCCCTGCTGCCCCTGGCCGACTACCTGCTTCTCAACGAGGTGGAGGCGGCTCAGCTCCTGGCGGGCCTGGGAAGGCCCGTCCCGGAGGCGGAGGAGCCGCTGGCGGCGGCCCTGGCGGAAGCGCTCCCCTCCACGGCGGTGCTGCTGACCCTGGGCTCCCGGGGGTCCCTGTTCACCCAAGGAGCCCGGCTCCTCCGGCAGGCGGCGGTTTCCGTCCGAGCCGTGGACACCACGGCGGCGGGGGATACCTACACCGGCTTCTTCCTGGCCGGGGTCCTGGGAGGCCGGGAGGCGGAGTGGGCCATGCGGTACGCCGCCACTGCGGCGGCCATCGCCGTCACCCGGCCCGGAGCCGCGCCCTCCATCCCCTCCCGGCAAGAGGTCCTGGCGGAAATGAAGGATTGAACGCACGCGGAGGCGGAGCCATTGGCTCCGCCTCCTTTTAGCCGCCTCAATCGTCTCCGAACCGGCGGCCCCGGTTTTTCCGCTCCCGCTGGTAGCACTCGTCGCACAGCCGCCCCCGGTGGTACAGGGGCAGGGCCTTCCCGCAGATGCGGCAGAAGCGGATGTTGTTCCGCAGACGGTGGAGGAGAATCTCGTTGATCTCCTCCGCCACACGCTCCCGGCTGTCGTAGAGCCGCTCCTCGTCTACCGGACAGCCGAAGGCCTTGGCAAAGGAAAAATACAGGTCCAGCTTCCGGTAATACAGCTCCAGCTCCGGCAGGGTGGGGTCTCCCTCCGGGAGGCCGGGCTGTTCCACGTCTTCCCCCTGCTGCCAGCGGCGCAGGAAGGAGAAAAACTGCTCCCGCAGGGCCTCCTCCGTCTCGTCAAAGGGGATGTTGGCCGCTTTCAGCTCCTGCTCCCGGGTGAGGGTGAAGCCCATCTCCCGCATCTTGGAGATCAGGGTGATATACCGGGAGATGTCCAGCTTCCGGTAGGGCTCCACCGTGGGCATTTTGTTCCACTCCGTCAGCACCTCCAGGAGATCGAACTCCGCCTGGAGCACCAGATCGGAAAAACCGGCCACGGCGTGGTCCAGGGGCGGAATCACCGCCTCCAGCCCTGCCCGGATGATGGGCAGGCCCTGGGCAGCCCCCACGTAGCCCCGGTTATACATGCCGAAGCGGCCCGCCCGCCCGGCAATCTGCCGGATTTCCTCCGGCTTCAGCTCCCGGCGCTCCACGCCGTCGAATTTCTCGGTCTCCAGAAAGATGATCCGCCGGATGGGCAGATTCAGTCCCATGCCGATGGCGTCGGTAGAGACGATATACTGCATCTCCCCCTTTAAAAAGCCCTCCATCTGACGCCGCCGGGTGGAATAGGGCAGGGCCCCATAGATGATGGCGGGCTCCTTTCCGCTCTGGCGCAGGTCCTCCGCCACGCTGAGAACCCCCACCTTGGAGAAGGTGATCAGGGCGTCCCCCGGCTGAACCCGGTGGTAGTCCACGGTGCGGGTCATGCAGATCAGGGGCGTGGTCCGCTTGTGGCGCTCCACCTCATAGCTGTCGCCGCAGCTTTCAATGAGGCGGATCAGCAGGTCCTCCGCCTCCGGGGCGGCGCAGAGATGGACCTCCGGGGCCAGGACCCCCAGAATGGCCCGGGTCCAGGCGTAGCCCCGCTGGCTGTCCGCAATCATCTGGCACTCGTCCACCACGGCCACGTCGTAGTACCGCCGCATGTCCAGCTTCTCGGCGGTGGCGGCGGTGTGGGTGTCCCAGGTGCGGAAATCCTCCTCCTCCCCGGTGGTGAGGCTGCAGTCCACCCCCGCCTCCAGCAGCGTCTCCTGGGCCTCCAGGGCCAGAAGGCGCAGGGGGGCCAGATACACGCCGCTCCGGGCCTGCTTCAGCCGCTGGAAGCCGGCGTAGGTTTTGCCGGTATTGGTGCCTCCCAGGTGGAGGGTGAAATGGCGGCGCATGGCCCGGGCCTCCGGGTACTCGTCCTTGGGGTTCAGTGCGATGAGCAGGCTGAGGCTGGTGCGGATGGCCTGGGGCACATACCACACGGACCACACTGCCCCCAGGCCCTCCTGAAAGAGCTGGGCCGCGGGAAAGCCCTCCGCCCGCAGCATGGCCTCCGCGTCCGCCTCCGGCTGGGCGGCGGCGAACTCCGCCAAAACCTGGGCGGAGGCCCCTCGGAGCACCTGCGGATACCGCTCCAGAGCCGCCCGGGCCTGGGCGTGGTCGGAGCACTCCCCCATCCACGGGACCGCCCGGAGGAAGTTCCGCAGGGACGCCGTCAGGTCCTTCCCGCCCCCCTCCAGAGAGAGGAACTCCCGCAGCTGCCCGATGGCCCGGCTCTGGTCAAAGGTCCGGCTCCGGGGCACCGAGGCCAGCCGGTCCAGAATGGCGGCGTGGTAGTGCCCCGCCAGCGTCCAGGGGGCGGAGCCGTCCTTCTCCGCCTCCTCCCAGGACTGGGCCAGCAGGCGGCTGGCGTGCCGCACGCCGGGGGCGGCGGCCCGGAGGACGGCTCCCCGCAGCTCCGGGTCCCTCCGGGCACGGGCAAAGGAGGCGTCCTTCTCCGCCCGGCGCACCTCCTCCTGGCTCCACATGCGGATGGGCCGCCCGTTGGACATCAGGATGCGGGGCTTGGGCAGCAGCTGCTTCATCAGCTCGTTGGTCCAGCCCCGCCGTTTCAGCACGGAGGCCGACCAGTTTTTTCCACCGGCCCGTCCGGACACGGCGCTCCCCCCTTTCCATTCCCGAAAGACGTCGATCGTTCCATTCAGTATACCCCAGATTCAAAAAATCTTCAACGGCGGATTTTCCGGCCCCGGCAGGGCATGAGAATTTTGTGGATTTTCCGTCGGATTGATGGTATAATCAGTCATCGACAACGCAAAAAAGGGGTATTGACATGGAAAGGGAACTGCACGCCAAAATCATCAGCTGCAACGCCAACAGCGAAGAAGTCTGTGCCAGCGCCGCCCGCATCTCCACCACCGCCGGGGACGCTCACGAGATTTTTGAACGCGCCGTGGGGAATCCCAAAAATCGGGGCCTCATTGAAAAGGTCCTGGCCTCCGGCCACAAGTCCCTCATTGAACACGCCGTCTTCACCATCGCCCTGCGGGATGTGTCCGTCTTTGTGGAGCAGTTCCTGATTGAGTGCCGTCTGGCCTCCTTCACCGTCAAATCCCGGCGTTACGTGGATTTCAGCCATCTGGGCTATTACATTCCCCCGGAGCTGGAGGGAGAGGACCTGGAGTGCTACCGCCGCTATATGGACAGGCTTTTTGAGGCCTACGGGGATCTGCTGGAGGCCGGGGTCCCCCGGGAGGACGCCCGCTTCCTCCTGCCCTACTCCTTCCACAGCAACTTCTACTGCACCCTCAACGCCCGGGAGCTGGGCCGCCTCCTCTGCGAGATTCGCTATGGCCGGGGCCGGGAGATTCCGGAGCTCCAAGGTCTGGCGGACCAGCTCACCGCTCAGCTGGAGGAGCGCTTTCCCTGCCTGCTGCCGGAGATTCGGCAGACGCCGGGGAAACGCCCCGCCGTCGGGCCGCTGCTCCTCCGCTGTTCCTCCGGTGCGCCCATCTATCTCTCCCGCAGGGAGGCCGGGGCCGTGGCGCTGCTGAACGCCCCGGCGGAGCCCGGGAGGCTGCTGGAGGCCGCCTGGAGCATCCAGCACCCCGGCGGAGACGCCCCCTTCTCCCTGGAGGCCCTGCTGAAATCCTCCCGCCCCCGGGAGCTGGAACAGCTGACCTACACCTTCACCGTTTCCAACCTCTCCCTCTCCGGCCTTACCCATCTGGTCCGGCACCGGATGCAGTCCATCGTCGTCCCTCCCATTCAAAGCGCCGACCACAGCCGCTTCATTGTCCCCGACGCCGTCGCCGCCGAACCGGCCCGGCTGGAGCGGTACCGGCGGGCTGTCGAAACCGCCCATGACCAGATTCTCCGGCTCCACGAGCACCCCGCCCTGGAGGCATACCACTATTATTTTGCCCTCAGCGGCAGCCTCCTGGATGTCATGACCACCATGAATGCCCGGGAGCTTCAGTGGTTCATCCGCCTGCGGTGCTGCAGCCGGGCCCAGTGGGAAATCCGGGACGTTGCCGTGGAGCTGCTGCGGCAGCTCCGACCCGGCTTCCCAGAGCTCTTCGGCCGCTTCGGCCCCAGCTGTTTCGCCGATGGACGCTGCCCCGAGGGGCGGCTGTCCTGCGGGCAGATGGACAAGGTGGTGATGCGCTTCCGGAGCCTGTCCTGAAAGCGCCCGGAAGCTGACGCCCAGGCCGCGTGTCCGCTCTTTCCCCGGCCCTTGACGGGGCCAAAGCGGACACGCCCGCCCTGCGTGGCGTTCCTTCCTGTCACGGCATGCGTGGCAGGACGTCCCCCCGCAAAGAGGAGCGTTCGATCTGAGGATTTTATCCGATATGCAGGTCCGTCCCTGCGCCGCATGCCTCCTATAAAATGCGCTGTCCGTGAAGCGCCCCTTGCCAGGACCGCCGGTTTCTGCTATACTAGGCTTTCCCAAATCAGCCGGGGCCCGGCTCTCCGGTCCCCGCAAGAAAGGAGCGATGCACCATGCTGCTGGGCGTCGATTACTACCCGGAACAATGGGACCCCGCCCGAATGGACGAGGACCTGGACGCCATCCGGGAACTGGGCGGCAACACGATCCGAATCGCCGAATTTTCCTGGCACCGGATGGAGCCGTCGGAGGGACGCTATGACTTTTCCTTCTTCGACCGCGTGATTGCCAAGGCCAGGGAGCGGGACCTGCGGGTAATCCTGGGCACGCCCACCGCCGCCATTCCCGCCTGGCTGGCAAAAAAGCACCCGGACCTTCTCTCTCAGTCCGATACCGGACAGCCCAGGGTCTTTGGGGGCCGCCATGTCTGCTGTTACAACCATCCGGAATTGTACGATTACTCTGAAAAAATCATCCGGGCCATGGCGGGCCATTACCGGGACGAACCGCAGATTGCCGCTTGGCAGATTGACAACGAAATCGGCCACGAGGGCAGTGACCTCTGCTGGTGTCCCCGGTGCCGGGAGGCCTTCCGGCAGTTCCTCCGCCGGAAGTTCGGCGGGGACATCCACCGGCTCAACGACGTTTACGGGACCGCCTTCTGGTCCCAGGAGTACAACGACTTTGATGAAATTCCCCTGCCCGCTCCCACCGTCACCACCCACAACCCCGCCCTCCGGCTAGACTGGGAGCGCTTCCGGAGTAAAACCCTCTGCCGCTTCCTGGACTTTCAGGCCCGCCTGCTTCGGGAGCTTATTCCCAGCGCCCGGATTCTCCACGACTTCCCCGGCGGCGGCCTGGACAAGCACGTGGACTACGCGCAGGCGGCCAAGTGCCTGGACGTTGCCGCCTACAACAACTATCCCGTCTGGGGCGGACAGAAGGAACCCCTCCCGCCCCATGAAATTGCCTTCGGCCTGGACCATATCCGGGGACTGAAACGCCAAAACTTCTGGATTACGGAGGCCATCATGGGGGCCCAGGGCCACGACGTCACCGGCTATCTCCCCCGGCCCGGTCAGGCCAGACTGTGGTCCTGGCAGAGCATGGCTCACGGCTGTGAGTCGCTGCTGTACTTCCGCTACCGGGGCGCGGCCAAGGGAGCGGAGCAGTTCTGCTATGGCATCCTGGACGCGGACAACCGGAGGGGCCGGAAGTTCTATGAGGTCCAGAGCTTTTTCCAGGAGGTTCCCCGATACGCCCGAGCCTTGGAGGCTCCTATTCAAAGCGGCGTGGCCATGGTCTACGACTACGATTCCCTGGCCTCCTTCCGCATCCAGCGGCAGAGCCTTCTGCTGGACTGCCCCGGGGAGATGAAAGGACTTTACAAGTCCTTTTACGATCGGAACGTCCCCGTGGACATCCTCCCGGCGGAGGCAGACCTGACGGGCTACAAAATCGTGCTCCTGCCTCAGCTCACCGTCACCAAGCCGGAATTTCTCACCCGGGCGGAGCGGTTCGTCCGGGAGGGCGGCACGCTGGTCCTCACCTACCGGACCGGCGTGAAGGACCCGGACAACAACCTCTTCTTCGGAGAAGTTCTGCCGGTGGGCTGGTCCGAGCTGGCGGGAGTGACCGTGGCGGAGACGGAGAGCCTCCAGGAGCGGAGCGCCTTCCCGGTGGCGGGCCAGGGCGCCTTCGCCGGAGCGGAGGGCCGGGGCGGCGTCTTCCGGGATATGCTGGAGGTTCAGGACGCCGAGGTTCTTTACCGCTACGATGACCCCTTCTACCGCTCCTTTGCCGCCGTCACCCGGAAGCGGCAGGGACCGGGTACCGTATACTACCTGGGCTGTTCCCTGGACGATACCACTACTGCCGGACTGATGGAAACCATTCTGGCAGACTGCCAAATCGAAACCATCCCCTCTCCCCCAGGTGTGGAAATCGTCACCCGGGGCGGATCGGAACAGCGTATTCGGATGCTGATGAACCACAACGCCTTTGAGGCGGAAGCCCTGGGCGTGAAGCTGCCGCCCTACGGCTGTGTAATCGAAACGATGGAACGAAGAAACGACCGAAGGGCATAAGCCCTTCGGTCGTTTCGTTAAGCTGAGATTAAGTTGCCGCCGCTCCGGCCGGGTTTGCTGCCAGACAACCAAAGCGCGCGAAAATTCTTTGGATCCTTTTCCCCTTCGAGGACGTACTCCTCCAAGATTTTGCTCCGCAAAATCAAGTGTCGTTACAGTCCTTCAAGAAAGCATCACTTCGCGGCCTTGGCAGCCCGGATGGCCTCGGTCAGCAGCGGAGTGACCTTGAACAGGTCGCCGCAGATGCCGTAGTCCGCAATCTCGAAGATCGGGGCCGTGTCGTTTTTGTTCACCGCAATGATGCACTCGGAGTCCTGCATGCCCGCCTTGTGCTGAATCGCACCGGAGATGCCCAGGGCCACGTACACCTTCGGATGCACCGTCTTGCCCGTCTGGCCCACCTGATGGTCCGCGCTCAGCCAGCCGCTGTCAATGGTGGCACGGGAGCCGCCGACTACGCCGCCCAGCTCCGCCGCCAGCTCTTCCGCCAGCTTGATGCCGCCCTCGACGTCCTTGCTGATGCCGCGGCCCACGGACACGATGAAGTCCGCGCCGATCAGGTCCACCAGCTTCTTCGCCGCCTTGACCACTTCCGTGACCTCGGTCTGCACGTCCGCCTCGCTCAGGGTGAACGCCGGCTTCTCAATGACGCAGGCGTCGGCTTTCGCCTGATCGAAGGGGTTCTTCTTCATGACGCCCGGGCGCACCGTCGCCATGCAGGGACGGAAGCGGGGGCAGATGATGGTGGCCATCAGGTGGCCGCCGAAGGCCGGACGGGTCATCTTCAGGTTCCGGTCCTCCATGTCCCACTTCTGGCCGTCCACGTCCAGGGTGGAAGCCTCCCGCAGGAACTGGATGTAGTTGGCGACATCAATGTCCAGGTGGGTGCAGTCCGCGCAGAGGCCGGTGTGCAGCCGGGCCGCGCAGCGGGGAGCCAGGTCCCGGCCGATGTTCGTCGCACCGATCAGGAACGCCTCGGGCTTCAGCTCCTCGATGACGTCGCAGATGACTTTCGCGTAGGCGTCCGTGTTGTAGACGGACAGCATGGGGCTCTCGCAGACGTAGACCTTGTCCGCGCCGTAGCCGCCCAGCTCCTTGGCCGCGGCCTCGATGCCCTCGCCGCCCAGCAGCAGGCCGCAGAGGTTCACGCCCAGCTCGTTGGCCAGATCGCGGCCCTTGGAAATCAGCTCGAAGTCGGTGGGCATCAGCTTGCCCTCGCGCTGCTCGCAGAAAACCCAGACGTCTTTGAAGGCAGCGATATCCGCGCTATTAAAAGTAGACATATTCGTTTTATCCCCCTTCTCAGATGATATGCTTGGCGGCCAGGATGCCCGCCAGCTTCTCGCAGGTGGCCTTGTCCGCACCCTCCAGCATCATGCCGGCGCCCTTCTGGGGCGGGGTGAAGCTCTTGAAGATGTTGGTGGGAGAGCCTTTCAGGCCGATGGTGGTGGCGTCGATCAGGGGATCGTCCTTCAAGTCCTCATAGCCATAGGTGGTCAGGGGCTTTCCATAAGCCTCGAACACACCGCCCACGCTCATGTAGCGGGGCTCGTTCAGCTCTTTGATGCAGGTGATGAGGCAGGGGGTCTGAGCCTTGATGGTCATGTACCCGTCCTCCAGCATCCGTTTGACGGTGACGGTATTGCCTTCTTTGGTGATGTCCGCAGCGTAGGTGATCTGAGGCAGATGCAGCTTCTCCGCCATCTGGGGGCCCACCTGGGCGGTGTCGCCGTCGATGGCTTGCCGGCCGCACATGACAATGTCATCGGCTTCTACGCCGATGCGGTTCACCGCCGCGGCCAGGATCTGAGAGGTGGCGTAAGTATCGGAGCCGCCGAACTCCCGGGCGGAGACCAGGATGGCCTCGTCCGCTCCCATGGCCAGGGCTTCCCGAAGCATGCCGGCCGCCGGGGGCGGGCCCATGGTGACGACGACGACCTTGCAGCCCGTGGCGTCCTTCATTTTCAGGGCGGCCTCCAGGGCGTTCATATCGTCGGGATTTGTGATGGTCTGCATGGAAGCACGGTTCAGGGTACCGTCGGGATTGACCGCGACCTTTCCGGAGGTATCGGGAACCTGCTTGATGGAAACAATGATTTTCATGACCGTTTACCTCCTATCTTATTTCACGCCCAGGCGGCTGGAAATGACCATGCGCTGGACTTCGGATGTACCCTCGTAAATCTCGGTGATCTTGGCGTCCCGCATCATGCGCTCCACGGGATATTCCCGGGTGTAGCCGTAGCCGCCGAAGAGCTGAACGGCCCGGCGGGTCACGTCGGAGGCGGCCTCGGCGGCGAAGAGCTTCGCCATGGAGGCGTCCATGGAATAGTCCTCGTGCAGCTGCTTCTTGCAGGCGGCGGCGTAGACCAGATACTGGGCGGCCTGCATGCGGCAGTGCATGTCGGCCAGCTGGAACTGGGTGTTCTGGAACTGGCTCAGGCGGCGGCCGAACTGGACGCGCTCCTGGGTGTACTTCACAGCCTCGTTCACCGCGCCCTCGCCCAGGCCCAGGGCCTGGGCCGCGATACCGATGCGGCCGCCGTCCAGAGTCATCATGGCGATCTTGAAGCCCTTGCCCTCTTTGCCCAGCAGGTTCTCCTTGGGAACGATGCAGTCCTCAAAGATCAGATCGCAGGTGGAGGAGCCGCGGATGCCCATTTTCTTCTCGTGCTTGCCGGTGGAGAAGCCGGGGAAGTCCTTTTCCACGATGAAGGCGGAGATGCCGTGGTTTCCCTTGGATTTGTCGGTCATGGCCATGACCACAAAGGTATCCGCCACATTTCCGTTGGTGATGAAGCACTTGGAGCCATTGAGGACATAGTGATCGCCCTCCAGAACGGCGGTGGTCTGCTGGCCGGAGGCGTCGGTGCCGGCGCCGGGCTCCGTGAGGCCGAAGGCGCCGATCTTCTTGCCGCTCAGCAGGTCGGGGAGATACTTCTTCTTCTGCTCCTCGGTGCCGTGCTCAAAGATGGGGGCGCAGCACAGGGAGGTGTGGGCGGAGACAATGACGGCAGTAGTGCCGCAGACCTTGGCCAGCTCTTCCACGCACATGGCATAAGAGAGAACGTCACCGCCGGCGCCGCCGTACTCCTTGGGGAAGTAAATGCCCATCATGCCCAGCTTGGCCATCTTCTCCACGGTCTCCATGGGGAAGCGCTC
>CAJTZL010000021.1 GCA_910583695.1 uncultured Oscillibacter sp.
ATCAGCCGGGCCTCCTGTTCCTCCATCTGCATCACCAGCTTGATGCGGCTGGAATCCAGAATCCCCTTGCCGTATTTGCCGCCGTCCAGTCCAAACAGGTCCTGCATCCCCTGGGTGGAAGTAACGGCAATCCCGCCCAGGCCACGGATGGTCTTGACCATCTCCTGGACGAAGCCCGCCGCCAGCGGGTTTGAGTTGGCCCCCACCAAGCTCCACAGCTCGTCCGCAATCAGGGCGGAGAGGTCCTCCCGGGAATCCATGATCAGGTCGTTGGCGATGTCCGTCGCCCAGAAGATACCGGGGAGCAGCAGGTCATCCGGCATCCCAGAAGTGTCCAGGACGATGTACTTGTTATCCAGGTCGATGTCGTTTCGTGCGCCCATGGCGGAGGCGGAGCCGGTAACGTACCGGGCCAGGACCACCGAAAGGTGCTTTGTCTCTGGATTCTCCGCCAGGACCTTGTACCAGTCTGCAATGATGGGCATTTCCACAAAGTCCCCGGCTTCGTCGGTGATGGTGGCGTTGTCAAAGGTGATGCCATACTGGCGGTAGCACTCCACCAATGAAGAATCCAGATAGTTTTTATCCTCGTCGCTGAGGTCCCGCTTCTGGAGGGAGTACCAGATGATAAGCCGGGAGATTTTGTCGGCAAGCACGGAATCATCCCGCGCCGCCATATCCCGGAGGCCAGCGTAGGAGTCCAGGGAGCGCCGCCGGATGGCCATGATGTTGGGGCAGTCTTTGGAGGACGGGGACATCCGCAGGTACAGCCCGCCCAGCAGCTCGCAAAGAGGACGGAACTCATGGCCCTTTTTCGGCACAATGAAGATGACCCGCCGCCCCTGCTGCCGGAGCCGTCCGCCCAAACATTGGAGGGTAAAGGTCTTCCCCGCGCCGGAGGAGCCGCCGATCCAGCAGTTGCCGTTGGTGTATTTATAATCGTCGTAAGGGTCCAGGAACACCGGGGAGCGGTTGTAGAGGTTCAGGCCCAGGAAGATGCCGTTGCGGTCGCTGAGCTCGTAGGAGGCAAAGGGAAAGGCGGCCGCCACGCCGGAGGTCAAGGCGTTTCGCCGGGACTTCCGTTCCACGTCCGGGTCCAGGGCCAGCAGAGGCAGGGCGGAGAGGAACGCCTGCTCGTTCTTGTAGTCGCAGCGCCGGGCGATCATGTCGATGGAAATGCAGAGCTTTTCCACCGCCGTCACCCGCTGCTCCAGAGTTTCCGGGTCATCTGCAACAACTTCAATCAGTGTGTGCATATAATAGAAGTCCTCTCCCTGGCGGTTCATCACATCCTTCAGGTAGAGGCCGGAGCTGATAGCGCTGTCCAACTCCTCAAAGTCCGACCGGGTATCTTCCACATCCCGCATCCGGGAGCGGTTGACCATGGTGGTCTGGGCGATTTTGGAGAGAATTTTGTCTTTCGGCTGACGCTTGAAGATAAAGCTCAGATTGACGCCTTCGCCGGCCTCCACCAAGGGGGCCAGCCAGCAGGAGCCGACGGTGGTGGCATATCCGTAGCCGGTGACATAGAGATAAGCATGAAAAACGCCGTCCACCACGATATAGTCCCGGCTCTTGGTGTCTACGGCTGTGGGAGACAGGATGTCCAGGATGGTAGTGGAGCCGGATTCCAACTCCGTCAGGTCCGGCTTTTCCTCGCCCATCAGCAGGCGCTTGAGAGAGAACTTCTCCCGGCCCTCCTTTTTGACGGCGGGCTTTTTCTTCTTGGTTCTGGCCGGCGCTTTCGCGGGTTCCTTTTTCAAAAGGGTACTCATAGACTCACATCCTTGGCTTGAATTTGTGTGAAAAATGCGTATAATGGAATTAGAATCAAGGGGTGAAAAGAGGGCGTGCTCTATGCCGGAACTTTGCAGGTTTTACAACATTGTCATAAAAATGCTTTACAGCGATGACGCGCAGCACCACCGCCCCCACTTCCATGTGTATTACAACGAGTATGAAGCGTCGGTCAGCGTGGATGGAGAACTGCTGGCCGGAAGTTTGCCGGTGAAACAGCTGAAGCTGGTTCAGGCGTGGGCGCTTATTCATGAGGAAGAATTGTACATGGCGTGGAACAAGGCGGTTCAGAATGTGCCGTTTGGTAAGATCGACCCGCTGAGATAAGGAGGACAGGAATGTATATCGTAGATGGTATCGCGTATGCCGGTGAGAAGGAGCCGGTCATCAAGATCAGCGGAGTACGGCCAATGGAGGACTTCAAGCTGTGGCTTCGGTTCAGCACAGGTGAAGCGAAGGTTTTTGATTTTAGACCCCTGCTGGAAAAGCCCGCCTTTGCGCCGCTGGCGGACAGGGCTGTTTTCAACGGGGTCTACATTGATTACGGCGTGACCGTATGGAACGATGGGAACATCGACATTTCTCCGAAATTCTTATATGACAACGCCGACCCGGCAGAGGAAATTGCATAGGTTTTCAAAGGATGCTGCCATTGGCGGCATCCTTTTATTCCTCGTAAATCCCGTGTACCGCCGTGGTCATATCAAACACGCCCTCCGGCAGTTTCACCCGGCGGCTGGTACGCTTGTTGATGATCTCATACAGCAGCTTCAGGATGAAATCATCCGTGTACCGCGGCTCCAGCACCTCCAATTCGCAGACGTCCAGATACCGCCGGGCGGTGTCCGCCTCCTCGTTCAACCGCTGAATGATGGCGGCAACGCTGTGGCCCTTCGACTTCATGTGCGCCTCGTATTGGAAGATCAGGAAGAAGCGGTGCCGGATGGCGTCGCTGGCCACGCCCTGACCAATTTCCGCGATATTGTCCTCGATCATCTCCCGGCAGGACTCGTTTTCCTCCTGTTCCGCATACTGCTTCATCCGCTCCACATAGTCGGCGGTGTCCGCCGGGAGGGTGCGGGCCTCCAGTTGGATATTGTCCGGGGCAATCTTCAGCCAGGCTGCATAGCTGGCGATAATATTCTGACGGTCATTGGCGGATTTCAGATAGATGTTCACCGGAAGGACTTCCAAGATTTTAATGAAGCGGTTATCCCGGGTCACCACCACGCCGCTGCGGATGTTCTTGATGGGAAGCCACGCCTGGATGCTGTCCCTGTAGGCCCCGCCTCCGCCGGCGGCCTTGACTCCTCCGCCAAAAATCAATTCCTTGATGCTCATTTCTTCTTACACTCCCCTCGATAGGTAATAATTCTCCGTCCCTTTCGCCAGCGCCACCAGCAGCCCAGCCACCGGGTCAGGCTGTCGTCGCTGATGCCAATCAGCCCAAAGCCGCCCACAGGCACCAGCGCCGTGAGGCTGACGATGATCTTCGGCGTCAGCGCCAGCGGGACAAAGACAAGGCACAGGTACAGAATGGGCAGGGTCAGAAGAATTGCCTCAATCAAATTTCGAATCTCAAACAAACCCATCACCCGTCCCGCGTCGGTGAAATTGGTGGGAATATAGTAGGTCTCATTGCTCATGTGGATGTTCCCCCTTTTTGAGCAGGCTTCCCTTATATGTCATATAGTCAGTTTCCAGTGCTTGCAGTTCCGTTCTCCGCTTAGAGATAACCGCTTCCAGCGCGGCGCTCATTTGTACTTCCAGCCGAGGGGTTGCGGCGATCTCACCAAGCTCCGCCCGGCTGATGTATTGCCCGGAAAGGCCGGCGCAGGATGCCATCTGGGCAAGGGTGATATGGTGTCGGTACCGCAGCGTCCGCAGGTTGGTTTTGCTTCCCATGCCCTACTCCTCTATGTAGTCGATGGACGGCAGTTTACACCAGCCCTGCCAGCCCCGGCCCTCGACCTCGGTCTTGACCACGCCGTATTTGGTGCCCATGGCTTCAACAACATAGCCGCCGCCGATATAAACGCCGATATGACCTGGTTTCCAGACAGCCAGGCCCTTGATCTCCGGCATGGAGGACATCGGCCCCTTTTCTGTTGCGGACTGGTACATCTGATTGGCCCCGTAGTCCGGCATTCCGTTGGTGCCGTAGCGGATCGTGCCGCTGGAAGCGTCCAGCCAGCCGTAGCCTTTAATGAGCCCGATACAATCCGCCGTCCGGCGGCCCAGCCAGTTGGCGCGGATGAAATCCTTGTATTTACCTACGCCGTCCGGGTACTGCTTCATCTTGTAGGCGAACAGGGATTCCGTCAGAATGTTGCCGTAGGTTCCCCATACATAGCCCCAGTTGTTTTCCCAGGCTTGCACCGCATAAGCGGCCAGGTCCAGGTTATTCTTCGTACCGGGGCGGACAAAGCCGGACATATCAATCCCGCTTCCGTGGCTTCCGCCGTGTTCGATATCGCTTCCGCCGCCTTCGTAAGAGGTATCCCCCTCATAGCTGGGGCGGTAGTCCTCGAAATAGGAACTATACTTATGAAGCGCGTCGCTGTCACGCAGGACCTCGAACATAGCTCCCGCCCAAGTCCTTGCCTGTTCGTCGAAGCCCAGTCGGTTCATGAGCCGGCTCGGGTCTGGTTTTTGGACCTTTATCTTTAAGATCGTAGTCACAGCGTCGCCCTCCCCGGTCAGAATGTCCAGGGAGGGCGTGAGAACAAGGTGCGCTGTACAGAAGGAGCGGACATCCTCGGCGCTCATGGTATCCAGGTCCTGTTGGTGGGCCACAGAGTTGATGGCAATGAGCCAGAGGAGGTCCTCCTCCTCAAAATCACTGGTGACTTCGATTTTATCAATCGCGGTTCCGTTTTCTTCGTACTCACTGGCGATGCTGGTGACAATGGAATCCACCTGTGTGCCGTCAAAGTCCTCCAGGCTGGTGTAGATGCCGCCGATGGTCATAGCTTGTTCCGTCATATGGGTAACGGCCTCCGTCTCGGAGCTGCCATAGCCGAAAAACATATTGGGCAGGGCAGTGAAAATCAGCAGGGGAATCAGCAGCAGCGAAACCACAACGCCAACGATTACTTTCATAATGAGAGGGATTTGCGGGGGTTTACGGTCTTGGTTTCCCATAGGTCCCTCCTTGCTCTGAGCGCTCATGCTTTGCGCGAGTGGAGCGTTTTGGCGTTCCCTTCACCGTTCCTGTGGGACTGGCGGCGGGCCTCCCGTCGGGACGGGCAATCGGCCCTCCGCCCTTCATAGGAGGATCGGCGGACGCAGGAACCTTGCCCTGTTTCTGCCGGACCGGGCTGGAACTGCGCTGCTTCGGCGGAGAAACCGTCTGTGCCGGGGCCGTGCCGCCTGTTCCTGCTATACCGGGGTGGATTTTGGGCGCGCCGTCTTTTTGAATCACTCCCCTGGGAGAAGGGCCGCCGAACTGCTCTCTTCGGGCCGGACTGGGGCTTCTGTCCCGTGACCGCATGGCCTTGTCGGAAACAGTTCCGCCGCCAGTTCCCGCCGGAGTGGGAGGCACAGCAGACCCGCCGCTTTTGGGTGAGGCCGTGGCAGAAGTGGATTGCTTCTCCGCTTCCTGCCGGGCCGGGGCAGGCCCCTGCCTCCTTGAGCGAGGCGTGTTCCTATCCGCGCCGCCTCCGGTTCCTGCTGGATCGGCCGCAGGCTTCCCGCCGGAGCGGGCGGCGGAACCTCCACCCTTTTTGGTGGATGCTTCAACAGTAGAAGATGCCAAATGCTGTTCCTGCCGGACCGTACTGGAACTCTGCCGTCTTGACGGAGAATCTGTCTGTGCAGTGACAGCGGTTCTTGTTCCTGCGGAACCAGAATGGCGCATCCTCGATTCAAACGGCGTTGAGGTTTTGTCCTTTCGGGTGGAGCGGGTTTCGGATTGCTGGGCAGAAGGGCTCCCTTGCTGTCGGGGTCCCTGTGAGGAAGGCTTTTGTTTGCCGCTGACTGTCCTCGCACCATCATCCGTGGGCGGTGTAGTCCTTGTTACACCGGACAGTCCGCTTCTTCCAGCCCCGCCAGCAGGTGCGGCCATGGCCGCGGTTCCAGAAACAGAAGAGCCTCCGCCCATACCAACTTGCCCGTCGTCGAAATCATCTCCAACATAAACATTGACTCCGCGCCGGGAGGGAGTGCTGCCGCTTCTGCTTGTTTTACCGGAATGCCGCAGGGGATCGCGGCCAGCGCCGCCGCTGAAACCGCTGCCGGCTCTGCTGGTACCACCTGGAGCTTCCCCATGGATTTTGGCGCCGGTGGCTGCCGAAATTCCTGCCGCGGCATCCGTTCCAGTGCCGGCAATATTCGATGTTCCACGCCGTGCGCCTTGCGGTACAGCGGATTTTCTGGAAGTACCGCTTCTCTGACTGTCCTGGCCGGGAGCACCTGTGGCAGATTCTTTTGCCGCACCCTGCGGGGCGGTCCCCGTCTGCTGTTCCTGGGGCGAATCGGGCCGCTGGGCCGCGCCGCGCTGCCCTCCTGATCGGAAAGCCGCTCCGGCTGCTCCCGCGGCGCCAGCGGCTCCCGCCGCACCTGCCGCGCCGGCCGCAGCCTTAACGCCTCCCGCAACAGCTCCGGCGGCTGTGCTTGCTCCGCCGGTTGCCGCCGCCCCGACTGTTTTGACCACTTTGGAGGTGGCGCTCCGCAAAACGGTATAGGCCAAAACGCTGCCGAAGCCTTTGCCCCGGTCTCCGGTGATAGCCGGATTCAGGCCAATGCGGGTTATGATTTCATCCGCTTTCCTGGCGACCTTTACAATGGTAATAATCAGGACCATCCACGGAAACACATCCAGGCCGCTCGGCACGGTGGATACCACGGACAGCAGCATCTTGAAGAACATCACATTGGTCACCATCAGCAGGCACATACTGCCGAACATCCGACACCAGCCTGAGAAAATCTCCGCCGTGCTTTTGCTGCCGCCCATGGAAAAGGCAAGCGGCGCTGTAATCGTCAGCACCGCCAGAATGACATAGCGCTCCGCCACTTCCAGCAGCAGCTTCAGCACCTTGAACATGATGATAATGTCAAAAATAATGACCAGCAGCCACGCCGCTGTAAGGGTCCCGAAAACGCCGCTGTCCACCAGATGGACATTGATGGCGTCGGGGACCTCCAGCAGGTCCATAATTCTTGAAGTGAGGTTCAGGCCAATTTCGCAGATCTGCGGGCTGGCCAGAAGCAGGAATGAAAACACGAAGGTCCGGGCAAACAGCAGTTTCGGGTCCTCGCCCTCAAAGCCCAAGCCGGAAACCATGCTGCGGATGGCCTGGAACACCAGATTTCCCAACAGCAGCGCCCAGCCCACCGCCAGAAAGACCTCCATAATGTCCTCAACTACCGGGACATGGGTTTTGATATACGCGAAGTCCAGCGTCATGATGTCCAGCAGCGACGAGAAGAAAAAATTCCAGCACTCCAGGATCAGGCTGTAGACCCACTCAAAGAAGCCTTGAAAGATAAGTTCCAGCAGGATAATCACCTCCTTATTTGACTACGACCACCCCTGGAAACTCAGGGGGCCTCAACATCGCGCCCTTCTACTCGATATCCCGAAGTCTTTTGTGTATCGTTTCAAAATAGGCCGGTTCAATCTCCGCCCCCAGGTACTTCCTGCCGGACAGGACCGCAGCCATCGCCGTACTGCCGCTGCCCATGAACCCATCAAAAACCAATTCTCCCGGCTCGCTGGACAGTTGAATCAGCCATGATAGAAACTCTACATTTTTGATTGTCGGATGATAGATTTGATGCCGTTTCTGCCAAGTGGAGTTATACGTCGCTTTAGGATACTCCGGCCCAAACCAGCAGGCATTAAAACGGGTCTTGTACCGTTGGCTTGGCTTTCGGCCCGCTTGGAAACAGCTTCCCTCTTTCTTTCGGTTCTGGAGCAGCGTCGTCCGGTTGAACACGCGGCGGCCCTTCTGGCAAAATATGATCCACTCTGCGTTATTGGCAAAACTCCCCCGCAAATCGCCAATGCCGCCAATTGTACCCTTTTCTACGACCAGGCAGTTTTTCACTGTAAATCCCGCCCGCTTCAAGCAAAGATAGTGGTAGGGATAGCGGTCGAAACGGGTGAAAAAGTAGGCGTGGCTGTTTTTCTTTAGAATACGGTAACACTCATGAGCAAACCGCTCATAATCTATGCCATCATCTCCGGCAAGCAAAGGGTGCCTGCGGTGTGTGTATTGGTTCTGGTAGGCGATTCCATAAGGCGGGTCCGTTAGGATCAAGGATACAAAATCATCCGGTATTTGCGGAAGAAGCTCCATGCAGTCCATCTGGAATATTTTATTGAGGAATGTCCTGTCTGCCATGGAAACGGTATTAGGGCGTGAGGGTAGCAAGGCCGGAGAATTTAGGAACGATGTAGGCGATAAAAGCTCCAATGCCGTTGATGATGGCCCAGCAAATCCAGATGCGTTTGAGCCAGTCCCACGCCTGGTCTACCTTGTGCTGATTGTTGGAGAGCTTTGCGCCAATGACCGCCACGGCGGACATGAGGCCCGCCAGCACGGTGCTGATGCCCGCGATCTGTGTGTACAGGTCAATGATGATGGTCTTTGCCACGGCAAACAGGTCCTGCACCGCAAATGCGGGGATGGTGAGGCAGGCGCAGATGATGAGCAGCATCATGACGCGGCTGTAGTACCTGGGAAGATTGGGACCAATGCGGTCCCGGAAAATGTGTTTATTCAAAATAAGACCTCCTGACATAAAATCTGACTTGCCGCTTCCGTCTTGTCACCGGATAAAAAACACGCTATACTGTCCCTGAAAAAGGGGGAACCTGCATGAAAGAGAATAAATACGATCAGGATTCTTTTTTCAAAAAGTACAGTGAAATGCCCCGCTCTCAAAAAGGTCTGAGCGGAGCCGGCGAGTGGCATGAGCTTCAGAGGCTCCTTCCGGACTTCTCCGGCAAGCGGGTGTTGGATCTCGGCTGCGGCTACGGCTGGCATTGCAAAAATGCCGCGGAGCATGGAGCGGCTTTTGTGCTGGGGACAGATATCTCCCGCAAAATGCTGGAGCGGGCAAAGGTCCTCAACGGCGGAGATGGGATTGAATACCGCCAGACCGCTATGGAGGACCTGCGCTTCCCCGCCGCTTCTTTTGATGTCGTGCTGAGTTCCCTGGCGTTCCACTATGTTGAGGACTTTCCCTCTTTAGCGGCGCAGGTCAAGCGCTGGCTGAAACCGGGCGGAGCCTTTATCTTTTCTGTGGAGCATCCGGTTTTTACTGCCTATGGCTCCCAGGATTGGTATTATGACACCAATGGAAACATCCTCCACTTCCCCGTAGATAACTACTATATAGAGGGAAAGCGGGACGCTGTTTTCCTGGGTGAGCCGGTCGTGAAATACCACCGGACTCTGACAACTTACCTGGATACGCTGCTGCGGGGCGGCTTTTCTTTGCAGCGGATGGTAGAACCCCAGCCGCCGGAAAGCATGATGGAGCTTCCGGGAATGCGGGATGAGCTGCGCCGTCCCATGATGCTGCTGATTTCCGCCACTGTTTTCTAACGGCAGCCGCAAAGGTGTTTCAGTAAACAGCGGCATAAATGCCGCCGATATGATAGCGAAAGCAGATCAGGATATCCGGCGAAAAAGCGCCGCAGGCTCCATCTGAGATCATGGACGCGGCTTGCGTCCAGAGATACGCCGGTTTATAGGAGCGGGGATGAATCAGCGCGTCGAAGGCGTCCGCCAGTCCCACCACCTGAACCCAAGGGGCAATCTGGCAGCCGGCCAATCCGTCCGGATAGCCGCCTCCGTCCCAGCGTTCGTGATGGTGGCGGCAGACGTCGCAGATCAGGGGGAAGTCCTCCCGGGCGGAGAGGGCCGGGTCCTCCGCCAGAAGGCGGCAGCCCTCGGTGGTATGGGACTTCATGATGGAGAACTCCTCCGGCGTCAGGAAACCGGGTTTGTTCAGAATTACCGGGGGAATGGCCTGTTTTCCGACATCGTGGAAAAGCGCCAGCTCGGAATAATGGTCTATGTCCTGAGCGGGCATCTGGGGAATTGCACCAGCGCCGGAGAATAGCAGGAGCAGACGTTGGGTCAGATTTTGAAACTGCGTACTGTGGGAAGTGTGAGTCAAAACATTTTTCCTCCTGTCAAGTCTGAATTGTCACGAAAAGTCCGCTTCTTTTTCTCTCTTTCCGTCATTGCATTTCCAATAATATCCAGCTACAATGTTTAGCTGTTGAGAAAAATGAACGGAGGATGTTGTGACATGGAATCAAATTACGATCCCCTATGGGACGAGCGGGGAGAGTTGCGGCGGGGCTGCACCGTGCGGGAGGCCCTGACCTGGCTGACAAAGCATGGCAGCCACAGCGCCGGGGAAAACGTCTGCATCAACGGCGTAAGCTACAAGCTGGGCCGTCTGCTCTACGGTCCGAACCGGCCGGAGATTGCGGACAAGCCCATCTCCCGCGTCTATGACGGCTATTACCGACAGTTGAATTTCAGTGTGTAGTGTGTAATTTTACGCTGTTACAAAACCGGATTGAAAACCGCCCCAGCCTATGCTATACTGTTATAAAGTTGATGTGATTGCTGGGAGAGCTGTATGGATGCTTTTTTCCCCGATTTCGTTGAAGTCGGTCTTTCTATATTCAGCGGCTTCAAGTTTAAACTGCCAGTTACTGCAATGGGAATTGATGATCCCATGATTGTAGAGATTGTGGCGGAATACGGACAGAGCGCCTCAAATCCCGAAATGTTGGCAGCACAGGCTTGGGCCAAGGAACTTCATGGAGTCACCAGCGGTTTTATCACATCTGTACAAGTTCCTATGAAACCAAACGAATCGCTCAGCAATCAGGCAGAGCGCCTTTTTCGTGCGTTAAACGAAAGCCAAAATTTTCATGACAATCTGGTTCGTTATATCCACTTTTTGATGGAGCGCAGAAAATAAACTGCCGTTTCAGTGGGGCGGCTCCGAAGAGCCGCCCCGTTTCGCTTAATAGCCGGTCTTGGGGAGCTTGGGGGTAACGGTGGGTGTCAGCTTGCGGATCACCGTGACCCAGGTGCCTTGTGCCGTCTGCCAGGTCCCCTGATACTTGCCTCCGGCATCGGCCCGGTTGACGAGCTGGTAGCCATTGGCCGCCGTGCCGCTGACAGCAACGGTCAAAGTGGGATTGCTGGTAGACTGGAAGCCTACGGGAACCTTTCCGAAGTCAAAGTAGACGTCCGTGACCACTTCTCCGGCCTGCATGGGAATGGCGCTCAGGCTGAAAGAATAGGCGCTGGTGGTAATCAGATTGGACGCCAGGACCTGATAGGTGCCGGAGTAATTGGTCTTGTACAGAATCCGGTAGTTCAGCCGGGCGCTGTAGGTGCCGGTGCTGATGACCATGGCCCGGGCGGCGTCGGTGGGAATCCGGTCATGCCAGTAAAAGTTTTCGAGAGGCACGTTACTGGTGTTGGCGATGGTGAAGTCATAGCGCATCTGGTTTCCCGCCAGGACTTCCGCGTTGCCCCGCTTTGTGATGGTGACCCCCAGTCCGGCGGGCTTATCATAGTCGCTGACCTTGATGATCTGACCGGGGTATTCCAGCGTTTCATCAAACACGGTTTTGCTGAGCTGCCAATAGGCCGGAGCCGTCACCTCGACGATTTTATACCGTCCCAGCGGCAGCGGCTTGGAGGCGGCGATGCCCCTGGCGTCCGTGGTGATATAGTCCACCACTTTGTTGCTGCGGGGATCGCTGATCTCATAGACCGCGCCCTGGAGAGGGGTTCCTGCGGGGGTGCCGGTAACTTCATTGTACTCGGCGGCATACTTCATCACCTGAATCTGCCCGGTAATCGGAGAGTTTTCCCACTCAATCTCAATGGTCTTGCCGGGCTGGACATAGATGGTCTTGTACTCCTTGTCCAGCTCATAGCCCGGGGCCGCCTCCAGCTCGCGGAGGTACAGCCGCCCCTTGCCCTGGACGGTCAGATCGTCAATGTAGATGTACCCTTCGTTATCCGTTGTGTATTCTCCGATAGGGTTCCGGTTTTCATCGTACAACAGGAACTTCACGTCATAGATGCCGTCTCCGGTGACGGAATTGATCTTGTGTATGATAATTCCGGAGAAGGGGGCGTTCGTCACGGTGAGGGTGGTCGTTTCATTGTCCCGGATGGTGAAATAGTGGGGCGTAGCATCAATCTTGAAGCCCTCGGCGGCCTTCAATTCAACCGCATAGTAATCACCAGCGTCCAGGTCCACATGAACCCGGCCATTCTCCCCCGTGGTGACGGTTTCAATGAGAGCGCCGTCCATGCCCCGGATTTCAAAGGTAACGCCGGGGATACGCTTGGTTTCATCGCTGGAACTTACCTTAATCAGCTCCAGACCGCCAATGGGCGCATTGTAGAAAGTCAAGGTCTGGGCCTCGCCCTCCTTGATCTCAATGGATTTCGGCGTGCCATCCAGAACAAAGCCGTCCACCGTCTTGGTTTCCTTTGCGGTAATGACCGTTCCGGGCTTCAATCCGGAGAGTGTGATGCGGCCGTATTCGTCCGTCCGGTAAATGCCCTGATTGGGGCCAATATACGCGCCGCTGCTGTCGGTAATCAGGAACTCAACCCCGGCCAGAGGCTGGTCCTTGGTGCCTGTCACCAGCTTCTGAATCGTCAGCGTGGTGCCGGGAACATTGTAAAATTTGAGCGTCTGCGTATCCGCCGGATTCACCTTGACCGTCTGGGTCTGTGTCGCCGGGTCAATGGTGTACCCAGGCAAACACTTCACCTCTTTCACCACGATGGTACCCGTGATGCCGCTGATACGGATTTCTCCAGCGTCATTGGTGGTATAGCGTCCATTGCTGGAGAGATGTCCATTGGCATTGTCAACAAACCCGCCCTCAGCATAGGTCAGCTCAAATTCCACTCCGGCCAGCGGTTTTCCAGTCAACTTGTCCAGCTTCTGAATCACAAGAGTCCCTGCCATTTTATTGGTAAAGCGGAGGACCTGCGCTTCGCCTTCTTTGATAAGAATGGACTTCGGCGCGCTGTCCAGCACTACCCCTTCGGGAACCTTGATCTCCTTGGCGGTGACAGTGGTTCCGGGAGTGAGACCCGGGATAACCACGCAGCCATTTTCGTCCGTGGTGAACTCACCATTGCTGCTGCCCACGAACGCACCGGAGGAATCCGTAACCAGGAAGGTGACGCCCTTCAGCGGTTCATTGCCGGACTCGGTTTCCAGATACTTCTCAATTGTGAGCGTATTAGCCGGGATGTTGTAGAAGGTCGCCGTCTGAGTTTCCTGCGGATTGACCGTGATGGTCTGGGATTCTCTGCCCGGCTCAATGGTGTAATTGGGCAGGGGCCGGGTTTCTTTAATTACGACGGTCCCCACGATACCAGTAATATGGATTTCGCCATGGTCATCCGTGGTGTAGAGGCCCTTGGAGGACAGATGCCCATTGTCCGTGTCAACGTAGCCGCCCTCGGCATAGATCACCTCAAATTCCACGCCAGCCAGGGGCTTGCCGGTCTGCTTATCCAGCTTGCGGATAATAAGGGAACCGGCGGGCGCATTCCAGAAGGTGAGGTTCTGGGCCTTGCCAGCCTCGATTTTGATGCTTTGGGGCCGTCCGTCCAGGACATAACCGTCCACCGTCTTGATTTCCTGCGCGGTAATGGTTTCGCCGGGTTCCAGGCCCTCCAGGACAATTTCCCCGGCGTTGTTCGTATAATAGATGCCGCCGTCAGGGTTCAGCGGAGCGCCGGAGCTATCAACCACCTTGAAGGCCACGCCAGCCAGAGGCTCGTTTGCGGTGCCTTCAATATACTTGTGAATCGTCAGCGTCATCTTGGGGTCGTTCTCAAAAGTGAGATCGTTTCCTCCTCCGCTGGAATTTCCGCCGGAGTTGCTGCCGCCAGAAGAAGTTCCACCGCTGGTCCAGCTGTTGCCGGAGCCATTTTTCACAATGATGGTCTTGGGCGTGGTATCGAGGACATAGCCGTCCGGCACCCGGCTTTCGGACACCACGACGGTACTGCCGGGGATGAGGCCCGTTACTACAACAGTCCCATCCTTGCCGGTGACATAGCGGCCCAGCACATTGCCGTCGCCGTCCTTGACGGTAAACTCCGTGTTGGGGACGGGCTTACCCGTGACAGAATCCAGCTTGGTCAGCGTCAGGCTGCACATGGGTTCGTTGTAGAAGCGGAGGGTCTGGGTGTCCTGGGGATTGACCACGACGGTCTGGCTCTTGCTGTTGGGGTCCATGACATAGCCGTCCGGGGCCTTTTCCTCCGTCACCACCAGAGTGCCGGTCACTTGGGTAATCTTGATCTGCCCACTGGCGTCCGTCGTGTAAATGCCGTTGGAGGACAGCTTGCCGCCCTCGGTGTCCACAACCCGGCCATCCGCATACAGCACTTTGAACTGTGCGCCCGCCAAGGGGGCCTTCGTGACGGAATCCAGTTTTTCAATGATGAGAGTTCCGGCCCGTTTGTTCCAGAACGTGAGGCGCTGGACCTCTCCGCCCTTGATCAGAATATCTTGGGGAGTGCCATCCAGCACGAAACCGTCCACCGTCTTGATCTCGCGGGCCTTGACCGTGGTTCCCGGCTCGATGCCGCTGAGGACAATCTCACCGGCCTTGTCGGTGTAATAGGTTCCATCGTCAGGGCCAACCGCAGCTCCAGAACCGTCTGTCACCTTGAAGGCAACGCCGCTCAAAGGTTCATTCTCCGTACCCTCGATGAATTTCTGGATAATGAGGGTGGTTCCTGGCTGATTATCAAAAATCAGGCCATTGGCCACACCGGAGCGAACCACGATATTCTTCGGAGTCTGATCCAGGATATAACCCTTCGGCGCTTTCTGCTCAGACACCATAACGGTTGCGTTGGGCCGCAGGCCGGAGACCGTCACAGTGCCGTCGGAGCCTGTGGTGTAGAGGCCGTTGTTGGGACCGATTACATGTCCGTCGCTGTACTGGACCAGGAACTGTGCTCCAGCCAGAGGCTTATGGGTCACAGCGTCCCGCTTCAGGATGGTCAGGGTGCAGAGGGGGTCATCATAGAAGCGGAGCGTCTGCGTGTCTCCGGCGTTGACCACCACCGTCTGCGGCGTGGGGTCCTTCTGGTAAAAATCGGGGGCCTTGTCCTCGGTCACGACCAGCGTTCCGGGCTGGACCTTGGAGAGTACGATCTGGCCGTTTTGGTCCGTAGTGTAGAGGCCGTTGGAGCTGGTCAGACCCTCGTTGTCCGGCAGCAGTTCGCCGTTGGAATATACGATTTTGAACCGTGCTCCAGCAAGAGG
The DNA here is from genome assembly GCA_910583695.1 of uncultured Oscillibacter sp. Taxonomy (GTDB): domain Bacteria; phylum Bacillota; class Clostridia; order Oscillospirales; family Oscillospiraceae; genus Oscillibacter. The sequence continues at coordinate 15,109 of CAJTZL010000021.1, forward strand.
CTCCTTCGTGATCTTGTCATATTTTTCGACCACAAGTCCACCCTTGGGAGTATTGGTCACGATCACGGTCTGGGTATCTCCGTTGGGGCCAATCATGACATTGGTGCTGGGATTGTCGATGACATAGCCCGCCGGGGCCTTGATTTCCGTCAAAATCAGCGCACCCGGCGCGAGATTGGAGATCCTGATCTCACCGGCGGAATCCGTAGTAAAAATGCCGTTTTGGGTCAACGTAGCGGTGCCGATCACACCGTCCAGGCCAACCTCACAGCCAGCGGCAGTTGTCACACGGAACTGAGCGCCGGGGAGGGGCTGGCCGCTGATGGAATCCCGCTTCTGGATGATGAGCTTGCCGCGGGGCTGGTTTTTGAAGGTCAAAGTAACCGTGCGGCCCTCCTTGATCTGGATTGTCTGCGATTGCGTGTCGATGATGAACCCGTCCGGGGCACGCACCTCCGTCACGACGACGCTTTTTCCAGGCTTCAACCCGGAGATACGCACCTCTCCGTTTTCGTCGCTCCGGTAGATGCCGTTGGAATCCCCAATCAAGGTCCCATCAGCATACATAACCTTGAACTCGGCATCCTGGAGGGTAATGCTGGGATTCACGGAACAGACTTTACGGATCAGAAGATTTCCGTCCGGCGAGTTATCGAAGCGCACCGTAACGACGCTCTGTTCGCCGCTGTCTGCCAGATACACCGTCTCAGAGGAATTGATGATGGAATACCCGTCTGCCGGGTCTACTTCCTCGACGACGTATGTACCGCTTTTTAGGCCGGTCCAGATGCAGGTACCATTCTTCCCGGTCACCTTCTGCCCGATAACCGTGCCGCCGGTGCCAGAAGTTCCTCCCAGAAAACGAAGCTGGAAAGTGCAGCCGGGCAAAGCCTCATGAGTCACACTGTCATATTTTTCGACAATGATCGCATTCAGAGGTTCGTTCTGAAATGTAACCGTTTTGCTCTCGTTCCCGTGAATAATAACAGTTTGCGTGGTGGGTTCTTTCATCTGGAATCCAGGAGCCGGGGCCACCTCGGTGATGGTGAACTCGCCGGGGTAGAGCTTCTTCCCCTGCTCATGAAGCCTGATCTCACCCTTGGCGTCCGTAAACAGATAACCATAGTCTGCGGAAGCGGGGGCCTCGGAGGCTTCGCCGTTGGACGTATAGGTAACATGAAATTTCGCGCCCTCAATGGGAGCGCCCGCGACGGAATCCTCCTTGAAAATCGTGATTTGAGGTTCCTTGCGGTTCCTGAAAACCAGTTCCTTTACATCGCCAGCGTTCAGGCTAATGGTCTGCACCCGGTCGGCGTCCTTATCCGGCAGATACCAGGGCGACGGTACGGAAATCTCCGTGACCCGGTATGTTCCGGGAACGACATACTTCGTTACCTTGCCGTCGGCCCCGGTGGTCCAATCGTCCTGATAGTCGCCGTTGAGGGCTTCCACCCGCAGGACGGTGCCGGGAATGGGCTCCTTCGTATCGGCGTCAATCTTCGAGAGGGTCAATTCGGGCTTTTTGAGGTTCTGGAAAATGACCTCTTTTTCATCGCCGCCGTTCAGGGAGATCGTCTGCGTGGGTTCATCACTGATATAGTAAGGCTCCGGGACGGACTGTTCTGTGATTCGGTAGCTGCCAGGAGCGACCCGCAGTTCCACAGAACCATTGGCCTCAGTAGTGACCTCATGGCGGTAATCTCCGTCAATGGCCTCCAGCAGGAACACGGTGCCGGGGATTTTCGTGCCGGTGCCTTTCTCGACTTTCGAGATTTTGAGCAGGGGCTGTTTCTGGTTATCAAAAATCAGCTCCTTGTTGTCGCCGCCTTCCAGCCAAATGGTCTGCGTGGGTTCGTCGCCAACGACCCAAGGAGCGGGCACGGATTTCTCCGTCACCTCATAACTGTCGGAAGGGAGGGCAGTGAGGACCGCCTTACCATCCGGGCCGGTGGTGACGTCATTATGGTAGCCATAATGAATGCCTTTGATTTCAAAGTGGGTATTCGGAATCACATCTCCGGTCTTGGCATCCCGCTTCAGGATGGTCAGATTCGGGAGCTTTTTGTCAGACGCCGTGACGGTAATGGTACCGCCTCCGTTGATGGCGGCCTGATCCACATGGGCGATGACCGGCTCCGTCAGCTTGGCATAAGGCGAAGGGGCGGACACCTCGACAAAGGCATACATTCCTTCTGTTACGTCCGTTACCGTGATGGAGCCATCCTCCTTGGTGGCCTCGGTGCCGATGATCTGCCCGTCCTTCAGGATATTGAATACAGCGCCGGGGAGGGGGTTGTTGGAATCATCCAGTTTGATGAGCCGGACTTTTACCTTGCTGTCATTTTCAAAGATCAACGAAACGTCAGACTTCCCATCCCATACGAAGGTCTGCTTTACTTTGCTGGGGTCCGGGCTGAGGCTGTACCCCTCCGGCGGGGTGACTTCCTCGGCGGTGTAGCTGCCAATGGGCATCTTGTCCCAGGGAATATCGGTCAAATAGCCGCCCTCCCGGCTCATGAAGGTGCCGGAGAAGTTGTTATCTATACCTGTAATTTTGATAATAGCACCAGTGAGGCCCTTGGTGGGGTTATCCGCATCCACTTTGCGGATGCTGCCCTCGGCGGGGGGCGTGTCGGGCGTATCCGGCGTGCCGGGTTCTCGCGTATCGCTAAAAGTAACAGTCACCGTATTGCTGCCATTGTTAGGCAGCGTAACATACTGAGGCCCGGCATTGTCGATTTTATAGCCCGCCGGTCCTTCGGTTTCAGTGACTGCGTAAGTATTTGCAGATAAGCCCCTGAGTTCGTAAGTGCCATCGGAGCCCACCACAATATCTTTGGAAAAGGCACCATTTTGACTTTGAATGTGGAACTTTGCCCCTGCAAGGCCCTTGGTGGGGTTGCTGGAATCCACTTTTTTGATAATCAGGGAGTAATCTTCGTTGGGTTTGTCTTCAATAGAATGATCACCGAGGATAATCTTCTGTACCCCGGAGGCGGGATGGTCGGAACTGCCAGAACCCGTGAAGCTATACTCATAGGCTTGGCACTTGCCCCAGACACCACGCTTGCCCAAGTCCAGTACATACTGAGAGATATCCCGGAACGAGTTGGTACTGTCCGCCCGTTTTTCATCAACGCTGGTGTAGTGAGTCCCCTCAATGGAGTTGTACACCGCCATCAATTCCTCGGCACAGGCGGTAACAGGATCACTGAGAAGGCCCTGCTTGTACCGCCAGATGACTGCCTGCACCCAGGCGTTCATCCGCCAGCAGTAGGCTTCGCTCCAGGCGTTGTTCTCTCCCATGGCAATGGCTTCATCCGAAAATTTATTATTCGCGTGAGAGTAAAAATAGGCCATCATGGTGATGACGGTGGGGTCCGTAATTTCCTGCTTGTTGCCCCAGGTCTGGCCTTTCAGCGACTGCCCCATGCCGCCTCCTTTGGTGCCGCAGAAACCAACGGTTGTCGCCGTGCCGTTCTGGAAATACATCTGATGGAGCTGCGCACGGCCCAGAGCAGCGGACTGGTAGCTGATACCGGTATAGCCGAAATTGTTCAGCTTGATCGTATCACTGGCGGCAAAGACCGTGGTGGGAATTACGCCAAGAACGCAGATCAGCGCCAGCAGCAGAGCTGTCAGGCGCATTCGCAAGGGATGATTCATCTGTTTCATAGAAGAATGTCCTTTCACTCGTTTTTAAATAAAGAAGCTCTTCAGCGATTGCTGAAGAGCTTCTACCGGATTATTAAGTTGTCAGGTGTAGGCGTTTGCCCATTTTGGTGAACCTACCACCATGTAGCTGTAAATGCGCCCCCATGCAACAGAGATACCTGTCCCAACGCAGGTTGCATTTTCCTCCAGCATGGTCTGTAGGTGCCCAGGGGAGTTAACCCAGAGGGATATTGCTGTTGGTGCTGCTTTATCAAGTTTATCACCATCAAGAATTGCCAGATTGTATGACGCTCCATAGGGCCATCCATACTTTGGCAGAATCTTATAGTCGTAAGGCCGGTGATCAGAAACATGCTGTGTTGAACAGTCCTGGGCGGCGTTCATTAGAGCTTCGCTGACAAACAGTTCCGTTAGTCCGTTCTCTCTGCGCACCTCATTGATAAGCCGGACCATTTCCAGGCGAATTTCCATATTATCGTTCAGGCCAATTTCCGTAGGAATAGAGACATCCGCCTTCACGGTAAAAGCCAGCGACCCGGATTCCCCAGAGGAGTTGGTGACAGTGATTGTGGCAGAGCCAGGGGCCTGAGCCACAACGACCCAGTACCCGGCAACCTGCTCCAATGCGGCAACTGATGGATTGCTGGAAACTGAGGTGCAGTTCGTTCCGGCAGGGCTGACGAGGAGGGAGCTTCTCTCTCCCACTGCCAGCTCTGTCCCTTTCATACTGCTGACCTGAAGCGATTCTGGTGTAGGAGTACCCAGCTGAGGAATGGCTTTTGTCGGAGCCTCGCCGGTATAAGGCGCGCCGCTATCCACTTGGACGCCGTTCTGGTAGTAAACGTTGAAGCCCACAGCCTGTCCGATGTCCCGCAGCTTCACATAGTTGTTGCCAAGAATGTTGTAGGCCGTCATCTGTACCTTTTGCCCGTCCACATAAATCGGGGACCAAGCCGGTTCCGCTGTAATTCCCGCAGCGACAACTCCGCCTGACAGCACAGCGCCCAGCGCCATGCCAGCAAGTATCAAGCTCATATCCCTTTTGAAACGCTTCATATAGCCCTCCTTTTCCGAAACGCAGACGCGTTCACTTTTCCGTTGTGTTTCCTGGGATATTTTGAGCATAATACAGCTTTTCCGGTCTGTCAAAGGTTTATTTTATTTCTCAACGCCGAAAAAATGTTTTTTCAACATTCCACCTTTCTTAAATGATATTCTTGCGCATTTTAGGCAGTTTTCTCTACCGCCTGGACGCAAATTCTTTTTTCCGGCTGATTGGCAAGGCAAGTGGTCAGCGTGATGCGGTTATCACTGGTGGCCTGCAAATAGCTCCAGTCGGAATTGGCGATGGTCTTGACGGAAACCACCGAATAAGTCCGGGTCCCGTGGACAGTGGTATAGGTGATGGTGTCCCCATACTCCAGGTCCTTGATGGAGCCGATGGTGTACTTGGCCCCCCGGTTGTGTCCACAAACGCCCACATTGCCGTCCCAGGCCGGGGTGGAGCTGTAATGTCCCAGCCCCTTTTTCATGCTGTCATTGGTTTCGCCTTCCCACACCTTCATGTTGATATCCAGGGAGGGGATTTTCACCGTTCCAATGCTGCCATCGCTCCGCTTCATGCCCTCAATGCTGGTGTAGGCCGTTTTCTGAGGGGTATTCTGCGAACTGCCGGGCTGGCTGACCGAGGTGGGGGGAAGAAACGCCTCCGCACCCCCGGCGGAGGCACCGGCTTCCGTCAGCACCGTGATCGGTCCGCCGCCGCTAACGCCATATCCTCCACCCCCAGTCCCATCGCTGGTGGCAATCGCCGCCTGGAGGCCAGGCAGCGTCGTCCGCTCCATGACTCCGGTCTGCGTGGTGCTGAACAGGCCGTACTCCAGCTCCGGAATCTGGTAGTCCACCACATTCCTGCCGCCGTAGTTGTACTGGGAGCCGTAGACGTCCTCGTAGGACCCGCTCTTATAGAAGTCCTGGGGTGCGGCGGTGCTGAAATTGTAGTCCATCGCCTGGGCGGGCAGGGCCAGCAGCGCCGCCGACAGAGCCAGGCCCGAAACCCATCTTTTCCATTTCATCTGCTTTCCTCCTCATGTTCTCCCGGTTCTTCATCCCGGAACTCCTGTACTTCTCTGCGGGACCGGAGCAGCATCACTATCAGAACAGCAAGCAGCGCCAATCCCAGGCCGCCGATCACATAGGGCACATAGCCCGGGAGCGTATTCCCGATGTGCTTAGCGGCAGTTTCAACCTTTCCTCCTTCCGTTCCCAGATACATCACCTTGTAGGTGACGCTCTCCACGCCGTCCCGAGAGATTTCTCCCGCATAGCCGGCAGTAGTGACATAGCCAGTGGCGGCCTTATAGTAGGACTTGCCGGAATAAGTAGCGACCGCCTGATAGGACGACGGAGACAGGGCATCGCCCACCAGGTCCGTTCCCGTCACCTGCCAGTCCACGCCGGACAGGTTCAGCGTCACGCCATTCTTGACTGTGGTGGCGGGAACATAGGACATATCGTTCCGGTCCACCGGGCCGATGGTTTTGGTGGCCGTGACGGTACTGCTCCGGGTCTCATAACCAGACACCTCCGTATGGATGCTGGTATGATCCAGGGCCAGAGTACCCTTGTAGGTGCCGTCGTCATAATCGACAGAGGGTTCCAGCTGCTCCAGAATCTTGGAGAGGTCATTGCTGGCCGTTTCCACCGTCACCGTTTCCCGGTGGTAGAGGGTGTCGGACAGCTGGTTTTCCTCCTTGACGATATCCGCGAAGGTGTAGAGGTAGCCCTCCTGTTCAAAAGGCTCCTCAATCAAACCCTGCGGGTCGGCGTCAGGGGACAGCACATAGGTCTTGATGAGCTGCTGGCTGCCGTTGAGATTCTGGACCACGGTATCCGTGGGTACCTCCAGCGCCAGGGCATTGACCGACAGGGCCAGGGCCAGCAGCAGGCACATGCAGAGCTTTTTCATTGCGGCTTGGGCCTCCTTTTCCATAAAAATACCATGCCGGCGAACGCCAGCATGGCCGCGAGGGTAATGCCGTGGGTGTGCTTCATCTGTGTTCCTCCTCAATGATATATTCTACCGCGTGTTCCGGGTGGTCCCGGAGCAACGACAATAGTTTCAGAGAGCGCTCCAGCGCCTGCATAGTATCCCGGGACTGGCGCTTCTGGAACGCGTGCAGGAGCAGGATTTCTCCATTCGGACGCACGGTGAAAATCACCCGAATGACAATACGGTTTTTTTCCCGCAGCTCATAAAAATCCCGGTACTTCTCAATGGAGAAGTGCTTGTAGTGAGGCTCCTTCAGCCCGGCGGGCGGTGTGCGGGACAGGCGGAAGATCTGCCAAACCAGCTTTTCACGCAACTTCGGCTCCAGGCCATCAATAAAGGTTTCGACCTGGGAAACCCCGCCAGGCGGTTTATAAACTCTGATATTTTCCATAATTTTCACCCCCTTTATCTGTCTTGATTGAGCTGCTTCAGATGGGCCGTGAAGCCCGCCGCGAACAGCTCCGCCGCGACCGGATTGCCGCTGATCCACCAGACCGGGTCCGGCAGCGTGCGGTAAATGGCATCGTACTGCAAGCACACCAGCAGGAATTTTTGCGTTCCCGCGGCGTTCTCCGCTGACTCGGACAGGTTTGAGATCAGTTCCTGAACATCTTCATAGCTCTCAAAGTAGTCGCAGAGATCATCAAAAAACTGGCCCGCGAACACGCAACTGCATACTGTGATGGCATCCCGGTCTGGCTTTCCATTTCCGTCTATCAGGCCCATGCGCCGCAGACGGTCAGCGGCGGAATCGTCGAAGGGACTTTGCGCCCTTCTGCCTTCGTACATGATTTGTCACCTCCCTCGGGGCATAAAAATAGCCTGACGCCGCAGATGCGACGCCAAGCTAATTTAATTCGGTTTTTATTCTATTTGTTGCACTTAGACGTTTTTAGTTCTCTCCCGCAGAAATTCCAGAAACAGCGCCTCAATCTCCTGATCACTGCCCAGCCCTTCCAGGTAAGGAGCGAACCGTTTGCGGTTGAAGGAGATTTTCTTGGGCGGGGCCATCATGCGCTTCTCTGCGGCGTCCCTGACCTCCCTCCACGCCGCATAGACTGCCTGCCGGTCCGCCGTGGGCGGCGGGCATTTGCGGACGATATGCTGCATTGCGGCCTTATTGATCTGATAGCCCTCAATACTGCATATCTCAATAAACGCTTCCTGGGATGCCATATCATAGTCCGCCATGAGGTCCGCGCAGGCGAGGTTCAACCGCTTCGGGGAAGTTTCCAGAATGTCTTGAAGCGGGGGAATCAGCAGCGTCAGCTTGACGGCCTTACGAATCTCGTACTCAGTGACACCGAAGAACTCCGCTACCAGTTTGCGGGCATTGTATCTCTGCCGTCCTCGCTCTAAAAGAACCTCCTTCTCCGCTGCATCAAACTTTTGGCGATTCTCGCCAAAAGTTTCATCGTCCCTATCAATGTACCACTGGCCATGCCGGTTCTTGGCGTCCAGCAGAGCACGATAAGCCTTGCCACGCTCCACAACGGAGAGATTTTGCCTTTGGATCAAGTTTGTGGAAGTCGCGATTACAATAGCCCGTGCGTCATCCGCCTCTACGATCTCGGTAGGAATTACATCCCATCCGGCCAGTTTGGCCGCATTTGCCCGGTTATGTCCAGCGAGAATCTCATAACTACCCTTGGGAGTCGTGGGCCGGACAATGATCCGCACCAGCAATCCCTCCTCGTTCAGCTGCTCCGCAAAGGCTTGGAGCTGGGTAGGCGAGTAGGGGCGAAACCCAATATCCGCTGTGAAGAAGGGGACCAGCTTATCCAGCGGCAGAGAGCGAATCTGCACTTCTCCGGGAGGCGGGGCCTCCCGGAAGAGTTTTTCATATGCCTGATCGCTGGTCTGCAGCTCAGATGCCTGCTGGCTGGCCGTCATTCGCTTCTTCAGCAGATCATTCATAGCCGCTTTAGCCAAGCCGCAGCACCTCCTCCGCCAAACCACGGTAGCTGAGAGCGGCGGCGTTTTTCGGCGCGTAATCGAAAATGCTTTGACCGGCGGCAGGGCATTCCGCCACCTTGATGGAGTATTCAATGGGCTGCTTGAAAACATGGACGGTATCACTGTACACGTCGCCCACGCTTTCCCGCACACTGCGGCAGAGCTGAGGGCGGGACTGGTACATGGTAAGCAGGATACCGGCGATTTTGAGGGCTGGATTAAACTTAGCCTGTACGGACTTCACCAGTTCCAGAACATCCGGGATGCCCTCACTGGCCAGGAAATGAGCTTGGACCGGAATGATGCAGTAGTCTGAGGCCGTCAGGGCGTTGACGGTCAACAGCTCGTGCTTTAAACCGCAGTCAATGATAATGTAATCGTAGCCGCTTTTCAGATGAGACAGCAGCTTGTCCATGATTTTTTCGCAGGATCGCTCCGCATCCCCCACGGCGTTATACTGGGAAAGCTGCATCACCTGAAGCCGGGCAGCAGCATCCGCGAGGCGGCGGTTAGCGGGTATCAGGTCCGGACCAGCCTCGGTATGCAGAACCGCTCGCTTCAAGTGAAGCTCCAGATCCTCCGGGTAGTCGATGGCAGCCAGCAGCAGATTCGCCATAGTATACTTCTGCTCTGCTTGGGTGAAACCCAGAGCGGCGGTCAGATTTCCTTGGGGATCGTTGTCTACAAGCAGGACCTTCTTGCCGGAAGCGGATAATGCCGCCCCCAGATTCAGCGCCGTGGTAGTTTTCCCTACACCGCCCTTTTGGTTTGTGATCGAAAAAATGGTATGTAAATCCCTCATTATATTCCTCCATTGTGCTAACAGTTGTGAGTAGTTCAAAAAATATCTGCAACAATAACTTTATGTGCCCATTCGGAGGATTGGGATTCTATTTAAAAAATTGAATGTAATTATTGTACCGCAAGGTTTTCTACGCTGTACTATCGAATGGCTCGCTATTTGTTTTCCCAATCGTATGAAAAGTATGTTGCAAATTCAGGGTTTTTGAATCCCATCTATTAGTTGCGGCACAATAGATTGATACACTTTATAGTCGAATGCCTGGGGGTCAAGGGGTCGTGAGTTCAAGTCTCGCCACTCGGACCAAGTTTCGTTGACAAACGAGATGCAAGCAAAAATCCCGCACTTCGGTGCGGGATTTTTGCGCAAAAAGAGCGGATTTTGCTAAAAACGAAAATTATCAGAAACGATTGGTGGAATTTGGTATCGTAAAATAAAAATAACGCACCAGAGATGCAAAAACAGCGGTTTTGGCAGTTTTTAGCAGTCTGCTCGACTCGAACTCTCCGCCTCTCTCTAAAAAAGAAAAACACACCTCCCCCGGAGTTACCAAGCCGCTCCGAGGGAGGTTTTCCATTTCGGGAGGACCCTTCCCATCATTGTTGCTTATGCTTCATGTGTTGCTCGACTTGGTACTCCCGCACTCCTTTTCCCGTTGCCTCGTACAAGGGCACTCCGATGCAGAATGGCAACACCACCAACCGCCCGTCCTTCTCGGCCTGGGCAAGCTCCTGGGCCCGCTCTAGGGTCATGGCGTCCTCGTAGAGTTTCAACCGCTCCCGCACCTCCGCCATGGCCCAAAGGGCCCGGTAGAGGATGGCAAGGATACCCTCCGGCTGTTTCTCCCCAAACTGAAGCCAGGACTGCATGACGTCGTCCACTTCTTGATCGGTTGCGTCATCATAAAGGGGAAAAGGTAGCAGCTCCAGCGATTTGACCGCATTGAGAATCAAATCACATACACTGCACTCGTCTTCGGGGCCTTTCCGATACCACACTCGGGCGTCTCGGACAAACACCTGATTCAAAGCCAGCTCCGTCATGTTCATCGCATGAACGTCTTTCATAGTCAATCGCTTCATCGGGGCCTCCTTTTTATTGTCAGTCTTTTCATCGTCTACTTCTCCTGAACTCCGGGAAAACTGAGCCGGAGGTGATTTTCATGAACGATATGCCCGTTGGGCTGATGATGACGCTGGCCGAACAGGAACAGGCCATGCGCCGCTTCGCCGCATTGTCCACTGAGGAGCGTGACCGGGTAGTGGACCAGGCCAGACAGGTTTCCTCCCGGGAGGAGATGCAGGCCATCGTCCAAAGCCTCACCTGAAGGAGGTAAACGCTATGGCAAAGAAAGGCATGGCCCGTCCGGACTGGACGCATTCGCAGCCTCGAAACGACGTCCCGCCGGTTCCTGAGCTCCAGGGCAAAGCGAAGCACACCAAGACTAAGGACAACCCTATCATTGCCGGGACCTCCGGCCCGGAGCTGAAGGTGTACCACGACTGGCCCCAGGCCGAGAGCGCAAAAGATCAGGATTGAACCGCCGCCCCGTTTACGGGGCGGCTTTCTTCCATTGTGCCGTCCTTCAGCGTCACGCGCTCCTTTTCCGGGTCCGGGAGCCCAACAATGTCCGCGACAGCCGCCAGCAGCCGCAGCGCATCCGGGTCCGTTTGCCGGAGAGGCTGGCCGCAGAAGGGACACGGGTCGCCGGGTTTCAATATCCTCATACGCACTCCTCTTCCGATGTGTCCAACTTGGACACATCGCTCTCCACCGGCGGCAGAGCCATCCAGCGGACACACTCCGCGTCGATCTTCGAGCTATGGCGTTTGAACAAAAAATTCATCCCGTCAAACCAGCAAACACGCCGGAGGTGCGCTTCCGGCCTGCCGGTCCCTCCGCTGACGCGGAAGTCCGCCACCACCTCGCAGGGCTCCCGCGGGAAGGTCCCGCCGGGCATCCATCCAGAGATCACCAACTGCCCCTCGGCCTGCTCCGGCGGCTCCAGCTGGAACTCCTCGCCGGAAGCGGGAGGCGGAACTTTCAGCCAGTGGGTATACTGGAGACCTGTCAAAACCGACCTGTCGTTCGGAGTTTTGAACTGACCGTTCTTCCACACCGCTGCGCGGTAGGCCGGGCCGTCGTTGGCCATTTTGTAGGTAAGAATCAGCTTTCCCTCTGGCGGCGTGCGGCCCCGGCTTTCCCACCGGACGCGCCGGACAGGGGGCTCCTTCTCTCCGGCCTCCTCTTCCGGCTCTTCTCCCGGCTCCTCCTCCGGCTCGCCCTCGGGTAATGTGTCCAAGTTGGACACATTCTGGGCGGGCTCCTCCTGGGCAGGGGGCTCCGTACCCGCCGGCGGGCGGAAATCGTCCGCAAGGCCCATGAGGAAATCCGTCGTACAGCCCAGCAGGCGCGCCACCTCCGGCGCGTCATAGAACTTTTGGGGGGTCAGCTTGGTCTCATACCACCCGGCCGGGTCGTTAAACTCTCCGGCGGCCCATTGGCGAATGGCCGCCACTTCAAAAGCGTCATAACGCCAGCGTATCTTCGTATGCTCCGGCAGTCCGGCGGCGTCGATAGCCGGGAGGAGCCGCTTGGCGTAGATCTGGGTCTCCTTCTGGTATTTCCGGCCTACCTTCTGCTCCCGCTTGTGGGCCGCTTCCGCCGCCTCGTCCTTCGCGGCTTTCCGCTGGGCCTTGGCTTTGGAGCACATGCGCTCGCAGGGGGAATAGCTGGCCTTCGCCTTTTCGCACTCCAGGCAGCAGGTATTTCCGCCGCAGAAGGACTCCCAGGATTTCGCCTCGCAGTCCCGCCGGAGAAACGTGTCTCCCCGCTTGCAGGGCTTCCCATCCGGGCACTGGAGCTCCGGCTCCCACCGCCAGCCCTCGTTGTACTTTTTCAGCACCTTCTCGACGGCGCTGCCGCTGGGCGCTTCCGACAGAGCGTTGGTTAGGCGCTTCTGGAAATCCTCCGGCAGCCGGGCCAGGGCGTAGGCCGTCTGCTCCGGCAGTTTGTCCTTCTCGAACAGCCCCATGTACTCCGGGACCAGCTTCTCCCGGATAACCTTCAGCCGGGCCAGCTTCGGGGCGGAGATTTTGCACGCCGCCGCCACCTAGTCCCGCATCCGGCCGGGGAACTCCAGCCCTTCCTCCTTCAGCACATACAGCAGCTCCTCCACACGGGCGGCGATTTTAGCCTTCTCCGCATCGGAATAGGGCTGGGTGTCCAGATTGTCGAAGATCAGCCGCAGTTCCTGCATGGCGCTGGACTGGGCGGGGTTATCCCGGATGCAGGGGACCCGTGCAAACTCCGCCCCACCGTCGTCCACTAACCGTTGAAGTGCCGCCCGCCTCCGGTGGCCGGAGACAATGATAAACCGGCCTGGGGCGTCGGGGTTCTCCCGTACCCGAAGGGGCTGGCGGAGCCCCAAAAGTTCGATATTTGCCGCCAGCTCCTCCAGGCCGCGCAAATCCCGCCGGTTCCGGGGATCGCCGTCCAACAGGCCGATGTCGATGTACTCGATCTGCTGCGCTCCGCCGGATGTGTCCAAGTTGGACACATTTGCGCCAAGCCCTTTCAGCTGTTGTTTCAAAACGTCTCCCAGGCTGTAGCCCATGCTCTCGCCTCCCTTCAAAACGATTCCAGGTACTCCCGCACGAAGGCCCGGTAGTCCTTCGAGGCCCCGCAGTGGGGGCTGAACGTCAAAATGCTCTCCCGGGCGGCGATGCTCCGGGGCACCGGCGGGCTCATGCGGATTCGCGTCCGAAACACCGGAAGGCCGGACTCCAACACCAGCAGCCGGTGAATCTCCTTTTCCTCGGCGGTCCGCTGGAACTGGGTCCCCAGGATACCCGCTACCCTCAAACGGGGGTTGACGCTGCGCATGGAGTCCACCTGCCTCGTCAGTTCCGCCATGCCGGCGGTGCTGAACACGTCCAGCCGGATGGGGATGATAACCTCATCCGCCGCCAGCAGCGCCGCCTGGGAGGCAAGGCCCAGAGAGGGCGGCAGGTCAATGATTAAATACTGCACGCCGTCCTCGGCCAGCACCGTCCGCAGCTCCTCAATCCGCGTCACCCTGGCCCCGCTTCCTGGCAGGTCCGCCCGGGCCAACTCCATCCCGGAGGGAATGAGGTCCAGATTCGGCCCCGCCGGGGTCACGAAGTCAGGCCAATACCCGGCGCCGTCCGTCAGCAGGGTCCAGGTGTTGCCGCATTGGCTGGTATCCGTGATGCCGAAATACTGAGAGAGGTTCCCCTGCTGGTCCGCGTCGATCAGCACCACCTGTTTGCCATGCTCCGCCGAAAAACACCGGGCCATAGTGGCGGCGGTGACGGTCTTTGCCGTCCCGCCCTTTAAATTCAATATCGCGATGGTTTTCATACACGTATCCTTTCAGCCGCCCTGGGCGGCGTATGTATCATTCAAAACGGTAGGTCCTTGTGTTCTCCCTCCAGCTCCGTAAACTCCACCTGGTCCGGGTTCCGCCGGTTCCGGGACTGGGCCTTCCGGCCCTCCGCCTGGAATTTCCGCATGACGCCCATGCTGTCGGTCACGACAGAAAACGTCTGCCTGCCGCCGTCAAAGCGCAGCACCCAGTCTCCCCAGCGGCCCTCTTTGTTTTTGCCGATTTTCAGGAGGCGGTGGTCTTCCTCGCTAAGCTCTTTGCCGTCGGGTCCTTTGTCCTTGGGGCCGGGGCGAAAGAGTAGAAGAATCATGTCCGCATCCTGCTCCAGCTGGCCGGATTCCTTCAGGTCCTGCATGGTAGGGTCCCGGCGCACCTCCTGGCCGTCCTTGCCGATCTTTCGCTCCTGCCGGGTCAGCTGGGCCAGCTCCACCACCAGCGTCCCGGTCTTTTGGGCGAAGGTGTGCAGGGCCCGGGAGATCGCCGCTACCTGTTCACTGCGGGTACCGCCCGATGATTTTTCCGGGGCCACCAGCTGGATGTAGTCGATGAAAATGACCTGGAAGCCGTAGGCCCGGCTGGCGGTCTCGATGTCCGCCGCGCTCATGCCCGCCGCCTCCACCAGCGTCAGGTCCCGTTTCACGAAATCCGCCTGACGTTTCGCCAGGTCCTCCCAGGCCGCCGCGCTCAGCTCCCGGCGCTTGATGTCCGCCAGGTCCAGCCCGGCGGCATGGGCAATCATACGGTCCCGGAGCTTTCTCCGGGCCGTTTCCAGGGAGAAGAAACCGACCCGGTATTTTTTCGCCATATACCAGGCCATTTGCATGGACAGGGCGGTCTTGCCGTCACTGGGATAGCCGCCTACCACCACTACGTCCCCAAGCTCTATGTAGCTTCCCTCATCCAGCACGTGGAGGCCGAACGTAACATACTCCGGCTTTGGCGCGTCCGGGTCCTGGCTCTCGAAGAAGCTGTCCAGCAGCTGGGGGACCGTCCAGGCGTCCAGCCTCCGCCCGTCGGAGAGAAGCCGGCCCAGCTGGGCGCTGACGGGACGGCAGTCGTCCAGAGTCACTGCCAGGGACAGCGGTTCCGCCAGAGCCCTGGCCCGCTGGACGGCGGCCTGCTCATGGGTAATCCTGGTCCACTCCGGCCAGTTGGCGGTGGTGGGCGTAATCTCCATGAGCTGGACCAGGTAGTCGGAGTACTGACCGCCGATCTTGTCCCGGATGGTGATGGGGTCCACGGCTCCACCGGAGCGGAACAGGGCCCGGGCGGCTTGAAAGACCGCTTTGTTCACCGGGTTCAGCAGGTCCTCCTCATGGACGGCGGACAGCAGCCCTCGAATCGTCTCTGCGTCGCCGCTGGAACCGGCAACCAGCAGGGAGCCGACAACAGCCTGTTCCGCCTCCAGGGAGGGCCGGGAATCCTTCAGTGCCATCCGTACTGCCTTCCTTCCTCCTCCGGGGCCTCCGGGTCACGGGGCAGGGAGTCCTTCCAGCGCTGATTGCTCAGCCACCGCTTGGCGTAGGGAATGCCAATGCCCTCCCGCCAACTTTTGGAGGCAACCTGCGCCTGGAGGGCCCTGCCCATGACGGCGATCAGCGCGTCGTCCGGCTGGAGCTTGTCCCAGGCCTGAACCGCCCCCTGGCGGTCCTCCCCCCGGGCATGGGTCCGGTAATACTCCCAGAACGCCTCGAAGCGCTCCGGGTTCCAGGACGGGACGGACTTGTCCTTTTTGCGCCCGCGGCGCTTCCCCCCTGTGGGGGGTAAGGGGGGTATATTTTCAGATATATCTTTTCTACCTATTATACAACTGTGAGAAATTTCATGAGGGTCATGCGAGATTTTGCATGAGGGGGTGAAATTTTTTTCATGAGGGTCCGGCGGGTTTTCGCCGGAGGGGGGAGGCAGTTCTTTGCCCACAAACAGGCCGCAGTAAATATACCTCCGCTCCACTTCGTTGGTCCCTTCGGCGCGCTGAACAGACACCCGGATATAACCCTTCTCCTGAAGTTGTACGAGCATCTGCTGGACCCGCCGCTTGGACAGGTCCAGCTCCGCCGCCAGCGTCTCGTTGGAGGGCCAGCAGTACCCGTTTTTGTGCGCCATGGAGGACAGCACCAGATACAGCAGCTTCCCCGCGTGCGGAAGCTCCTTGTCGTGCATCACCTCGCCGGGGATCACGCCCCAGTAGCCCCTCTGTTCCTCCGCCATGCTCTCACCTCTCTATCCAGTCGATCAGCCGGGCGAACTGGCAGACTAATCCGGCCGCCCCGATGACCGTTAATGTAAATGCCCAGGACATGGGGAGGGCACCCCCTCCCCCGTCCAGATTGGGGCTTGCATTTTGCCGGGAATTTGGTATAATAATTACAGCAATGGTTCTCGGCGCAAGCCCTGGACGCGGCCGTCTCGAAGTTGCAGCTTCGGGGCGGTCTTTTTTTGCGCGTTTCACGTGGTTTCTCCTTTCTCCGACTTCCAACGGACGGCATCATCTATAGCCTCCTGGAAGATCCCCACGCAGGGGACCCATTGTAACTTCCCATCCGGCAGCAGGACCTGTATGTACCAGCCACTCCCGACGGGGATGCAGCTCATGATTTGATTCATACGGCCTCCTAAACCTTGACGGCCTTATATCGCACCTGGATGAAGCTCTCGGCAATCCGGTACCCGTCCTTGAACGGCAGGGCCTCAAAGGCCGCCTTAGCTTCCTTCAGGGTGTCGTACTGCAGGCGGGGGCAAACCTGCCAGGGGTCCCAATCGTGGGTGCGGTGCTGAATTACATAGCGTTTCATAGCTCCTCCTTTCCGGCGTCTCTCCAGAACACATCCAGCTCCAGACAGGGGCGGGCAAGCTCCCGGAGCTCCGCCGTGATGTGGTTGAACTCGGCCTGTTCCCGCTGGCCGATGCCGCCCTCGGCAATCTCCAGCAGGCGGTCTACGGCTTGGCTCTTGGTGAAGCGGGTCAGCAGCAGATACACCCGGACCGCCGACTCCAACACGCTCCTGGCTTCCAGCTCCGGGACCACGTAAGAGATCAGGCCGCTGGTTTCGTGGAGATGGCGGTAAGCAAGAGATGGGGCCCGGTAGCAGAGCACCATCCGCTCCACAACGTCACCGGGGGGGAATCCGCCGCCCGGCCTCATAGGCCCGGAGCGTTTCAGCCGCGACGCCGATCTGCCCGGCCGCCGCCTCCTGAGTGAGACCGGTACAAATCCGCCCGGTCCGGTAGATGTTTTGGGACAGTTCCGACATGGTTTTCTCCTCCTGTTTGTGTTATGGTCTGGTCAGACGGCCTCTGCCGCCTGGGAGCCCTGGTCCATGAAGGTCAGCACGTCCTGCTTGAGGATGCGGTACTGCACGCCGATCCGGGTGTGCTTGAGCCGCTTGCTCCGAAGCAGCTCATAGACAGTACACATGCCAACGTTCAGTAAGGGCGCCACTTCTTCGGGGGTCAGAACCCAAGGCAGGGTCTCGTAGGATGAAGGGCGGGGATTCATGTTTCAGCACCTCCTTTCGCATGGTTTTCTCCGTCAGCCCGCTGCCGGGGGAGAATCGCGGCTATAGAGTTCGTCAATGGTGCAATGCAGAAGCGCCGCCAGCTCCGGCAACTTCGCCGCCCTGGGCATGGCCTTGCCAATCTCCCAGCGATGTACTGCTGCCTGGTCCACCCCCATACGTTCCGCAACTTGGTCCTGGGTCAGTCCAGCTTGTTCCCGCAGTTCTCTGATTCTCACGCTTTCACCCGCTTTCTTTAGTTGATTTTTGAATCTGCCTGTGATAAAATAACATGACTTATAATCATAATGAACGTTAGGAAGCTATCGCCCTTCATGTCTATGACTTCCCGTCATGCTATGGTCAAAGCATAATCCATAAATTGTCGGATGTCAATTGTGAATCCGATAATTATTGGATTTTTGTATATATTGCCATATTCTTAATTTAATGGTGTAGCCTACAATGAATATTGATTTTTTTGTTCATAATATCAAAGCACGTTGCCGCATAATGGGAATCAGCCCCACGGAAGCATGCCGTGAAAGTGGTGTGGGCCGAGGCTTTATGGATAGCATAAAGCGAGGAAGTTCCCCGTCCATTGACAGAGTCGAAATGCTTGCCAAATTCTTTGACTGTACCATTGGCGAACTAATAGGGGAAGATACGACAGGCCTGTCCAGGGGACCGGACCAGCCTTTTTTGGTCATGCGCTTTAACGCCTTATCGAAGGATGATCAGGAGGAGATTTTGACCCTGGTAGAAATGAAATACCTCAAGGCTCTGCGGGAGTGTACGGAAGCCCCGGAGAAAGCTGATAAATAAAAAAGGGAATGTGTCCGACTTGGACACATTCCCTTTTCCAGCACTTGCGTATTTTGTCAGTTTGTGGTATCCTCATTTCAGGCAAGAAGGACGGGGACAGCTCCGAAAGGAGGGACGCCCATGAGCGCATTGGAAGTCATTGCACTACTTACGCTCGTGATTGCGGCTGTTTCTCTGGGTTACCAGATAAAGAAATAACCGCCCCCCAGTCCTAGCGAGAAGCGGCAATTTCAAGTATCTACTTGTAGAGTTGGCCGACTTCCCTGCTAGCACCAGGGAGACCGTCCTTCTTGCCTTTTATTATAGCCATATAACCTGTGGTTGTCAAGTGGAGCTTGAAAATGTGTCCAAGTTGGACACATTCCTTTTTTCTGTTAGTTGACAAAACTGCAACTAGACAAGGGGGTATGCAGGTGGTAGAATGAGACCGTATTTTAGGGCGGAGCATATTAGGGCGGAGCAGTTTAGGGAGGAACGGCGTGAGCAAAGGGCGTACTATGCCCGTCGTTCTGGAAGATCAAGAACTTAGGCCGGAGAATCGGCTGTTGACAATTTCCAAATACTGTGATATAAAGAAGCTGTTATTGATTGTTTGTGCGCTCTCCGTGAAACTCGGAGCTGGGCCGTCGGCCTGGGAGCTGCCAGGGAGCAGCATTGCATACGTTGTTAAGGTTGTACGTTCGGTGAGAGCTGGCAGCATGACTTGTTGGCCGCCGAGTGATGTTTAGGGGGCAGTCTGCCCATTTTTGAATGATGATGTAGGAACCGGAACGGAGCTTGACTTTCTGCGGGGCGTCTGCTATGTTGTAGCCATACAGTAACAGAGCGTTTCAAAGGCAAGCACAGTATCCGTGTTTCAAAGTGTCCGAGTTTTCCCACTGGGAAGGCGCGGGCTTTTTTGTGTCCAAAAGCAGCAGACCCGGCGCTTTGCGCAACGGGAGGGGACCAGTCACCCCCGACCGCCAAGGGTAAAGAAATGGAGGATTTTCCATGCAGAATCGAATGAAAAGATATTCTATCCCCGGGCCGGTCCAGACTGCCGGCCAGTTCCGCCTCCGGCAGGGCGGAACTTCCTTCAGCCCCTCGCCGTCCTTCTGCCGGGGACGGGACCACGGACGCATGCGGGATGCCTCCCGCGCCTTGCCCAGGGCCTTGCGTCTGCCGCGGGAACTTCCTTCCCCGTCGCTTTTAAGCGGCTTCACGGCGATCATACTGACCACGATATACAACGGAGACGGACCAGCTGGATCGGCTGCTCCCGGACAATAAAACCTGCTGTTCTCAATGGGTCTAAGCTCATTGGCGCGGTTTCGGCCTGGGAGGTCCGGCGGATAAAAGCCGGAAATGGCTGGACTGTGCCAGTGGGCGAGGTGCGTCCTTTTCTGAAAAAAGAAAGGATGTACTTATGTCGAATCATTACTTTAATCTTATGTCCCAGGTGGACAAGCTCCACCGCCACAACCGCCAGGGCAGCTACAAGACCCGGGCCCGGTACTATGAAGCCATGCAGCGGTTCTGCCGCTTCCTGGCGGAGGTCTATCGCTTGGAGCGGTTGACGAACATTGCGCCGAAGCATATTTATGCGTATGTCGCGTATCTTCAGGAGCAAGAAAAATCCGCCTCGACGATCAAGACGGACCTCTCGGCAATCCGCTTTTTCCATGACTTGATTCCCAACGCCCGGTATGAGCTGCCGGGCAACGGCGACCTGCTCCTCCAGCGCCGGACCTTCGGCGGCACCGACCGGACCTGGAGCGATACAGAGTTTAACCGGATGTTGACCTGTGCGGCAAAGGCGGGCCGGGAAGACTATATTGCAATTTTGCATCTGGGGCGCTTCGCCGGGCTCCGTATCCATGAGTGCTTCCGTATTGACACCGCTACGGCGGCGAAAGCAGTCAAAGAAAAGGCTATCACTATCAAAGGCAAGGGCGGCCTGATTCGGACGGTTCCGCTCTCTGAACGCTTGGTCAATTACCTCCAATTCCATCTGGAGCAGACTCCCCGGGGGCATAAACTCTTTGTTCCCGACGACAGGGAAACCCACGAGGCCATCAAGGAGCTGCAGGTGTTCATTTGGCTGAATCGCTCCCTGGTCCAGGATGAAGATTCCACCCGCCCCATGACCTTCCACGGCCTCCGCCACACCTACGCTGCGGAGAAGTACCAGGGCTTCATCGATGCAGGGGTCACTCCCTTCGGCGCCCGGAAAGGCGTCTCCAAGCTCCTGGGACATGGCCGGGACGATGTGACGAACATCTATCTGGCGTCGCTGAAGGAGGGGAAAGAAAATGGCTGACCGTCCTTTGAGCTTCGACGATATCCCCTTGGTGCTGACGGTGGAGGAGCTGATGCCAATTCTCTGCATCGGCAGGAACACGGCCTTTGCCCTGGTCCGCTCCGGTCAGATCAAGAGCATCCGCGCCGGCAAGCAGATTCGTATTCTGAAGCATGAGCTGTTGGAGTACTTGACCGGCGGAACCGGGACAAATGCGTCCTGGACAGACGCCGCCATGTCCGCTACGCTGGAAGGTGATTCCTGCCGGGCGGCGAAGGGAGGTAATGACGATGCCGCGCGGTAAAAAAAGCGGACGGGCCGCCTCTGGAGACGGGTCCATCCGTAAAAAGAAAGTCGTGAAGGAGAACGGGAAAGAGTATACATACTGGGAGGCCCGTTATACCAGCGGCTTTGACCCGGAGACCGGGAAGCAGAAACAGCACTCTATATCCGGGAAAACCCAGACCGAGGTTGCCCAGAAGCTCCGGGAGATCACGGCGGAGATCGGACAGGGCACGTTCAAAGAAGCCTGTAAGCTGACAGTGGGAGAGTGGAGTATCATCTGGGACAAGGATTACCTGATTAGCGTAAAACCTCGGACCCAGGAAGCTTATAGAAGTATTCTATGCACCCATATTCGACCGGAACTTGGAGCGATTAAGCTGGAGGTTTTGAAAGCTCACACGATTCAGCATTTTTACAACAGCCTTTCCCAAAAGGGACTTTCGGCAAAGACAGTAAAAAATGTCCATGGTGTGCTTCATGAGTTGCTCCAGCAGGCAGTCAGGATTGGATATCTGCGTATAAATCCATCTGACGCCTGCACCCTTCCGCGAGTCGTAAAAAAGGAAATCAAGCCGCTGAATGATGATGCCATCCGGCAGTTCCTAGGGGCAGTTCAAGGTCATCGCTTTGAGATTCTTCTAATGGTTACTCTTTTCACGGGGCTGCGGGAAGGCGAAGTACTAGGGCTCTCCTGGGATCGTGTGGACTTTGACAAGGGAACGCTGTTGATTGACCAGCAGCTCCAGCGGGCCAAAGATGAAACCGGGGAACGCCGGTATAGCCTCGTGTCCTTGAAAAATGATAAGTGGCGGCGGATCACGCCCGCCGACTTCGTGATGGAACTGCTCCGCCGCCAGCGGAGCCGACAGGCGGAGTGGCGTCTTCGGGCGGGCCCAGCCTGGGAGGACAGCGGCCTTGTGTTTACCAATGAACTGGGGGAACATCTTTCCCCGTACACCGTCTATCATAACTTTAAGCGCTTGGCCGCCTCTATCGGCCTTCCAGAGGCTAGGGTCCATGACCTTCGTCATAGCTACGCCGTTGCCGCAATCAAGAGCGGGGACGACATCAAGACTATTCAGGGCAACCTGGGACACGCTACGGCGTCCTTTACGCTGGATGTCTACGGCCATGTGACTGACCAGATGAAGCGGGACAGCGCAGAGAGAATGCAGCGGTTCATCAAGAGCGTTTCCGGCTGATAAGGGAAACCAAAGGGAAACCGAGTTTCCAGAGGGGACAGAAAAACCCTGGAACCGTTACGGTTCCAGGGTTCCCCGGTGGTCCGAGTGGCGGGATTTGAACCCACGGCCTCATGGTCCCGAACCATGCGCGCTACCAACTGCGCTACACCCGGATATTGAAAAACCAGCTATTAGCATGCACCGAGCAACATCTACCTGACTTAACTATTATAAAGAATTTTTCCCAAAATGTCAATCTCTATTTTTAGGTTACCCTTGCCTACAACGGCAAGAAAAACAGGCATGCTTGGTGCGACATCTTTGTGGACTGGTGCCTTATTACCACCTTTGGCCTCGACCTTGGTATGGCCCTGCTCTGCCAAACGCTCAGCAGCCTGGAGGCTGGCTACACCTACTCCATGAGGTATTTCAAGGACAGGGGCCAATCTTTCACCGCCAACCCCAAACCGGGAGACCAGATTTTTTACCAGCAACGGCGGAAAAAACAACTACCGCATTGGCCTAGTGATCGACGCAAAAGGTGGGAAGATCTGCACCATCGAACGCAACACGTCCAGCCTTTCTGGAGTAGTCCCCAACGGCGGATACCTCCAGGATAGGCCCTTTAAGCAAAACGCCGCCTATATTTCCGGGTACGGCACTTTATGTCCTTAAGAGCATAAGGTGCCGTAACGCTGCATATAAACCAGCTATTTTAATGAATGCGTCAGAATTTAGTATCTCATGGGACTCCAACGGTAAAGAAAATTGGTCAATATCGTTGTCAGATACATTAAGCAGTAGCCATAAGTTCAATGATGATGGAAGCATTACAGGTACAATTAGCTTACTAGTTAAAATATTTCCGAATAACGGATTAGAAAACTTCACAGTCGTCAATTTAGGAGTAGGATCTGCAAAGGACATTTATTTTGAATGGGATCAAAATAATCTATTCCGTTTATCTAATCACCTTACGGAATGTAATCCATCAAAAGCGGATTTTTGCACAGTTGGAGAGAGTGCCGTATTTTCATTTGATAAGGGGGTGGTTGTTACAGATATTGACAGCGGTTTCCGCTTAATGTACATGTTGCCTAATACAGTGGAAACATATACTCTGCCGCTGCCAGCAGCGTATCCTGTTTTAATACACGAAATAATGAAGTGCGCTCTTTGCCAGAGCGTATGTATATAGTTTTGTATGCTGAATATTCTGATATTCAGCATAATAGTACCAAAGATGCATTCTATATTACCTTTAGCAGAACTGGTTTCGAAAGCAATGAAGATAATTCAGGTTCTGCCAAATATCAATTTGTGTCAACATTGCTCTCCAGATAAATTACAGAAGCAGTAGTGGACTAAATCCACCTTTTCTCTGGGTTTGAACGCCCCCACCCAATCTAAACAAATTGTTGTCAGTTGTTCGGATTGGGTAGGGGCGTTCTTTCTCTGTTGCCCGTATACTTCAAAGGATACAGGTTTTTCGGTTTCGTATGTCATATGCCACTGTCCAAGAGCAAACAGGTCAAAATCAGAGTGCAAACATGTAAATGGCGGGAATCGAATCCCCTGCTGACATCATTTGTATATTGTGCTTCAAGGCTTCCCCTTCTTTTCTGGCTCCCAGAACTTTGAATCGTCTTGAGCTCCAGCAAGGTGAAAGACTTTGACGCTTACTTAAATTATGGGGGCACGCAGATTTTGGACGCTCTCACGCAAAATGTCAAACCAGACTCTATCCTAACACGTCAGCCTAACGGGTTCATTTTGAAGGGCTGCTCTTCAACTGAAACCTTCCTACCAGACTTTTCATAAGCTGTGACTGGCTGGACAGTTCTTCGCTTGCCGCTGCGCTTTCCTCCGCGGTTGCCGAGTTTGTCTGTACAACATTGGAGATCTGGTCAATTCCCACCGTGAGCTGAGCGATGGAATCCGCCTGATCGCCGCTGGCCTCCGAAATCTGTTCGATAATGCCGGCCATTTCATTCACGTCATTGACTGCTTGAATCAAAGACTGCGCCGTATCATCCGCAATCTGCGTTCCGTTTTCGATTGCCTGTAAAGAATTTTCAATCAAAGCAGCGATATTTTCGGAAGCCTCCTTGCTTTTGTTTGCCAGGTTGCGGACTTCATCGGCTACTACGGCAAACCCTTTTCCGGCGGCGCCTGCGCGGGCGGCTTCTACGGCGGCGTTCAGGGCAAGAATATTGGTTTGGAACGCAATATCTTCAATGATCTTCATGATTTTGCTGATCTCACTGGAGCAGCTGCTAATATCCCCCATTGCACGTGTCATCTGCTGCATTTTTTCTTTGCTCACATTCATCTTTACGCTGACACTGTCTGCCGCTTTACTGGCCTGCCGTGCATTGTCCGCGTTCTGATTTACTTTGCTGGAGATTTCATCAATCGTGGCAGCGAGTTCCTGCACGGAACTGGCCTGCTCAGTCGCCCCCTGGGCAAGCGCCTGAGCGCCATTCGATACTTGGTCCGCTCCGCCCGCGACCTGAGCGGAACTTTGGCTGATTTGCAGCATTGTGTCATTGAGCTTGTCTGCAATGCCCCGGAACAAGACAAGCAAAGGATAAAAGCCGCCTGTATACGCTTCCTCGCAGGTCGAATCTACCGTAAAATCTCCCTCGGCCATTTTAGCAAGGAATTGATTCTCATCCTCAATAATAAGTTGAAGTTTATGGATCAATCTGCCTACCTGAACAGCGAGAACACCCAGTTCATCCTCCGAGGTATAGGAAATCTTTACATCCAAATCCCCTTCCGCCATTTTTATGGCAGCATTCTGGATTTCGGAAATAGGGGTTTTGATCAGGCGTATAATCACAAATGAGAAGAAGACGCCTACGAGGATGATGGAAATGACAACTGCCGCCATGGTCAAGGTGGCGGTTCTGTAAAGGGAAGCGCTTTCCGCCGCTGCATCATCGCTTCCTTTGGTATTGTAGTCGATAATATCATCAAAAGCACTGTTCAAAGAGTTAAAAAGTGCCTCACATTCTTCGTCCAGAATCGCACGGGCACTCTCAAAGCGGCCCTGTTTGGCGAAAACCATCATTTCTTCTTCCGCCGCCTGATACTGTGTCCAAAGATTGTTTGCGTTGTCATAGAAATTTCGTTCTTCCTCATCGATCATATCCCCATATGCGGCTAAGAGGACGTCCATGGTTTCGATTCCATCTTGGATGGACTGAAGGCTGGTCTCCTCTTTGCTGTCAGAGTCTGCGGTAAGGTACTCCAGCTCATTCAGCCGGATATTGGAAATGGTAGCACTCAGCTCCCTTGCTACATCAACACTGGGAAGCCAGCTTGTTGCAATGTCGTTTGTCATGTCGTTCATCCGGCCCATGAGAAAAAATGACATCCCGCTGATAATGAGCATTCCGAGCAGCGCAACTCCTATGAGGATATAAAGTTTCAGTCTGATTTTTAAATTTTTTATGTAGTGAATCATCTTTGCAATCTCCTCTTATACTTCGTTATCCGCAGTTGACAGCTATAAAAATATATCGGAAGATTTTCTCTGTTTGATAAGTGGATTGATGAGAATATGATGGATACGTTTTTTGAATGGCTGTAAAACGGAATCTTTTTTGTCAAGAATGGATAGCGCAAAATCCTGTAACCGCAAGGTTTGCGGTGACAAGGAAGTAATTTTGATTAGACGGTATAGCCCCGATTACAAGGGCTGTACCGTCTTTTCTTGCGCTCAACGAGCGCATATTCTTTATGCGCCTTGCCGTTTCGGTTGCGTGGCAGAAAGGAAATTGATTTCCCCTACAAAGTTGAAAACAATATCTACTTTCTGTACCCGTTTCCCGTCCACCTTTTCCGGCGCATGGACTATGATTTTCTTGATAAATTCATTGACGATTGCGGGGGTGAGTTCTTTTATCCCCACATACTTGCGGATAATTGCGGCGAAGCTGTCAAAATCGCTCTTGTTCTGTTCGTAGGTATCGACTTCCTGCT
>CAJTZL010000022.1 GCA_910583695.1 uncultured Oscillibacter sp.
AGGGGAAATCAATTTCCTTTCTGCCACGCAACCGAAACGGCAAGGCGCATAGGAAATCGAAAAGACGGTACAGCCCTTGTAATTGGGGCTATACCGCCTAATCTGAAATTACTTCCCTCTAACCGTAAACATTTGGGGTTACAGGCTTTTTCCTGTCTGCGTCCGGGCGGCGGAGACCGTGATCCCCGTCTGGCGGGTCATCCTGGAGCAGGTGGACGCCATCACCGGAATCGACACCTTCGACGGGCAGACCGGGCTGGCCGGCTCCGAGTGGGACTGCTAGTTCTTTGACGCCGTCACCGGAGAGGAGTATGCCGACACGCCCATTACGGACGAACCCCCGCCGTCCAGAGGAAGGCACACCACCAGCTGAAACCGCCCGCCTCCGGCCCGGGTCTCCAGGGACCCGCCCAGCCGCTCCGCGATCTCCCGCATTCCCGCAAGGCCGAAGCCGTGGAAGGCCTTGTCCGCCTTGGTGGTGGCAAGGTCCGGGGAGAGCTCCCCGGCGTAGGCGTTTTCCACCCGGAGCATGAAGAGGCCCTTTTCCGCCCGGCAGCGGAGGAGAACCGTCTTGTCCTCCGCCTGCTCCGCCGCCTCCATGGCGTTGTCCACGGCGTTTCCCAGCAGGGCGCACAGGTCCACCTCTGCCAGGGGCAAAGCCTTGGGCAGGGACACGGTGAAGTCCGCCGTCAGGCCCGTCCGGCCCATGGCCTCCGCCTTGGCGGCGAGGACGGCGTTTGCCGCGTCGTTTTCGCAAAGCCTCCGCCCGCCCCGGAGGGCGGGGGAGTCCGCCAGCTGGTCCATGTACTGGAGGGCCTTGCCCTCCTCTCCGGTTTCTACCAGACCCCGGAGGGCCGTCAGGTGGTTCCGCAGGTCGTGGCGGAGGGTGCGGAGTTGGTTCTCCTCCCGCCGGAGGCCCTGGTAGTAGCTCTCCCGGAGGGAGGCCAGCCTGTCCGCCTCCTCCAGGCGCTCGTGCTCCTCCAGCACCAGGATGGCGTACAGCAGGGCCAGGGCGGTGAGGAAGACGAAGGGGAGCACCGCCACGCCCAGATTCATGATCAGGCCGTGGAGGAGGGAATCGCTGTAGATGTAATCCAGTTGGAGGAGAGGCAGCAGCACCACCGCCAGCAGGGAGCTGAGGGGCATGGCGGCCAGGAGCAGCACCAGCCTCCAGAACCGGGGGGAGAGCTGGGGCGGGCGCTCCGGCAGGCGCTTCCGAACCGTCAGATACAGCAGACACCAGACGCCGGGGCGGATGAATTTGTCCGTGAGGTAGAATACGTTGTCCAGTCCGAAGTGCGCCATAGCGGGGGCATAGTAGGTATCCAGCACGGCATTGACGGGCATGATCAGACAGAAGAAAATGACCGTCACCGCCAGCCGCCCCGTTGGGTCCCCCTTGGAAGTCAGCATAAGCAGCGGGACAAAGGCTATCAGCGTAAAGAGCAGGTTAGTATCCGCCAGCCAGATGATCAGCCCGGAAATGACGCTCAGGGAGAAAATCAGCCCGATCCGCCAGCTCCGGCGGGGCTTCACCGGGAGAAACGCGGAGAGAAGGCGGAAGAGAAACCAGCCGCTGGACAGCCCCAGGAGGAACCAGGGCAAATTCGCAAAGCTGAGCATGACATACTCCGCCAGCCGCTCCAAAAAGTTCAGCATGCTTTCCACGGCCTCAGCCCTCCAGGGCCGACCGGGCCAGGGCCGCCAGGGCGGCGGAACGGCAGGCCCGGCTGACAGGAATGGCCGCGTCCCCCACGAAGATCTGACTGCCCTCCAGCCGGTCCACGGCCCCGGTCCGGACCAGATAGCGCTGGTGGACCCGGATGAAGCCGTCTCCCACGTCCCGCTCCACGTCGTCCAGCTTGCCGTAAAAGACATAGGTCCGGGCGTCGGAGACGCAGGAGACCTGCCGCCGGTCCGAGGCAAAATAGAGGATGCGCTTCTTGGGGATGCGATACAGGGTCTCCCCGCTGCGGCAGAGGAAGACCTGGTCCCCCTCCCGGAGCCGGGCCTCCGCCGCCCGGTTCAGGACCCCGTCCAGCTGATCCTGCTTGGGAGGCTTCATCAGGTAGCCCAGGGCCCCCACAGAGTAACCGTCGAACACATAGTCCGTGTACCCGGTGACGAAGACCAGCCCCAGCCCCTCGTCTGCCTCCCGGAGGCGGCGGGCGGTCTCCATGCCGTCCAGCTCCCCCATTTCAATGTCCAAAAACACCAGCTCCAACTCCCCGGCGTGGTTCTCCATCCAGCGGAGAAGCCCCTCCCCGGAGGAGAACTCAAAAAAGGACGCCTCTCCGCTCCGCCGGTCCAGGGCCCGCTCCAGGGCGGCCCGGAGGGCGATGCGGGCGTCGGCGCTGTCGTCGCAGATGCCGATTCGCAGCATGGTATCATCTCCTTGCGGTTTGCTGGGACCATTGTACCACACCGGCGGCCGTTCGCCAAACCAATTATGACGGCAAAACCGCCAAATATGACATCGCTTCCGCCGGTGCCGCCAAACTTTACAGCAAAGCCCCCAAAGAGAGCGGCCCCGTTTGCGGGGGCCGTTTTTTTGCGCTATTCTGGCAATGGAAACGGAAGTGAAGAATTTCCAACCAGACTTCCGTATCAATCAATATTACCAAATGAAGGAAGTGCTTGGCATGAACTGGAACTCCATCCGCGCCGCCCTGACAACCCCCACGGAGGTCCCCCGGCAGGGACCCCGGGTGCAAACGAATCTGGACACGGACCTCTTGAAGCTGGTCGCCATCGTCTCCATGCTCATCGACCACGTGGGCGGGGCCTTTTTCCCGGAGGCCGGGCCCTTCCGCTGGATCGGGCGGCTGGCGTTCCCGATTTTCTGCTACTGCATGACCGTGGGTCTGCTGTACACCCGGGACATAAAACGCTATCTGGGCCGTCTGGCCGTCTTTGCCGTGGTGTCCCAGCCCTTTTACGTCCTGGCCTTTCACCCCCATGACTGGATGGTGGACCGGAATTGGAGCAACTGGAACATCTTCTTCACCCTGTTCCTGTCCCTCCTGGCCATGTACGGGCTGAAAGAGCGGAAGTGGTGGCTGTTCCTGGGGGCCTTCTTCGCGGTGAGCTGGTGGAACTTCGACTATTCCGGCATCGGGATTCAATTGATGCTGATTTTCTTCCTCTGCCGGAACCACCCCAAAATCGGCGCGGCCCTCTATGTGCTGACCTACCTGCCCTGCCTCTGGGGCGGTTACATGGAGGACCCGCTGGCCTTGAAGCTGGGCGGCTTTGCCGTGGACTGGGCCGTATTTGCCCTGCTGGCCGCGCCGCTGATCTTCCTCCCCACCCGCTCCGGGCTGAAGATTCCCAAGTGGTTCTTCTACGCCTTCTATCCCGCTCATCTGGCGGTCATCGCCGCCGTCCAATTTGTGCTGTAAGAAAGGAACGATTGCTATGCTGACTGTGGAAAACCTGCGCAAGTCCTACCAAGTGGGAAAAATCTCCTACGAGGTTTTGAAGGGGGTCTCCCTCCAGGTGGAAAAGGGGGAGTTTGTGGCCGTCATGGGCCCCTCCGGCTCCGGCAAGACCACCCTCTTGAACTGCATCTCCTGCTACATCCCCACGGACTCCGGCAGCATCCGCCTGGGGAAAACCGAGCTGGCCCGGCTGGACGAGGACGCCCTGGCGGAGATTCGGAACCGGCAGCTGGGCTTCGTCTTCCAGGACTTCCTCCTGCTGGACGGCCTGACGGTCCGGCAGAACATCCTGCTCCCCGCCATCATCGGCGGCGTGATCTCCGACATGACGGAGGCCCGGGCGGACCAGCTGTGCGAGGTCTTCGGCATCTCCGCCATCCGGGATAAATACCCGGCGGAAATCTCCGGCGGCGAGAAGCAGCGCACCGCCGTGGCCCGGGCCCTCATCAACCACCCCCTGCTGATTCTGGCCGACGAGCCCACGGGCAACCTGGACAGCAAGTCCACCCGGGCGGTCATCCGCTCCTTTGAGCAGGCTAAGGAGGCCCTGGAGGCCACGATTTTCATGGTGACTCACGATTCCTACGCCGCCTCCTTCTGCGATCGGGTGGTGATTCTCCGGGACGGCAGGGTTTGGAAGAACCTGGAGAAGGGGACCACCGGCCGGGAGACGTTCCAGGACCAGCTTCTGGACGCGGTCCGGGAAATGGGGAGGGAATAACCATGCGCCATTTTTCCGAGATCTATGCCCTGATGCGCCGGAGGAACAAGAAGCAATACGCGCTCCTCTCGGGCTGCTGCTTCTTCTCCGTGCTGCTGATTACGGCCTACGTCTGCATGATGCGGGCCCCCACGGTGCTGAACGTCCTCCCCGAGGGGGGCGACAGCCGCAAGCAGGTCATGATGGTCTTCACCCTGGCGGTCATCGGCTGCGCCGTGTTCACCACATACGCCTCCGGTCTCTTCTTCCGGCAGAAGTCCCGGGAGACCGGCGTGTTCCTGGCCCTGGGGGCCACCCGGGCCCAGGTGCGGGGGGAGCTGTACCGGGAGCTGGGAGTCATTTCCCTGGGCTCCTGCGTCGCCGGGGCTCTTCTGGGCGGGCCGCTGGCCTGGATTTTGTGGCAGGCTTTTAGGCTTGCCGTGGTGGACACCGAGGAGATGCGGCTGGTGTTTGACCCCAGAGCCTATGTGTTCTCCCTGGCCTTCTCCGCCTTTGTGGCTGCCATGATGTTCCTTCTGGGGAGCCGGTCCGTGAAGCGGACCAACATCATCGACATCGTCCAGGAGTCCCACAAGTCCGAGCCCATCCGGGAGGTGCCCAGGTGGTACGGGGCCGTTGGCATCGGCTTGCTGGCCCTGGGTGGCTTTCTGGGCTATATGTCCTCCTTCTTCTTCATAGGCATTCTCCACTGGTATCCCCCGGAGGGCCTGACCGGCATCTTCTATATCCCCGCCCTGATAGGCCTCTATATGATTCTGCTCCACACGGTGGTCAACGGCTGGAACGGGAAAAAGAAGCTCTACAAGGACCTCATCGCCACCAGCCAGATGCGGTTCCAGGGCCGCCAGACGGTGCGGAACATGCTGGTGATGACCCTGCTGATTGCCGGCGCGTACTTCGGCAGCTTCTACACCCCCATGCTGGGCACCGGGTCCATGATTGAATACGATACCCGGCCTGTGGACTATGTGTATAACTTTCGGGCAGACCAGGACATCCCCCTGGAAGAGGAGGTCCGGGCCCTGGCGGAGGAGTACGGTGTGACCATCACGGACTTTGCCGCCGTCCCCATGCTCCGCCTGGCGGTGGACGGCGAGGCCCACATTGAGGAGGAGGGCCCCATGGGCACCACCTGGCGCGCGGAGTACAAAGAGGTCATGAGCACCGAGCTGTTTCTTTCCTCCTCCGGCTACGAGGCTTTGACGGGGGAGCATGTGGACCTGGCCGGCGGCGAGATTCGCGGCGTCGTCGACACGGAGGGGAGCAAGCTGGGCTTTGCCCCGGACAAGAGCCTCGTGACCAACTATCTGACCGGGGAACAGCTCCCCGTCACGTCCCTGGAGCCCCTGCGCTATGACAGCCTCTTTGCCCGCTATGTGATGAACGACGCCGACTTTGCCGCCCTGGGGGCGGGCCTGACGGAGGAGTGGCGGGAGACCCAGGTCTGCTTCAACGTGGAAAACTGCGAGGAGACCTATGACTTCGCCAAAGCCCTGTTCAACGAGATTGTGGACCGCTCCACCATCGAGGTGGCTCAGTTTGACGGCTGGGACCCGGTGGTCCGGGACCAGTACCTGGCGGAGGAGGGCGTTTACTTCCTGGACCGGGAGAACTGCGCGGAATACGGTTTTACCGTCATCGACTACGCTCAGCGGGACAGCTCCGCCTTCCGGCTGGGCTGGCAGTACATGCCTGAGTTCCGGATTCTGGACAGGACGGACTTTGTAAAGACGGCGGCGGTGTTCCTCATCCTCTTTGTCTTTGTGGCCGTGGTGTGTTTTTCCGCCGTGTTTGTGATTGCCTATACCCGGTGCATGACCATCGCTCTGACAAACCGGAAGGTCTACGACGACCTCAGGCATTTGGGGGCCTCCAACGCCTATCTCCGCCGCTCCGTCCGGGGTCAGGTGAAGCGGGTGTTCCTGGTGCCCGCCCTGGCGGGCACGAGCCTGATTTACGCCTTCTATGTCATGATTATGTACTTCAACGGCAGTCCCGCAGGCATTACGCCCAGCGAGGCGGCGGGCCTCCTGGCCGCGCTGGCGGTGGTGGCGGCGGTGTCCGTCCTGATCTACGGCGTGTACCGCCTGACCCTGGCCCAGGTGTGCCGGGCCCTGGACATCCGGCGGTGAGCCTCCGGGAGACGGCGAAGCGGCGCGGAACCAGATGGTCCCGCGCCGCCGGTTTCTGCTTCCATGGCCGTTTAAGCGCTCTTCCCGGCGTGGGCCGCCTGGGACTGCCGGGGGGTCATGGCGAAGTAGTCATAGCTGATTTCACTGCCGCTGTCCCCCCAGGTGGTGTCAATGTGGGATTCCATGCCGTCCAAGGTGGCCACGGTCCAGATGTGATCCCCCTGAATGACGGTGGAACAGCGGATGCCCTCCAGCTTCAAAAGGAGGTTGTAGGCCCCGGTGTAGCCGTCGCAGACGGCGGAGCCGTTTACAAAGAGGCTGTAGGGAATATGGCTCAGGGAGTCGTCCCCGGCCTGATAGTCGTAAACGCAGTTGTCGCAAATCCAGCCGTAGTAGACCCGGGCCTTTTCCAGCTCCGTCATGCCGGGGCGGAGAGCCCCCTCGGCCCAGAGCCGGTCGTGGACGGCGGCGGCGGCCTCCATGGCGGCGGCGCGGTACTCCTGGGTGCGGCGGCCCGCTCCGGCGGCGGAGAAGCTCAGTGTCACCAGCCCCGCGCCCCGGGTGCAGAGGACCTCGTTGTAGCCCTGTTCGCAGTGGGCCTTCATCACAGAGAGGGAACGGTCCATCAGCTGCCGGGCCTCCGCCTCGGAGAGGCCGGGATAGTAAAAAACAATCTGGTCGCTGCCACGGGCCAGCATGGAGCGCAGGGAGCTCTCCAGCTCCTCCACCGTGGCGGGGGCCAGATGGTAGTTCCCCGGCTCCACCAGATCCGCCAGGGAGGTCCCGGCGGCGGCGTAAAGCTCACGGAGATCCCACTGGGGCCGCACCCGCAGGGCGGGGTCCAGCATCCGGGTGAGCATGGCGGCCAGAGCCCCCCGGGTGATGGGCTGTCCGGGGAGGAAGGACCCGGCGGCGTCGCTTCCGGCAGAGACGCCCTTCCGGTAAAGGCCCAGGATGTCCTGATAATAGGGGGTGTACTGGTCCACGTCGGGGATAAAGCGGCGGGAGGCATAGCCCGCCGTCACCAGCTCGCTATGGACGGAGGGTAGGGCATCCTCCGGCAGAACGCCCGCCAGGATATGGGCCGCCTGGGCCCGGGTAACGGGCTCACAGAGCTCCGCTTCGCCGGCGAAGTCCGCCTCCAGCGCCCCCTCCGCCTGGAGGTAGCGCAGATAGGCCAGGGCCGCCGGAGCGCCCTCCCGGCGGTGGGCCTGGGCGGCCTCCGGGTCGCCGGTGCGGTAGAGCCCGCGGATGCGCCCGGCGAAGATGACGGCTTGTCCCACCGTCACGGAGTCTCCCGGGCCGAAGGTCCCGTCCCCCTTCCCGTTGGAGAGGCCGTACTCATACAGCGCGGCGGCGTTGTCGTAAAAGGGTGAATCCGGGGACAGGTCGGAGAACTCCCCGGCATAGGTCCGGCTGCGGGGGAAGCCCGCCGCCTGGGCCGCCTGGGCGGGGAGGGTCAGCAGCAGGAACAAAGCCAGCAGCAGGGCGGGGATTTGTTTTTTCATAGCCTTCCTTTCCGGCGGAGGTTACGTCAGAATGTTCAGGTCCTCCGGGGTGCGGTCCTCGGTGTAGGGGTTCAGGTACTGGTTCACCATGGCCAGGACTTCCTCCTGGTTCAGGTAGATGTAAGGGGATTTCCACTCCCCGGGCAGCGTGGCGAAGTCGATATTCTCCGCCCCCATGGCGGCGACGCTGCCGCCCAGCCAGACCAGGTTGCCTGCGTTCAGGTCCGTGTCCACGTACTCCACGAAGATTTTGCAGTAGTCGTCCAGCCGCGTGAGGCTGGCGGGGGTGAGCATCTTCTTGGCCACGGCCTTCAAAAAGTCCTGCTGGGTCTGCATCCGGCCGATGTCCTGGGAGGCATAGCCGTTCCGGCAGCGGACCACCTTCAGCGCCTCGGCCCCGTTCAGGTGCCGCATGCCCTTGGAGAAGTGGATGGAGAGGTTCTGGTAAGGGTCCTCGTAATCCATGTCGATGGGGATGTAGAAGTCCACGCCGTCGACGGCGTCCACCAGGGCCTGGAAGGCCCGGAGGTCCACCAGCACCGTGTAGTCCACCGGGATGCCCAATTGATCGGAGACGGTCTGGGACAGCAGCTCCATGCCTCCGGCGTTATAGGCAAAGTTGATTTTGTGGTTTTTGCCGTTGATAAAGGCCTTGGTGTCCCGGGCGATGCTGGCTCCGAAGACATAGCCGTTTTCCGTGTCCACGGCTACCAGGATGTTGGTGTCCGTGCCTCCGTTCTCATCGTCGGCCCCGGAGACAAGAATGGTAAAGAAGCCGGGCTTGCGTTCGTAGTGGGAGCGGAGGGCTTCCGCCTCTTCGTTGGAAAGATCCTCCGAAACGGCGGGGGTGTTTACCCGCTGGATCATGACGGAGTCCCCGGCTTTCTGCTCCGGGGCCCGGAAGTAAACCCGGACGACGGCGCAGCAAAGGCCGATGAGGATGAACAGCAGCAGCAGGGTGAAAAGCCAGGGACTGCGCTTCCGGCGGCGAAGTCTGGATGCCATGGGAACCTCCTGTGCGCCGCCCGGGCGGCGCGTATTCTCAACAAAGTATCGCCGCCGCAGCTGAAAAAGCGCAAGCGGGTCCGTTCGGCCGGCAAGGCCGCGGCCCGGCCCCCAAACGGGGTCTCCGGCAGAGCGTTTGCTTCATTATAAGGCGGGTCCCGGAAAAAGACAAGAGAAAAAATAGCGGCAGCGCCGCTATTTTTTCAGTCGGAATTTCGCCGTTTCTGTCATTTCTTACAAGGGATTCAAAATATTTTCAGAAAATTTACAACTTGGACAAATTCTGGTCATCCTTTTCCGGAGCCGGGGGATTTTCCGCCGCCGGTGGAGCGGAGGCCAGCTGCTCCAGCAGCGCCTTGATGTCCGCCAGGAGCTGGTTCTGGTAGGACAGGGCGCAGCGGATATAGTGCATGGCGGGCTCCGGCGGGGGAGCGGGGTCCTCCACGGGATGGGGCCAGCGGCGGACCTCCGGCTCCGTGTAAATGGGCGTGCCCGGCAGGGCGGTCTCCCCGGTCCGGACCGTGGACCGGGAGACAGGCACGGTCCGGGCCGTCCGGCCGCCTGCCGGGGTCCGGCCCCGGCCGTGTTGACGATTTGCCATGATCTTGCGTCCCTCCCTCCGCAGCGTCAGTCGCCGCGGTATTTTTTACGGGTGGCGATGCCGCCCCGGATGTGCCGCTGGGCCTTGTTCACGTCCAGCACTTCCTTGACCTGCAGGTACAGCGGACGGTTGAACAGGGGCAGCCGCTCGGAGATGTCCTTATGTACCGTCGACTTGCTGATGCCGAACCTCTGGGCGGCGGCCCGGACCGTGGACCGGTTCTCTATGATGTAAAGAGCCAGGCGCTCCGCCCGCTCCTCCATGTTTCCCTTCAAAACATCCTCACTCCCTGCCTCTTGTTGGTCCATCCTATGCGCTGCGGCGGCAGGATATGTTCCCGGAGGGGGAAGGGAAATGCGAAAAACTTCTTGACATGGAGTGGACTCCACATGGTATGCTGGAGGACAGAGTCATCCGAAAACAAGGAGGAACCCTGTATGCGATACCGAACATTGGGCCGGACGGGCCTTCGGGTGGGAGAGATCGGCGTGGGCTGCGAGGGCTTTCTGGAGAAGACCCCGGAGCAGGTGCGCGCATGGCTGGACCTGTGCGAGGCGGCGGGAGCCAACTGCATAGACCTGTACACCCCGAATCCGGAGTTCCGCTCCGCTCTGGGCCAAGCCCTCCGGGGACGGCGGGAGAAGTTCGTTCTCCAGGCCCACCTCTGCACCATCTGGAAGGACGGGCAGTATAAACGGACCCGGGACATCGCCGAGGTCCGGGAGGGCTTCGAGGACCAGCTCCGGCGGCTGGAGACGGACCATGCGGAGATCGGCATGGTCCACTATGTGGACTCCCTGGCGGACTGGGAGGCGGTGAAAAGCGGCCCCGTCATGGCCTATGCCCGGGAGCTGAAGGCGGCGGGAACCATCGGCTGTACCGGACTCTCCAGCCACAATCCCCAGGTGGCCCTGGCGGCGGCGGAGAGCGGGCTCATCGACGTATTGATGTTCAGCGTGAACCCCTGCTACGACCTCCAGCCCGCCGGGGAGGACGTGGAGGAGCTCTGGGCCCCGAAGAACTACGCCGCGCCGCTTCTGAACATGGACCCGGAGCGGCAGGCCCTCTACGAGACCTGCCAGCGGCTGGGGGTGGGCATCACCGTCATGAAGGCCTTCGGCGGCGGAGACCTGCTCAGCGACGCCCTCTCCCCGGCGGGAAAGGCCCTGACGGCCTTCCAGTGCCTCCAGTACGCCCTGGACCGGCCCGGTGTCGCCTGCGTCCTGTCCGGAGCCCGGAGCCTGGAGGATCTGAAAGAGAGCCTTGCCTTTGCGGAGGCCCCGGAGGCGGAGCGGGACTACGCCGCCGCCCTGGCGGCCCTGCCCAAAATCAGCTGGAAGGGGCACTGCATGTACTGCGGTCACTGCGCCCCCTGCCCCAAGGGCATCGCCGTGGCGGAGGTGACGAAATTTTTAAACCTCTCCCTGGCCCAGGGGGCGGTCCCGGAGACCGTCCGGGAGCACTATGCGGCCCTGCCCCACGGGGCGGGGGAGTGCGTCCGCTGCGGAGCCTGTGAGACCCGCTGTCCCTTCGCCGTGCCCGTCGTGGAGAACATGGCCCGGGCGGCGGAGCTCTTCGGGAGGTGAGGCCATGAGACGGACGGTTTTGATTCTGGACGGCCAGGGGGGCGGCGTGGGGAGCCGGCTGGTGAAACTGCTGAAGCCCCGCCTTCCGGAGGACTGCCGCCTCCTCTGCGTGGGCACCAACGTGGCGGCTACGGCCGCCATGCTGAAGGCCGGAGCCGCCCAGGGGGCCACGGGGGAGAACGCCATGGTGTACAACGCCGCCCGGGCGGACCTGATTCTGGGGCCCATCGGCGTGATTCTGGCGGGCGGCATCCTGGGGGAGGTCTCCTCCGCCATGGCCGCCGCCGTCTCCGGCTCCGGGGCGGTGAAGATACTGATTCCCTCCTCCTCCTGCGGCGTGTACGTGGCGGGGGTGGAGGAGTGCCGCCTGGAGGAATACCTCCACCGGGCGGCGGAGCTGGCGGCAAGGGAGCTGGGCCTGTGAGGGGCGGCTTTTTGGACATCGCCCGGGAGCACTGGGCCCGGTATCCCCTGATGGAGCCCCAGGACTTTGCCAAGCTGGCCTGCCAGAGCACCTTCGGCCCCGCCCACATGGTCCGGAGTCCGGACAAGGTTCTGGCGGCCCTGCTGGCGGAGCGGAAGGAGACGGGGGCAGAGCCCCTGCCTCCGGAGAGCGTCGGAAACGGCCTGTGCCGCTTCCATATCACGCAGGCGCTCTCCACCCTGTCGGAGCTTCCCCTGATCGGGCGGATGTTCATCCGGACCGCCGCCCTGGCGGAGGGCACGGAGGCCGGGCTTGCCCGAAAGCTGGAGGAGCTGGCGGCCCTCCCAGTTCCCGGCCTGGGGGAATACCTGGAGAGCTGGCGGCGGGAGGGCTGTCCGCCCGTGCATCACAGCGACGCGTTCCGGGCCGCGTACAATCCGCATTACCGAATCCTGCGGAGGGAGTTCGCCGGATTTCTCCCGGCGCTGGTCCCCATCGACCGATTGACCCGGGAGCACTACGCCGCGTGGCTGCGGCTGCCCCGGCAGGAGGACAGGCGGCCGGGGGAACGCCCCGGCGCATATCTGCGCAGACATGGAATCCGGCCTTGCCTCGCTGCCGTGGACGGGCGCTGCGGCAGCGGAAAGACCGGCTTTTCCGGCGTCGTGGAGCAGCTGATTCCCGGCTCCAAGCACATCGCTCACATGGACGACCTCTACCTCCCCTGGGAGAAACGGTCCCCGGACTGGATGGAGATTCCCGCCGGAAATATGGACCTGGAGCGGCTCCAGAGGGAGATTCTGCGTCCGGTCCTCTCCGGAGAACCGCTGACATATCCGCCCTTCCTCCCCGGCGGACCGGTGCTGAACGAATATGGAGAACCCATTGAAACCGACCCGGAGGATGTGGAGCTGATTCTGGTGGAGGGCACCTACTCCCAGCACCCGTCCCTGGCGAAATACTACGACTATAAGCTCTTCCTCACCTGTGAAAAGGAGGAGCAGACCCGCCGCCTTCAGGTCCGGGAGGGGGACTATTATCCCACCTTCGACCGGGTGTGGCGGGCGCTGGAGGAGGCCTATTTCGCCGCCTGCGGCACGGAGACGGCGGCGGATCTGGTGGTGGACACCACCGGATTTTTCGATTGAGGCGGCCGGGGCGGACACGCAGCTCCGCCCCGGCCGGGCAATCCCACCCTATAAAATGCGCGGCGGACCGTGGTAAAAAGGGCTTGGCAGAAGCCGGACCCCTGTGGTATACTATTGCGGAAACAACCCGCCGCCAGGAAGGCGGCGGACTGTCAGAAGACGGGAAAACCGACTTGAAGGAGTTTTTCCCATGAACGAAACCAAGATCCAAAGACCCGTCCAAACCCTGGCCACGGCCGCCATGCTGATGGCTGTGGGCTTCGTCCTGCCCTTCTTCACCGGGCAGATTCCCCAGATCGGGAAGATGCTCTGCCCCATGCACCTGCCCATCCTGCTGTGCGGCCTCCTCTGCGGCTGGAGGTACGGTCTGGCCGTAGGCTTTGTCCTGCCCCTGCTGCGCAGCGCCACGCTGATGACGCCCCCGATGTTTCCCACCGCCATTGCCATGGCCTTTGAGCTGGCGGCCTACGGCTTCCTGTCGGGCTTTCTCTACGCCCGGTCCCGCTGGCAGTGCGTGGCGGCCCTGTACCGCTGCCTGCTCCTGGCCATGATCGGCGGGCGGATTGTCTGGGCCGCGGCCCGGGTGGTCCTCTCCGGCGTGTCCGGGCAGGCCTTCACCTGGCAGATGTTCCTCTCCGGCGCGTTTCTCACCGCCATCCCCGGCATCCTGCTCCAGCTGGTGTTCATCCCCATGGTGATGGTTGCCCTGGACCGGACCGGGCTGGTGCGCTTCCGCCGGGGGGGAGAGGCGGCGGTTCAGGCCTGAAGGATCTCCGACAGCAGGGCCTCCGCCTCCGGCAGCCGCTCCGCGTCCAGTCCCCCGTAGTTCACCACCAGCGTGTGGGCATAGGCGGGCTTGGGCAGGGCGGCGTACTCCGACAGGAACCCAAGACGCACCCCCAGGCCCTCCGCCCGACGGCGGAGGGCCTCGTCGTCCTCCCGGGTGTTCAGCCGGAGGAGGAAGTGGAGCCCCGCCCCCCGGTCGGTGAGGGAGGCGGCAAAGGGACAGAGGGCGAACCGCTCCAGCACCGCCGAGCGCCGGAGGCGGTACTTCTTCCGGATGCGGGAGAGGTGCTGTTCATACTCGCCGCCGCCGAGAAAGCGGGCCAGCACCTGCTGTTCCAGGGCGGGAACGGTGGAGGCGTAAAACCCCAGCTCCCGCCGGTAACGCGCCAGTAGCCGGGGCGGGAGAACCATGAAGCCCACCCGCATGGAGGGGGAGATGGTCTGGGAGAAGGTGTTCATGTAGACCACCCGCCCCCGGGCGTCGATGCTCTGGAGGGTGGGAAGGGGCCGCCCGGTGAAGCGGAACTCGCTGTCGTAGTCATCCTCGATGAGGACCCCGTCCACCTCCTCCGCCCAGCGAAGGAGGGCCTGCCGCCGGGCGATGGGAGTGACGATGCCCGTGGGGTAGTGGTGGGCCGGGGAGAGGTGGGCCGCCGTGGCCCTGGAGGCGTACAGGGACTCCAGGTCCATGCCCTGGCCATCCAGGGGAATGGGGCGGCAGACGGCCCCCCACTTGCCGTAAACCTGACGAATTTTGGGATAGCCCGGGTCCTCCAAGGCAAAGATGGTTCCCTCCCGGCCCAGGAGCTGGGCCAGGAGCAGGTACAGATACTCCGCCCCCGCCCCCACCACGATCTGCTCCGGAGACACGGCCATGCCCTTGAAGTCCCGAAGGCCCCGGGCGATGGCCTGCCGCAGGGCGGGGAGGCCCTGGGGCGGCACGGGGTCCAGGCAGCCTCCCTCGGAGAGGACCTGCCGGGTCAGTCTGGCCCAGAGGGCCGCGGGGAAGAAGGCGGGGTCCACCCGGCCGCTCCTCAGGTCCAGCCGCCAGGACCGGGGAGGCTCCTCCGCCGCAGCGGGAGCGGGCTCCTCCGCCGCCGGGAGGCGGTCCACCCGGGCGGTGAAAAAGCCCCGCCGGGGCCGGGCCTCCACCCAGCCCTCCGCCTCCAGCTGCCGGTAGGCCCCCTCCACCGTGATGACGGACACCCGCAGGTGCTCCGCCAGGGCCCGCTTGGAGGGGAGCCGCTCTCCCGCCGCCAGGGCCCCGCTCAGGATGTCGTCCCGGATGCGGCGGTACAGGTATTCGTAAAGGGACAGGCCTCCCCGGGCCTCCAGATCGTATGTCAGCATGAACCCGCCTCCTCTGACCTTATAAAAAATTCTTATTTTGGCTATTTTCATCCTATCACAAAGGCGGTATCATGGCAACATCAACCGAACAAAGGAGTGAGGCGGAATGGAAACGCTGTTGAACCGGGAGACCGGCCGGGGGAGCGCCCGGATGCTGGCCCTGACGGGGCTGTTTGCCGCCCTGGGCTGTGTGGGGACCATGATATTGCAGGTTCCCTCTCCCTCCGGCGGGTACGTGAATCTGGGGGATGCGGTGGTCATCCTGGGGGCATGGCTGCTGGGGCCGGTATACGGAGCCGCCGCCGGGGGCGTGGGCCCCGCCCTGGCGGACCTGCTCAGCGGCTACGCGGTCTATGTCCCCGCCACCCTGGTGATCAAGGCCCTCATGGCCCTGACGGCGGCGCAGCTGTACCGGGCATTGGGAAAACGGGGGCTCCTCCTCTCCGCCCTGGCGGCGGAGGTCCCTATGGTCCTGGGCTACTGGCTGTTCGACGGGGCGCTGGCCTCCGTCTCCGGCGGCGGGAAGCTGAGCCTTTGCCTCATGGGAAGCGCGGCGGGCGTCCCTGGCAATCTGGTCCAGGCCGCCTTCGGCGCGGCGGCGTCCACACTGCTGGCCCTGGCCCTGCGGCGGAGCGGCTATGCCCGGAAGCGGTTTCCCGGCTTGTGAGCGGAAAAACAGGCCCCTAAGGCATCTGCCTTGGGGGCCTGTTTTTTGGAATTGCATGCAGGCGCTTTTTGCGGGAGGACGGAGGCGGTGAACCTCTGCGGAGAACGGGGCCGCCTCAAGCGCCGGGCAGGGGGCCCTATGCGGGCTCTTGCCTTCAGTTCAGGCCGTCCGGAGGATTCCACCCGTCCCAGGGGGAGGACTGGGCCGGAGCCGCGTCCTTGCCCACACCGGAGGTCCGCTTGGCCACGTCGAAGTAGCTGAGCTGGACGCAGATGTAATTGGGGAAGTAGAACAGGGCCACCAGCAGCTGCCAGAGGCCGGAGACGGCGGCCAGCGCGAAGATGGGGAGGCCGAAGTAGGTCTCCGGCGTGGGGATGCCGTAGAGCATCAGCATGGTCAGGTCCCGGTTCAGCTGGAAGATCAGCAGGAGGGAGGGCAGCGTGGCCAGCAGGTTCCAGCCGATATAGCTCAAATCCAGGGTGAAGAGCTGGGCCTTGTACCCCAGGGTCTGCCGCTTGCTCATCTCCAGGGCCTCCATCACGCCGATGCCGGGATCTTCATAGAGGTTGTAGAGCGCGAAGCTGTAGCGGTAGGCGGCGATGATGCCGGGGATGACGAAGAGCAGGGACCAGAGGAAGATGAAAAGAGTAACCAGGATGTCCAGCAGAATCAGCTTCCCCACAAAGGCGAATCCGTCGAACAGGGTCAAAAACTCCGCCCGCTCGCCCCGGCGGACGGCCATGCAGTACAGGGCGAAGCCCGCGGCCAGGACGGTGCCCAGCAGGGAGGTGAGAATGGAGACGAAGAGGCTGAAAAAGCCCGTGTCCACCAGGGAGGAAAACAGGCTCAGCAGGATCAGCAGCCCCATGTACAGGGCGGTCATGGCCTTGGGGGAAACCTGGGCGTCCCGCAGGAGCTCCGCTGCCTCCCACTTGCATTTTTGCCGGTCAATCTGTTCAAACATCATGATAGGGCCTCCTGAAACGTGGTGGTGTCTTAGGCCATGTTTGGAAAATGGCAAAACGCCGTTTTGGGGCATCTTTTTCCGCCAGGACTGCGTTGCCTGGACTTGAAATCCGTCAGGATTCCCGCGTCCAATCGCCTTGCCTGGCAAAAAAATCTGCATCAATCCCGCATTCCGCCATTTTTCAAACAAGGCCCAGCTTTAGTGTAGCACAATTCGGGCCGGATGGCAAGCGGCAAAACGGACCCACCGTTCCGGCGGGTCCGTCCTTTTCATGCCAATTCCCCCCGGGGAGCGTCCAGAAGCTCCAGCTCCTGGAAAATTTGGGCCTCCAGCTCCTCGTAGGCCCGGGGCCCCCGGGAGCGGCGCATCCGGCCCCCCAGGCGCTCGCCGTTTTCAAACAGGTGAATCAGGTAGAACCAGATCTCCTTCATCCGCTGGGAGGCGGGGGCGGCCTGCCCGTCGGGGGCGAATTGGGCATAGAAGTCCTGGTACGCCCGGTACAGCTCGGAGGTGAAGGCCTGAAGCTCCTCCTTCGCGGCAGCAGGGCCGCCCCGGAGCCGCCGGAACAGCGCCGGGTCCGCGATGGCCCCCCGGCCGATCATGACGGCGTCCAGGCCAGGAAATCGGGCCTCCAGGGCCCGGACGCCCTCCACGGAGGTCAGGTCCCCGTTGTAGCACAGGGGATTCCGGCTCTCCGCCGCAGCCAGGGCAAACTGGTCCAGATGCACCGCCCCCCGGTATTTCTCCGGCCGGACCCGGGGATGGATGGTGAGACAGGCGATGGGGTAGCGGCTGAAGATCTCCAGCAGGCGGGGGAACTCCTCCGGGGTCTGGTAGCCCAGCCGGGTTTTCACGGAGACGGGGATCTTGGCGCCGGAAAAGACCTCCTCCAGAAAGCGGTCCAGGAGG
This sequence comes from uncultured Oscillibacter sp., assembly GCA_910583695.1. Taxonomy (GTDB): domain Bacteria; phylum Bacillota; class Clostridia; order Oscillospirales; family Oscillospiraceae; genus Oscillibacter. The sequence goes on from CAJTZL010000022.1 coordinate 17,245, forward strand.
TCCGGGTCCGCCAGCAGGCCGGAGCCCTTCCCCTTGGCGGTGACGGTGCCGGAGGGACAGCCCAGGTTCAAATTCACCTCCGGATAGCCCAGGTCTGCCAGAACTTCCGACGCCCAGAGAAAATCCGCCGCCCGCTTCGCCATCACCTGGGGGACCTGGGGGAGCCCCTCGGGATTCTCCAGCTCCCGGCGGTCCCGAGGGGTGAGGATGTGCTGGTCCGTGGGGGAGATGAAGGGGAGGAAGTACCGGTCCGCCCCGCCGAAGTGCCTGTGCCACACCCGGCGGAAGACCCGTTTCGTGATGCCGTCCAGGGGGGCGAAGTCCAGGCGGGCGGTCATCCCAGCTTCTCCTCCCACTCCTGGGGCTTGAAGCCGGTGAGGACAAAGCCGTTCCCCACCAGAATGGGCCGCTTCACCAGCATCCCGTCGGAGGCCAGGAGGGCCAGCTGCTCCTCCTCGTCCATGCCGGGGAGCTTGTCCTTCAGGCCCAGGGCCTTGTACTGAAGGCCGCTGGTGTTGAAAAAGCGTTTCAGGGGCAGGCCGCTGGCCTGATGCCACCTGCGGAGCTCCTCCGCCGTGGGGTTTTCCAGCTTGATGTCCCGGACCTCACAGGCGAGGCCCCGTTCATCCAGCCATGTTTTTGCCTTCCGGCAGGTGGAGCACTTGGGATACCAGAGCATGAGCATGGGGAATACCTCCTTTGCGTTACAGGATCAGCAGGTCCTTGGGGGCCTTGGTCAGATTCCGGCGGCCCTCCGGGGTGATGAGGATCACGTCCTCAATGCGGACGCCCAGCTTTCCGGGAATGTAAATCCCCGGCTCCGCCGAAATCACCGCCCCGGCGGGAAGGGGGACCTCGTTGGAGGCGGCGGCGTTGGGGGCCTCGTGGATTTCCACGCCCACCCCGTGGCCGAAGCTGTGGGTGAAGCACTCCCCCCAGCCCGCCTCCCGGATGACGGCCCTGGCGGCGGCGTCCACGGCTTTGCCGGGAACCCCGGCCCCGGCGGCGGCGATCCCCGCCGCCTGAGCGGCCAGGACGGTCTGGTAAACCCGCCGCATCTCCTCCGTCGCGGACCCCACCGCCACGGTGCGGGTCATGTCGGAGCAGTAGCCCCCATAGATACAGCCGAAGTCCATGGTGACAAACTCCCCGGACCGGATTTCCTTCTCCGAGGGGACGCCGTGGGGCAGGCTGCCGTTGGGGCCGGAGACCACAATGGGGTCAAAGGACATGTCCGACGCGCCGTAGTGGAGCATCAGGTATTGGAGCCGTGCGGCGATTTCCCGCTCCGTCACGCCGGGGCGGATTTCCTTCAGAATGTCCTCCAGGGCCCGCTCAGCGATGCCCTGGGCGGCCTCCATGGCGGCCAGCTCTCCGGCGTCCTTGGTCTGGCGGAGCTTCAGGAGGGGCTCCGAGGCGGCGGCCAGCTCACAGGGAGGACAGCCTTCCTCCGACAGGGCCCTTTCCAGCCGCCGGAAGGACTGGACGGACATGGCCGCGTCCTCAAAGCCCAGGCGGCGGATGCCCTTTAGAAATACCAGCTCCCGGAGCTGGTCCGTCAGGCCCCTGCCGGGCTTCACCTCTCGGAGCTCCGCCCCGTCCAGGCACCGCCCGGCGGCCTCCGTGTACCGGGCGTCGGTGAGGAAGACCGCGTCCTTCCGCGTGACCAGGAGCGTGGCGTCCGTGCCGGGGGTGAAGAAGCCGGAGGCGTAAAAGCGGTTGGCCTCCCCGGTGAGGAGGACGGCGTCCAGGTTCTCCGCCTCCAGGGCGGCGGCAATGCTTGCGTAGTGATTCATCGTGAGTCCGTCCTTCCAATTTGGAATGGACAAGGCCGCGGAGCGGCCCTGCCCGGTTTGGTTCATCCCATGCGCCCCTCGCCGCCCATGAGGGCGGTCATCTCCTCAATTCGCTCCAGCGGGAAGGGTGGGGCGCACAGGGGCTTCATGGCGATGCTCATGAGCTTCATGGGGTTGTCGTCCGCGGCCACGCGGTTGGAGCTGAGAGCCCCGCAGCGGCGGCAGCGGTGGATAACGGCCCACTCGCCGCCCTTGCGGACCCACACGGCAATGGGGTCCATAACGGCGCCGCAGTCCGCCTCCCGGTCGCCGGGCTCGATGTCCAGGTGGACGCTGGAAAGGCAGTTGGGGCAGTGGTTGCGGTGGTCCGCCCCCGCCCCCGCCGGAGCGACCGGACGGCCGCAAACCCGGCAGGTGAAGGCGTCGGTGCAGGGGTGGGTTTTGTAATAGCCTTTTTCGTATAGCTTCCGTTTGTTTTCACGGTTCATGGTATGGGTTCCTCCTGAGGATGCGCTGCAGCTTCCGGGAGGAATGGCAGAGTGTGTATTTGCCGGCCTCCCGGTCAGCGGACACCCTCCGATGCAAAGAATTTGAATTTCATAAAATACTCCTTGATAGTGGCAGCCTGGCTTTGGGTGCTACCAGTCATGGCGGGTGGTAAAGATCCCGCTTTCCTCCAATGCGGTCAGGATGGACGCAATTCGCTGAAAGCACTCCGGGTCGTCCAGGGCATCGTCGTTCAGGATGCGCCGGATTCCCTCCAGAGCCCGCATGGCTTTCGACTCCGTCTCCGCGGCAATGCGCCTTACGGTTTCCTCCTGCTTCAAATACCGCATGGCCTCCTGGCCGATGGCCTGGGCCGCCAATTCCTCCTGTACAGTCAATTCCATAAAAACCTCCGTTTGACCTTTCGTGAATGTCAGATGCTTCCACCCTCTATCATAAAATGAATGAAATGGTCGAATGACCATCACGAGAGGTCAGGAGGATTTTTATGTACAAAAACAGGGCCCCGAGCGGGCGGCATAATCTTTGTGGAAGCTGGGTGGCCGCTCTCCGAAAGGCCAAAGTGCCCAGGCTGTCCCAGCGGGGGCTGGCGGACCTGCTCCAGCTGGGCGGACTGGACGTGGACAAGAACGCGGTCCAGCGCATTGAGAGCGGCCAGCGGTTTGTCACCGACATTGAGCTGAAGGCCCTGGCCCAGGCGCTGGGGGTCGCGGTGGAGGATTTGTTGGAAACCTAGGAGCTCCGGGAGGCCGGAGCTCCTGCTGTTTGTTCCGGGGCCCTCAGTCCTGGAAGGGCGCCAGCCGGGCGAGGATGGCCTCCCGATACTCCGCGTGGTGGGGCATACCGCCCCCCAGGCCGCCCCGCTTGGGCAGCTGGAGCTTGAGGAAGCCGCCGTCCCGGAAGGTGATGGAGCAGTTGACGGCTCCCATCATGCCCTTTTTGACGGCGCAGCTCTGAATGCCGGAAAAGGGGAAGCACACGCCGATGTCCTCCGCCACGGTCTTCCGCAGGTCCGGGAGGTTCGGGTAGGCCGCAGTCAGGTGCTTGCGCTCCTCGCACTCGGCTACCAGCAGATAGTGCTCCGTCACGCCAACGTACACGTCGAAATAAGAGGTTTTCTTCCGGTTCACCTGGAGGGTGATGCCGTGAATCCCGGCGGCAAGGGTCTCCCCCTCCGGGATGCAGGGCTCCAGGACCTGCCGCATATTGGCCTCGTCGAAAATACCCGCCATGACTCAGGTCCTCTCCGCCGCCGCCTTCACGAACCCATAGAACAGGGGATGGGGCCGGTCGGGGCGGCTCTTGAACTCCGGGTGGAACTGGACGCCCACGAACCAGGGGTGGTCCGGCAGCTCCACGATCTCCACCAGATGGCCGCTGGGGGACAGGCCCGCCAGCACCAGGCCCTTGGCCTCCATCTCCGCCCGGTAGTCGTTGTTGAACTCGAAGCGGTGGCGGTGACGCTCGGAAATTTCGGCGGAGCCGTAGAGACGGCGGCTCTCCGTGCCCTCCTTCAATTCGCAGGGGTAGCGGCCCAGGCGCATGGTGCCGCCCTTTTCGGTGACGTTCACCTGATCCGGCATCAGGGCGATGACGGGGTGCTGGGTGGTCTCGGAGAACTCGGAGGAGTGGGCGTCGGCGCAGCCCAGAACGTGCCGGGCAAACTCGATGACGGCCATCTGCATCCCCAGGCATACGCCGAAGTAGGGAATTTTGTTCTCCCGGGCGTAGCGGACGGCCTGGATCATGCCCTCGATGCCCCGGTCGCCGAAGCCGCCGGGGACGATGATGCCGGCGCAGCCCCCCAGCTCCTCCTCCAGGTTCTTCTCCGTCAGAGTTTCGGAGTTCACCCAGCGGATGTCCACCACCACGTCGTTGGCGGTGCCCGCGTGGTTCAGGGACTCCACCACGGAGAGGTAGGCGTCGTGGAGCTGGACATATTTGCCCACCAGGGCGATTTCCACATGCCGGTGGGCGTTCTTCTCCCGCTGGACCATGGCGGTCCACTCCCGGAGATCCGGCTGGTGGGTGATGAGGCCCAGCTTCCGGCAAACCACCTCGTCCAGGCCCTCCCGGGCCATGAGCAGGGGGACCTCGTAGAGGGTTTCGGCGGTGGCGTTTTGAATCACGCAGTCGGATTCCACGTTGCAGAACAGGGCAATTTTCCGCCGCACGTCGGCGGTGATGGGGGTGTCGCAGCGGCAGACCAGGATATCCGGCTGGATGCCCAGGCTCAGAAGCTCCTTGACGGAGTGCTGGGTGGGCTTGGATTTCAACTCCCCGGAGCCGGGGATTTCCACAATGAGGGGCACATGGATGAACAGCACGTCCCCCTGGGGCCGCTCGGCCCGGACCTGCCGGATGGCCTCCAGGAAGGGCTGGGACTCGATGTCGCCCACGGTGCCGCCGATTTCGCAGATGACCACGTCCACATTTTCCCCGGCCATGGCGTAGACCCGGCTCTTGATCTCGTTGGTGATGTGGGGGATGATCTGGACGGTGGCCCCCAGGTAGTCTCCCCGGCGCTCCCGGTTCAGAACGGACCAGTAGATCTTGCCGGAGGAGATGGAGCTGTTGCCGGACAGGTCCTCGTCCACAAAGCGCTCGTAATGGCCCAGGTCCAGGTCGGTCTCCGCGCCGTCCTCGGTGACGAAGACCTCTCCGTGCTGGTAGGGGCTCATGGTGCCGGGGTCCACGTTGATGTAGGGGTCGAATTTCTGATTCCGCACCCGGATGCCCCGCTGCTTCAAGAGCCGCCCAAGGGAGGCCGCGCAGATGCCCTTGCCCAGGCCCGAGACCACGCCGCCGGTGACAAATACATATTTTGTTGCCATACCGCTCTCCTATTCTTTCGTTCTGCCCGGCGGGCTCCCGCCGGACTGCATATCCAAATCATATTATCATCTGCCCTCCCGCTTGTCAACGGCGCGGAGGGCTGGGGGAGCAGGAAAAGCATTGACAAACATCGACAGGGGAACCACGGTGAAAAATGCCCCCCGGAAGGGGGCGGGAGCGCCGTTCCGCAGGGACGCCGCCCCGTCCGGCCGCTCCGGCGGGCAGGGGGCTTCTTCCGTCAGCTCCGCCCCCGGACGCAGCCGGTCATAGAATCCAGGAACGCGGGCACGTCCCGGGCGTCGGAGAGGCTGATGGACAGCCCCTCCTTCCGGGGGCGCATGACCCGGAGCAGCTGACGGGCAGTGTGGTCCCGCTTCAGGTCGCAGCGGCTGTCGTCCGGCAGGTGAAGCAGCACCTGCCCCCGGCTGCGCTCCACCACACTTAAAAAGTCCTCCGCGTCTGGCAGCATCATAATCTGAAACATTCGCCGTCCTCCTTCCGATAAGCCGGGGGCTCTTTCCCCCTTGCGCGTTTCGCCTCTTTCTGATAGGATGATACCATCAAAAACCTAAAGGCGGTAGAAGGAAAACACCGGTTTTCTGGTACAAAACCGCCGGAACGGAGGAAGTCATGGCTCTGCGCCACTTTTGCAGCTCCGCCACGGACGGGCGGAACCGAGAGCTGGTCCGGCACGGCGCGCCGCCCTTTCCCCTGGCCTGCTACTGGCACGACGGCGAGACGGTGAACCGGGTTCCCTGGCACTGGCACGAGGAACTGGAGACCGTGCTGGTGAAGGCGGGGCGGGCCGTCGTCTTTGTGGAGGGGGAGCGGCGGGAGCTGGGGCCCGGGGAGGGCTGCTTCATCGCCGCCGGGGCCCTCCACAACGCCCGGCGGGAGGGAGAGGAGCCGCTGGATCTCCACTCCATGGTCTTCCACCCCCGGCTGGTGGGGGGCGGTGTGGAAAGCGTCTTCTGGCAGAATTATTTGCAGCCCCTGCTGGCGGAGGGGGCCAACCGCTGTGTCTGGCTGTCGGAGGGCGTCCCCTGGGAGCGGGAGGCCCTGGAGGCCATGGAGGCGGCTTGGCGGGCCTGCGGGGAGGAGCCTCCGGGCTTCGAGTTCCTGGCCCGGGAGGGGCTCTCCCGGCTGGTGTTCCTCCTCTCCGCCCACCGCCCGGCCGTGAAAAAGGGCCCCTCGGAGAAGGCCCTGCGGGACGGGGAGCGGATTAAGGCCATGCTCCGCTTCGTCCAGGAGCATTACCACGAGGAGCTGACGGCGGCCCGGATTGCCGGGAGCGCCGCCCTCAGCGAAAGCGAATGCCTCCGCTGCTTCCGGAGCATGGTGGGGACCACGCCCATGCAGTACGTCAAGCAGTTCCGGGTCCAGCGGGCGGCGGAGCTGCTGGAGTCCACGGAGGAGAAGGTCGCCGCTGTCGGTGCGGCCTGCGGCTTCCAGGAGATGAGCTATTTTGCCCGGACCTTCCGGGCCCTGAAGGGGAAGCCCCCCAGCCGGTACCGGGCGGAGCGGCGGGCCGCCTCCGGCGAAGCGCCGGAGAACTGACGGAGAGGACGCGGCGGGCTTCGGGCCTAGCGGCGGGCCTTCCGGTACTCCAGGGGGCTGACGCCCTCCACACGGCGGAAGCACTGGGAGAAGTAGCTCAGGGAGGAAAAGCCCAGAATCTGGGCGATGAGGGACAGGGTGTGGTCCGTTTCCCGGAGGAGGAAGCGGCTCTCCTCAATCCGGCGGGAGATCAGGTAGTTGATGGGGGAGACGCCGAACTCCCGGCGGAAGGCGTGGGCCAGATAGTACTTGTTCAGGTGGGCCAGCTGAGCCAGCTGGTCCAGGCTCAGGTTTTCCTTGAAGTGGTTGTCGATGTACCGCCGGACCAGATCGCATTCCCGGCTGGACCGGGCGTCGGAGGGCTCGCCGGAGAGGGCGGCATCCCGCTGGCGGTTCAGGCGCACCAGCACCACATCCAGAAGGCTCCGGCAGACCCGCTCATAGCCCGGCAGGGCCTCCTCAGCCTCCCGGAGCATCAGCCGGAGACAGCCCATCAGCTCCTCCCAGCCGGTGTGGAGGTGGAGCAGGGCGTAGCCCTCGGCTCCGGCCATGGTCTCCAGCCCCTCCACGCCCAGGACGGTGTACTCCAGGGGGCTGTCCAGCTGGCTGACCTCCGTGTGGGGCACGCTGGCGTTGACAATGACCGCGTCGTGGATGGCCACGGGAAATTCCTCCCGCCGGGTGCGGAAGCGGCCGTGGCCCCCGGTGATGAAGAACAGCTCGGCGCAGCCGTGGGTGTGGAGGCTGGAGTTCCAGTCGCTGCTGTACTGGGCCCGGGAGACGTAGGCCAGCCTGGGGGTTCCGCCGGCGGCGGCGGACTCCCGCTGGAAGGCGTATTGGCGCTGGCTCATGGACAATCCTCCCTCCTGGGCGCAATTTTTTGAAAATTGGCAGCGCCCAGGTATGCCTCCATTATACCGCCTTTGCCCCGGCGGCGCAACTTTTCATAAAAATTTTTCTCCGCTCCGGCGGGATTTTGGGAGGAGAGAAGACGGCGGCGGCGGCAGGATCGTGAAATTATAAATTATACCCAAAAGATGGCCGGATATCCTCAGAAATTTGGGGCAGAATGCGAAGAGAGCAAGATATCTAAAAAGTTCCGCAAGATCGAGATTGCTTTACCAGCAAGGGACCCGCTATACTAACGGTTGTAAGGCCGGAAACCGGCCTGTGGAAGCCCCTACATTATAAGGAGGTACGACTATGAAGAAGTTTCTCAGTCTCTTGCTGACGCTGGCTCTGGCACTGTCCCTGGCCGCCTGCGGCGGGAAGGACGCCGGGACCACCGCCCCGCCCCCCGCCGAATCCAACGGAGATTCCGGCCAGACCGAGGCCCCGCCTCCCGCCGAGGACGTGACCATCACCGTGGCCGCCCTGGCCTCCGGCTATGAGGAAGCCTATCCCGGCATGTGGCAGGAGGTCTGCGACGCCTTCACCGAAGCCACCGGCGTGAAGGTCAACCTGATCTGCGACAAGAACCTGGAGGATGTCATCGGGCCCTCCATGCAGGGCGGCGACTTCCCCGACGTGATTCATCTGGCCACCGGCCGGGAGAAGGGCCTCACCGAGCAGTTCATCAAGGACCGCAACATCGCGGAGCTCACCGACGTGCTGTCCATGACCGTCCCCGGTGAGAGCGTCAAGGTCTCCGACAAAATTGTTGGCGGCTTCACCGACACCTCCGTTACCAACCCCTACGGCGCCGACTTCTTCAACAAGGCCACCACCTATGCCGAGGGCATCTGGGACACCCCCGAGGCCCAGCAGTGCTTCGACATCATCGCCAAGCTGGCCTCCTACACGAACCCCGTCACTCCCGCCCAGGCCAACGATCAGGACTTCACCCAGAACCAGCAGCTGGTTATGGACAACAAGGCCCTGTTCATGCCCAACGGCACCTGGATTGTGGGCGAGATGGCCGAGGCTCCCCGGGCCGAGGGCTTTAAGTGGGGCATGACCGCCCTGCCCGCCGCCAAGGCCGGCGGAAACGGCGCCAGCTACTGCTGGCTGGAGCAGGCCTGGATTCCCGCCGCCGCCCCCAACCTGGATGCGGCCAAGCAGTTCGTGGCCTTCCTGTACAGCGACGCGGCCTGCGCCATCTTCGCCAAGGGCGGCGCGGTGCAGCCGGTTCCCGGCCTGACCGACAACCTGGAAGGCGACAACAAGATGTTCTACTCCATCTATGACAACGGAGCCGACGCGGCCATGGGCAACTTCGCGGCGTACAACGCCGTGGCGGGCCTGGGCACCGTCCGGGAGGTCTTCCTGGATCCCGTCAACGGTCTGGTGAACGGAAGCGTCACCGTGGACCAGTGGATCAGCGATGTGAAAGCGGCCAGCGACCAGATGCGGGCCAATATCATGGGCTGAGCGTCCGGCAAAAAAACCGCATAGTCCCTGATCCGTGGGCGGCGGCGAGTGTTTCTGCTCGCCGCCGCCCGTTTCGTTTCCGCGACATGACCCGAAAGGAGTGGTTCCATGCGCAGCAGTAAGAGCCGGGGACGGTTCCTGGCCCTGTGCGTCGCCCCGGCGGCGATTCTGTATTTCGTTTTTATGATTCTGCCCACCCTGAACGTTTTCCGCATGTCCCTGTTTGAGCGGGGGGCTTATTCCCCCACGGAGACCTTCGTGGGCATGGCGAACTTCCAGGCCCTGGCGAAGGACGTGAAATTCATCACGGCCATGCAGAACACGATTCTGCTGATCGTCACCGTCACCCTCATCACCTTTTTCTTTGCCATCGTCTTCGCGGCCATCCTGACCCGGGAGAAGATCCAGGGACAGAACTTCTTCCGCATTGTCTTCTACATTCCCAATATCCTCTCCGTGGTGGTCATCGCCGGCATCTTCTCCGCCATTTACAAGCCGGAGAACGGTATGCTGAACAGCATCCTGTCCTTCTTCAAGGGGGAGACCGTCATGGTTCTCTGGAAGGACCAGCCCATGGTCATCGTCAGTGTGATCATCGCCATGGTCTGGCAGGCCATCGGCTATTACATGGTCATGTACATGGCCTCCATGTCCGCCGTGCCGGAGAGCTTGTATGAGAGCGCGGGGCTGGACGGCGCGGGACGGGTGACTCAGTTCTTCCAGCTGACCCTGCCCCTGATCTGGACCAACATCCGCACCACCCTCACCTTCTTCATCATCTCCACCATCAACATGGCCTTCCTCTTTGTCAAAGCCATGGTGGCCAAAGGCATGGCGGACGTGGGCCTGAGCTTCATGTACGCCCAGAAGGACGCGGGGCTCTACGGCTATTCCATGGCGGCGGGCGTGGTGATCTTCCTGTTCTCCTTCCTGCTGTCCGCCCTGGTGAACTGGGTGACGAAGCGGGAAGTCCTGGAAATGTAAGGGGGGCGAGGATATGACAAGAGAAAAGAAAGGCATGTCCGGCGAGGCGCTGTATAAAATCTTCATCTATGTGGTATTGATTACTCTGGCGGTGGTCATCATTGTCCCGGTGGCCTGGGTGTTTCTGGCTTCCATCAAGCAGAACAGCGAGTTCTACGGCAACCCCTGGGCTCTGCCCGCCGGGTTCTACTGGCAGAACTTTGTGGAGGCATGGAACGCCGCCAGCATGGGCAGCTACATGCTCAACTCCGTCCTGGTGACGGCCCTGTCCCTGGTGCTGCTGCTGGTGATCGCCCTGCCTGCGGCCTACTGTCTGGCCCGGTTCCGGTTCCGGGGAAGCCGGTTTTTGAACACCTGCTTCATGGCGGGGCTGTTCATCAACGTGAACTACATTGTGGTGCCCATCTTCCTGATGCTCCGGGACGGGGACATGTGGCTGAAAAACCTGATGGGGAGCGGATTTTTGCTGAACAATCTGGTGGTGCTGGCGGTGGTGTACGCCTCTACGGCCCTGCCCTTCACCATCTATCTGCTCTCCGGCTACTTCGCCACCCTGCCCCACGACTTTGAGGAGGCCGCCTACATTGACGGCGCGGGCTATGGACAGGCCATGATTCGGATCATCTTCCCTATGGCCCAGCCCTCCATCATCACCATCATCCTCTTCAACTTCCTCTCCTTCTGGAACGAGTACATCATCTCCATGACGCTGATGAGCAGCGCCACAGGGCAGAAGACCCTGCCGGTGGGCCTTTTGAACCTGATGCAGGCCCAGCAGTCCTCCGCCCAGTACGGCATTTTGTATGCGGGCCTTGTGCTGGTGATGCTGCCCACGCTGATACTCTACATGTGCGTGCAGAAGAAGCTGACCCAGGGCATGACCGTGGGCGGACTGAAAGGATGAGGTGAGGGCATGAAATTTTGGAAAGAGCATATGGGCCTTCGGGCGCTGTTGATTGCGGGGTTCTTTTTCGCGGGACTGGCCCTGGTCATCTTCGGCTGGACCCTGACGGGGCAGATGAAGGGCCTGGGGCTGATGATCCTGGGCGTGATTCTGCTGCTGACGGCGCTGCTGGTGTACAACAAGCCCTTTGAGGGCGACAAAGGCCCCGGACTCTAAGGAGTGTAATGTATGACAGATTTACAGAACAAGGGCCGGGTGACGATCCCCACGGACGTGGACGTGGTCCCCGAGACCCTGGACCTGCTGGAGCGCTGGGGGGCCGACGCCATCCGGGACTGCGACGGCACGGACTACCCCGAGGAGCTGAAATCCGCCGACGCCAAGGTCTACGCCACCTACTACACCACCCGGAAGGACAACGCCTGGGCGAAAGCGAACCCCGACGAGGTCCAGCAGTGCTACATTATGACGGCCTTTCACACGGCGGTGGGCGGGTCTTTGTCCATCCCTCTTTTGAAGGGCATCAGCGGCGAGCTGCTGAAGGTCAACACCCGGGACGATATCAAGCGCTGGTGGGAGGTCATGGACCGCACCGCGGGAGAGCCCCTGGCTCCGGAAGCCTGGGACTACGACGCCGGAAGCGGCGCGGTGGTGATTCCCGCTCCGGAGGCGTTCCACGACTACACCGTCAGCTTCCTGGCCTACCTCATCTGGGACCCGGTTCACATGTACAACGCCGTCACCAACGACTGGAAGGACTTCGAGCACCAGATCACCTTCGACGTCCGCCAGCCCAAGACCCGGAAGTTCACCATGGAGCGCCTGCGGAAGTTCATTCAGGACCACCCCTATGTGGACGTGATTCGCTACACCACCTTCTTCCACCAGTTCACCCTGATCTTCGACGAGCTGAAACGGGAGAAGTACGTGGACTGGTACGGCTACTCCGCCTCCGTGTCCCCCTACATTCTGGAGCGGTTCGAGCGGGAGGCCGGCTACAAATTCCGACCGGAATTTGTTATCGACCAGGGGTATTATAACAATCAGTATCGGGTTCCCTCCAGGGAGTTCCTGGATTTCATGGCGTTCCAGCGGCGGGAGGTAGCCGCCCTGGCAAAGGAAATGGTGGACCTTACCCACGAGCTGGGCAAGGAGGCCATGATGTTCCTGGGGGACCACTGGATCGGCACGGAGCCCTATCTGGAGGAGTTCAAGTCCATCGGCCTGGACGCCGTGGTGGGCAGCGTGGGCAACGGCTCCACCCTGCGCCTCATCTCCGACATCCCCGGCGTGAAGTACACCGAGGGGCGCTTCCTGCCCTACTTCTTCCCGGATACCTTCCACGAGGGCGGAGACCCGGTGGGGGAGGCCCGGGAGAACTGGGTCACGGCCCGGCGGGCCATTCTCCGCAAGCCCATTGACCGCATCGGCTACGGCGGGTACTTGAAGCTGGCCTGTGAATTTCCGGAGTTTATCAGCTATGTAGAATCCGTGTGCAGGGAGTTCCGGGAGCTCTACGGGCACATCAACGGAGCCAGGCCTTACTGCGCCAAGACCGTGGCGGTGCTGAACTGCTGGGGAAAGGCCCGGTCCTGGGGCTGCCACATGGTCCACCACGCCCTGTATCAAAAGCAGAACTACTCCTACGCCGGGGTGATCGAGGCCCTTTCCGGCGCGCCCTTCGACGTGCGCTTCCTGAGCTTCGACGATTTGAGGGCCGACCCCCGTGCCCTGGACGGCGTGGACGTGCTTTTGAACGTGGGCGGCGGCGACACCGCCCACACCGGCGGGGCCGTCTGGGAGGACCCGGCGGTTTCCTCCGCCGTGAAGCGGTTCGTCTGGAAGGGCGGCGGCTTCATCGGCGTGGGCGAGCCCTCCGGCCATTTGTACCAGGGACGCTATTTCCAGATGGCCCCGGTGCTGGGCGTTGAAAAGGAGACGGGCTTTACACTGGGCTACGACAAGTACAACTGGGAGGAGCACCCGGAGCACTTCCTCCTGGCGGACGCGGAGAGTCCCGTGGACTTCGGCGAAGGGCAGAAGAGCGTCTACGCCCTGGAGGGGGCGGAGGTGCTGATTCAGCGGGACAAGGAGGTCCAGCTGGCGGTGAACGCCTTCGGCTCCGGCCGGGGGGTGTATGTCTCCGGACTGCCCTACTCCTTCGAGAACAGCCGCCTGCTCCACCGGGCGATTCTCTGGGCCGCCCATGGGGAGGACGGCCTGGAGAAGTGGTTCTCCTCCAACTGCCGGGTGGAGGTTCACGCCTACGTGGAGAGCGGACGCTTCTGCGTGGTGAACAACACCTATGAGCCCCAGAGCACCACGGTCTTCCGGGGGGACGGGTCCAGTTTTCCGCTGGAGCTGGCCGCCAACGAGATTCGCTGGTACGAGGTTTGAAAAAACGGGCCCGGCGCTCCGAACGGAGCGCCGGGCTTGAAGTTTGGGATCATGGTTCACTGCGGCACTCACTGCACATCCTGTCGTGGAGGGAGATGACGCCGCCGCAGCGGGGACAGGTGCAGGCCCGCTTCTGCCGGGCCATAAACGCCGTCAGGCCGTGTTGCTGCACGTACCGGCTGTTTTCCACAAGGCTGGTCTGATACCGCCGCCGGTAGCGGACGTCCAGATTTTGAATCCGCTTGCAGGGAAACTCCGGGCATTCAAAACAGTGAGATTGTTCCCGCTCCCGGAGACAGTCTCGTATGGCGCACTTCCGGCAGTGCTCCGGCTTGCCTGCGCTGTCGGACCGGCAGCCGCCGCAGGGATGCTTGTGGAAGCAGTGCTTGTAGCAGACCATGCAGTTCATCCCGCAGGGAGCGAACAGCTCCGGTCGGATGGGCCCTTCCGGCATTTTCATGGCGGGACCTCCTCTTTCAAAAACGATGGGACATGCATGAAATTCTATCACAAATGTTCTATAAACACAAGCGGTCCGGGCTTTGCACCGGGAAAATGGGACTGGAGATATGGGAACAGGTGCGGATGCCCCTTGTAAAATGCAATCACTTGTGATAAAATCAAAGAGAAATTGAGAGAGGAAACGGTAGCCTTATGGAGAATTATTCCTTTAAAAGCGTGGCCTTCGGCGGGTTCGACAAGCAGGATGTGGTGCGGTATCTGGAGCAGGCCTCGGAAAAGGCCGCCGCCGTACAGCGGGAGCTGGAAGCGGAAAACGCGGAGCTCCGCAGGCAGGCGGAGGACAGGCAGGAGGAGCTGGACGGGCTCCGGGCCCAGGTGGAGGAGCTGACCGCCCAGCGGGACGGGCTCCGGGAGAAGCTGGAGTCTGAAACCGCCGCCCGGGCGGACCTGGAGCCCCTGCGGGCCCTGGAGCAGGACGTGGCCCGGCTTACTGCCGAGCGGGACGCCCTCCGGCCCGACGCGGAGAGCTACGCCCGCTTCCGGGAGCGGCTGGGGGCCATTGAGTGCGAGGCCCGGAACCGGGCCGACGACCTGGAGGAGGAGGCCGCCGCCCAGACCCGCCGGACCCTGGAGGAGTTCCGGAGCCGGTACAGCAGGCTGATGAGCGATTTTGAAGCCGCTGCCGGCCATGTGAACGGGGAGCTGCGGAAAATTGAGGTGACGCTCAGCCAGCTGCCCCGGGCCCTGGACCAGACGGGGGCGGAATTGAATGAGCTGGCCGCCCGGCTGGAGAAGAAGCCGGAGAATAAACCGGAGGAGAAGGGCTGAGCGCCGGTTCGCATATTCGTCTGGAATGAAAAAGCGCACCTTGGGAAAGCTACTCCAAAGGATTGAAAGGAGCGATTCCCATGGCCCGTTTGAGCGCCTATTTCTCCCTGGAGAATCCCGGGGACAAGCACGACGAGAAGCTGCTGAAGCAGGGGCTGGACATGCTCCCCGGCGTCACGGCTGTCAGCCTCAGCGACCGGGGCTGCGTGGCGGTGGACTACGATTCTACCGGCGTGCGCCAGGAGCAGATCCGGCAGAAGGTCCAGGAGCTGGGCTACCAGCTGAAGTGTGAGGACTGAAACATCTTGACACGGCGGGCAAGTCCTGCTAATATACTGACAGAGTCAAGTGAATACCGCAATGATCGGAAAGAGTAACGGTCATCCCAAAGAACAGAGAGGGCGCGTCACCGGCTGCAAGCGCGTCTGCGGAGGGAACCGCCAAGTGCGTCCGTGAGCGGGAGGGGAGAGCCCTCCGCCCGGCCCCCGTCAAGGGCCCCTTGAGTGATAAATGAGAGTGGAACCGCGATTCGTCGCCTCTCGTACTTCGGTACGGGAGGCGTTTTTGTGCGCTCCCGGCCCGGCAAGGAGTGAAGCATGATGTACCTGACTCGTCTCGGCGGCCTGCTGGCCGCCTATCAGCGCCGGGACCCTGCGGCCCGGAGCAAGCTGGAGATTTTTCTCCTCTACCCCGGGGTCCACGCCCTGCTGTGGCACCGGGCGGCCCACTGGCTGTATCTCCGAAGGCGGTACTTCCTGGCCCGCTGGATTTCCCAGCACGCCCGGAACAGGACCGGCATTGAAATCCACCCCGGCGCGACGATTGGCCGCCGGCTGGTCATCGACCACGGGATGGGCATTGTCATCGGCGAGACCGCCGAAATCGGGGACGACTGCCTGCTTTACCAGGGCGTGACCCTGGGGGGCACCGGAAAGGACCAGGGGAAGCGGCACCCCACCCTGGGGAACAACGTGATGGTAGGCTCCGGAGCCCGGGTGCTGGGCCCCTTCAAGGTGGGAGACAACGCCCGCATTGCCGCCGGGGCCGTGGTGCTGCGGGAGGTGCCGCCGGGGTCCACCGCCGTGGGCGTCCCCGCCCGGATTGTCCGGGTGAACGGCTGTCCGGTGTACTACGCCGACGATGTGGACCAGATCAGCGTCCAGGACCCGGTGCGGGAGGAGCTGGAGCGGCTGGCCCGGCAGGTGGAGAACCTGGAGCGGGTCCTGGAGGCCCGGAAGGAGCCCCACCGGAGACGGCCCGCCTGAGGGCCGGGAACAGGAGGAACGCATATGCGGCTGGAGCGTCTGCACCATGCGGCGATCATTGTCTCGGATTACGAAAAGGCCCGGGAGTTCTATGTGGAGAAGCTGGGCTTCCCGGTGCTCCGGGAGAACTTCCGGGAGGAGCGGGGAGACTGGAAGCTGGATTTGCAGTTCGGGGACGGGGAGCTGGAGATTTTCGCCATCCCCGGCGCGCCGGCGCGCCCCAGCTACCCGGAGGCCCGGGGCCTGCGCCATCTGGCCTTCCGGGTGGAGGACGTCGAAGAGGCGGTCCGGGAGCTGGAGGCCCGGGGGATTCCCTGCGAGCCCATACGCTGGGACCCCTACAGCGAAAAGCGGATGACCTTTTTCCACGACCCGGACGGCCTGCCCCTGGAACTGCATGAATAAAAAAGAGGAGGAGCATTCTTATGTATCTTTACAATTCCGCAACCCACAAAAAAGAGGAGTTCAAAACCCACATCCCCGGCCGGGTGGAAATGTACACCTGCGGGCCCACGGTCTACCACTTCGCCCACATTGGAAACCTCCGGAGCTATATCATGGAGGACGTGCTGGAGAAGTACCTGCGCTTTGCCGGGTACGACGTGAACCGGGTCATGAACATCACCGACGTGGGGCACCTCTCCAGCGACGCCGACACCGGAGAGGACAAAATGCTCAAGGGAGCCAAGCGGGAAAACAAGACGGTGATGGACATTGCCAAATTCTACACCGACGCCTTCTTTGACGACTGCCGGAAGCTGAACATCAAGACCCCCGACGTGGTCCAGCCCGCCACCGGATGCATTGACGAGTATATCAAAATCATCTCCAGGCTGGTGGACACCGGATACGCCTACCTGGCCGGAGGGAACGTGTATTTCGACAGCTCCAAGCTGGAGCGGTACTACATTTTCAACGACCACGACGAGGACGATCTGGCTGTGGGCGTCCGGGAGGGCGTGGAGGAGGACTCCAACAAGCGGAACAAAAACGACTTCGTCCTCTGGTTCACGAAATCGAAGTTTGAGGATCAGGCCCTTAAGTGGGACTCCCCTTGGGGCGTGGGCTATCCCGGCTGGCATATCGAGTGCTCCGGCATCTCCATGAAGTACAACGGGGAGTACCTGGACCTCCACTGCGGCGGCGTGGACAACGCCTTCCCCCACCACACCAATGAGATCGCCCAGTCGGAGAGCTACCTGGGCCATCCCTGGTGCCCCCAATGGTTCCATGTCCACCACCTGAACGACCCGGCGGGGAAGATGTCCAAGTCCAAGGGGGAGTTTCTGACGGTCTCCCTGCTGGAGGAGAAGGGATACGACCCCCTGGCCTACCGCTGGTTCTGCCTCCAGAGCCACTACCGCAAGACCCTGGTATTCAGCTGGGAGAACCTGGACAACGCCGCCGCCGCCTACACAAAGCTGCTGAACCGCATCGCGGCGCTGAAGCCGGAAGGGGACGTGGACACGGCGGTATTTGACGAGTACCGGAAGAAGTTCCTCCAGCAGGTGGGGAATGACCTGAATACCTCCATGGCCGTGACGGCGGTATTCGACGCCCTGAAGGCGAAAACCGGCGACGCCACCAAGCTGGCCGTCATCGGGGAGTTCGACAAGGTGCTGTCCATGAGTCTTTTGGAGAAAGCGGCGGCCCTCCGGGAGAAGGCGGCCCAGGCCGTTCAGAGCGGCGGCGGGGACTATGTGATCACCGGAGAGGGCGACCCGGAAATCGATGCCAAGGTGCTGGCCCGGTACGAGGCCAAGAAAGCGAAGAACTTTGCCGAGGCGGACCGTATCCGGGACGAGCTGAAAGCCCAGGGCATCGAGGTCACGGATGTGAAGGGTGGGGCGGCCTGGAAGAGGGTGTAAACGCAAAAGCGCCCCAGCCGGAAGGCAGGGGCGCTTACCATGAAAACGGGCATGAAGGAAACTTCATATTTTTCGCTTGACAAATGGCAGACAGCGGAGTAATATGAAGTTAGCTTCACGAGAAGGAGACTTCATATATAAGGGAGGAATGGAGTGAAAACGAAAGTGAAGGCGCTGCGGACCGCCGCGGGCATGACCCAGCAGCAGCTGGCGGAGCGGGTCCATGTCTCGGCCCGGACCGTCATCTCCATTGAGAAGGAGCAGTACAGCCCGTCGCTGATGCTGGCCTACCGGATGGCGGAGGTCTTCGGCGTGACGGTGGAGGAGCTTTGCTGTCTCCGGGAAAACCGGGAAATGGAGGATCGGAAATACGAAGATTTATCGTAGGAAGCGCCTTGCCGCCGGTTTGCCGCCCGGTCATCGGCGCTGCGGCATTCGGACAGACATTTGGGAAAGAGGGAAACTGCCATGAAAATCTATCACAAGAAGAACTTTGCCTTTGGGCTCTTTGCTCTGTTTCTGGGGGCTTTGAATCTGGTGCGGGGCGCCTTGCAGGGCTTTGCCTGGAACGACGGCCTACTGGTGGGGCTGCTGCTGCTCCTGGGCGGGGCCGGAGTTGTTCGGAGCCTGTCCCCCAAGTGGTCCCGGGAGGACAAGGTGGAGGAGCGGGACGAGCGGAACCAGCTGGTGAAGCTGAAATCCAGGAGCCGGGCCTATTATATCAGCCAGATTGCCTTTCTGGCGGCGGAGCTGGTGCTGATTGCCTGGGGAAAGACGACGGGGCAGGAGACGCTGATTTACGTGGGCCTGGGGCTGATGGCGGCGTTTTTCATCTCGCTGGTTACGGATTTCTTTACCTGGGTCTACTATGACGAGCATACCTGAATAAAGGAAAAGGTCCGCTTCCCGTGGAAGCGGACCTTCTTTTTAATTTCGTCCCACCGCTCCGGCGGAGTCCTTGAGGAGCACGTCATGGGCGCCGCCCTCCACGATGGAGACGGAGCTGACCAGGGTCAGCTTGGCCTTTTCCCGGAGCTCGGGAATCGTCAGGGCGCCGCAGTTGCACATGGTGGAGCGAATCTTCGCCAGGGTGGTGGCCATGCCGTCCGCCAGGGCGCCGGCATAGGGAACGTAGGAGTCCACGCCCTCTTCAAAGGAGAGCTTCGCCGCGCCGCCCAGGTCGTAGCGCTGCCAGTTCCGGGCCCGGGCACTGCCTTCGCCCCAGTACTCCTTCATATAGCTGCCGCCAATGAGAATTTTGCTGGTGGGGCTTTCGTCAAACCGGGAGAAGTACCGGCCCAGCATGCAGAAGTCCGCGCCCATGGCCAGGGCCAGGGTGATGTGATAGTCCTGGACGATGCCGCCGTCGGCGCAGATGGGGACGTAGACGCCGGTTTCCGCAAAGTACTTGTCCCGCTCCGCCGCCACGTCGATGACCGCCGTGGCCTGCCCCCGGCCGATGCCCTTGGTCTCCCGGGTGATGCAGATGGAGCCGCCGCCGATGCCGATTTTCACGAAGTCCGCCCCGGCGTCCGCCAGGAAGCGGAAGCCCTCGCCGTCCACCACGTTGCCCGCGCCCACCTTCACCGTGTCGCCGTAGCGGTCCCGAATCCAGCGGAGGGTCCGGGCCTGCCACTCGGAGTAGCCCTCCGAGGAGTCGATGACCAGCACATCCACCCCGGCGTCCACCAGGGCGGGAACCCGGGTTTCGTAGTCCCGGGTGTTGATGCCCGCGCCTACCACATAGCGCTTCTGACCGTCCAGCAGCTCCAGGGGGTTGCCCTTGTGGGAGTCGTAGTCCTTGCGGAAGACGAAGCTGACGAGACGTCCGTCCTTGGAGACGATGGGCAGGGCGTTGAGCTTCCGGTCCCAGATGATGTCGTTGGCCTCTTTCAGGCTGGTACCCTCGGGGGCGTAGATGAGCTTATCAAAGGGGGTCATGAAGTTCGTGACGGGGGTGGTGGGGTCCAGGCGGCTGACCCGGTAGTCCCGGCTGGTGACGAGGCCCAGGAGCCTGCCGGTTCCGGTGCCGTCGTCGGTGACGGCCATGGTGGAGTGGCCGCTGCGCTCCTTCAGGGCCAGCACGTCCGCCAGGGTGTCCCCAATCCGGAGGTTGGAGTCGCTGGAGACAAAGCCCGCCTTGTAGTTCTTCACCCGGCGGACCATCTCCGCCTGCTGTTCCACGGGCTGGGAGACAAAGATGAAGGCAATGCCGCCCTCCTTGGCAAGGCCGATGCCCATCTGCTCGCCGGAGACCGCCTGCATGACGGCGGAAACCATGGGCACGTTCATGGTCAGGGGGCACTCCTCGCCCTTTTTAAACTTCACCACCGGCGTCTTCAAGGTCACGTTGGCGGGGATGCACTCGGCGGAGGAGTAGCCGGGAACCAGCAGATACTCGCTGAAGGTGCGGGAGGGCTCAGAGAAAAAGTAGGCCATAGCGGACACCTCGTTTCTATAAATTTTAGGAAGTATACACTACCCTTGGGGGACTTGTCAAGCCCCTGTTTCAGAGAATGGCGAAATAATCCCCGGCGGCCTGGAAGAGCCGGAGGTCGTATTCGCCGGGAACGTTCCGGTACAGGCCCGGACCGATGCGCTCGGCGTGGCCCATCTTGCCGAAAACCCGTCCGTCGGGGGAGGTAATCCCCTCCACCGCCCAGGCGGAGCCGTTGGGGTTGAAGTCCGGGTCCATGGTGGGCAGGCCCTCCAGGTCCGCGTACTGGGTGGCGATCTGCCCATTTTCCGCCAGGACTTTCAAAAGCTCCGGAGGGCAGAGGAAGCGGCCCTCGCCATGGGAAGTGGGGGCGGCGTAGACCTCGCCGGGGTTCACCCGGGCCAGCCAGGGGGATTGGTTGGAGACGATGCGGGTATACACAATTTTGGACTGGTGCCGCCCGATGGCATTGAAGGAGAGGGTGGGGCAGGCCTCGTCCGTATCCCGAATTTCGCCGTAGGGCACCAGCCCCAGCTTGATAAGGGCCTGGAAGCCGTTGCAAATGCCCAGGGCCAAGCCGTCCCGGTTCCGGAGGAGGTCCATCACCGCCTCGGAGGTCTCCGGCCCCCGGAGGAAGGCTGTGATGAACTTGCCGGAGCCGTCGGGCTCGTCGCCGCCGGAGAAGCCGCCGGGGAGGAAGAGAATCTGGCTTTCCCGGAGCTTCCGGGCGAAAGCGGCGGCGGACTCCGCCACGTTCTTGGAGGACTGGTTGTTGATGACGAAGATTTCCGCCGCCAGGCCCGCCCGGAGGGCGGCCCTGGCGCTGTCGTATTCGCAGTTGGTGCCGGGGAAGACGGGAATCAGGACTTTGGGCTTGGCCGCGCCCACCTTGGGAGCGGGGCGGGTAAAGGCGGGGCAGGGCAGAACGGGAGCCTCGCCGGAGACGGGGGCTCCGGTGGGGTACACATCCGCCAGCACGGCCTCGTTCAGCGATAACAGTTCGTTGATGGGGGCGGAATCATCACCAATTGTAATCACCGGCTCCGCCGTGGTAACGCCAATGCGCTTGGCGCCGGGAAGGTCGACGTCCTCCGTCAGCTCCGCCACGATGGTTCCACGATTCGGGCCGTACCAGCGGTGGGGGACGGCGGGGGCGGCGGTGAAGCCGATGCGGCTGCCGAAGGACATGTTCATGACCGCTTCCGCCGTGCTGTGCTCCACGGCCCAGGCGGCTTTGACCTTGCCGCTTTGGGCCAGTTCATGGAACGCCGCCCAAGCGGCCTTCAGATTTTTCGCGTTGACGCCGCCGAAAGCGTACACCGGGTGTCCCGCCTTTTTAAACTCCGGCGTGAGGACCTCTCCCGCCTGAATAGGAGCGATGGCAAAGGAAATCAGCGTGGGGGGCACGTCCAGATCCAGGAAGGAGCCGGACATGGAGTCCTTGCCGCCGATGGCCGCCGCGCCGAAGTCCATCTGGGCCTCCATGGCCCCCAGGAGGGCGGCGAAGGGCTTGCCCCAGCGCTCCGGGTCCGTCCGCAGCTTTTCAAAGTACTCCTGCAAGGTGAGATAAGCGGCCTTGTAGTCCGCGCCGGAGGCCACCAGCTTGGCCAGGGAGATGACCACACTGCTCATGGCCCCGGTGTAGGGGTCCTCGCTCATGATTTCCGGATTGAACCCCCAGGCCATGACGCTGGCCTGCTCCGTCTCCTGCCCCGGAAGCACCGGGAGAAGGGCCGTCATGGACTGGGCGGGAGTGCGCTGGGTTTTTCCACCGTAGGGCATGGTGACGCTGCCTGCGCCGATGGTGGAGTCGAACCGCTCCACCAGCCCCCGGCGGGAGGCGCTTTGCAGGCTGGAGGCCGTTTCCCGGAGGCTTCCGGTTTCGTTGGCGTGCAGACTGCGGTGGGCTTCCGGGATATGGACCTGGGCGTGCTTCACCGCGCCGTTGGAGTTTAGGAACTCCCGGCTCAGGCTGACAATGGTTTCCCCTTGCCACTGCATGATCATCCGGGGGGATTCCGTGACAACCGCAACCGGATACGCCTCCAGATTTTCCGCCTTCGCGGCGGCGATGAAGGTTTCCACGTCCTCGGGAGAGACGACCACCGCCATGCGCTCCTGGCTCTCGGAGATGGCCAGCTCCGTGCCGTCCAGGCCGTCGTACTTTTTCCGTACGGCGTCCAGGTCGATGGTGAGGCCGTCCGCCAGCTCGCCGATGGCAACGGATACGCCCCCTGCGCCGAAGTCGTTGCAGCGCTTGACGAGGCGGGTAACGCTTCCGTCCCGGAAGAGCCGCTGAATCTTCCGCTCCTCGGGGGCGTTGCCCTTCTGGACCTCGCTGGCCATGGTCCGGAGGGATTTCCGGTCGTGGCTCTTGGAGGAGCCGGTGGCTCCGCCGATGCCGTCCCGGCCCGTGCGGCCGCCCAGGAGGATCACCACGTCCCCGGGGGCGGGGCGCTCCCGCCGGACGTTCTCCGCCGGGGCCGCGCCCACGACGGCGCCCACCTCCAGGTGCTTGGCGACGTAACCGGGGTGGTAGAGCTCTGCCACGTGGCCCGTGGCAAGGCCGATCTGGTTGCCGTAGGAGGAGTAGCCCGCCGCCGCCGTCTGGCAGAGCTTCCGCTGGGGGAGCTTGCCGGGGAGGGTCTGGTCCAGGGGCGTCCGGGGGTCGCCGCAGCCGGTGAGGCGCATGGCCTGATGGACGTAGGCCCGGCCGGACAGGGGGTCCCGGATGCAGCCGCCGATGCAGGTGG